>JBEKGC010000021.1:0-33844 GCA_050013055.1 Streptosporangiaceae bacterium
GGTCCGACGGCGCGCCCGCCCGGTCCGGCCGGGCGGGCGGGGTCGCCTGGTCTGGCCTGGGGGGCGGGAACGTCTGGTCTGGCCTGACGGGCGCGGGCGTCTGGCCCGTGATGAAGGCTGGACTTGTCGGGCGAACCGCCGCCGGGTTGGCTTCCCCCGCCGGGTTGGCTTCCCCCGCCGGGTTGGCTTCCCCCGCCGGGTTGGCTTCCCCCGCCGGGTTGGCTTCCCCCGCCGGGTTGGCTTCCCCCGCCGGGTTGGCTTCCCTAGTCCCGGTAGTTAGCTCAGCGGTTCCCGGCGCTGTAGTTGGCTCAGCGGTTCTCGGCGCGGCGCCCGTCTCCGGCCGGTCGGCTTCCTCCGCTGAAGGAGCGCCCAGCTCTGATTGATCCGCGGCCGACGGAACGTTGGGGGCCGGGGCGCCCGGCTCTGCTTGGTCCGGGGCCGGGGCGCCCGGCTTCGCTGTGGCCGGGACGATGGGTGCCTCGGCCTGTCTTGGGAACCCGGTCTGGCCCGGAAGCAGCGAGTCGGTCCTCGCCGGACGGAACCACCGCCCCGACTCACCTGGACGCGGCCCGCCACCAGCCCCGGCCGTGCGTGGTGCAGGCCGTGCGTCGGCTTCGGCGGGCGGTGCGTCGGTTCCGGCGATGCGTGCGTCAGCTCCGGCGGGCCGTGCGTCAGCTCCGGCCTCGGCTGGACGCGGTTCAGTGTCCGGCGCGGCGGCACGCGCCTCGCCGTTAACAGCGTTCACACGCAGCTCAGCGGTAGCGCCAGGTAGTACGTCGGTCTCGGTTGCAGCACACTCAGCCCCAGCATCCCCCTTGATGTCCTGTTCGCCGGAGCTTGTGCTCAGGTCATCGGCGAGTGGCTTCGCGCTCCCGTCGTCGGTGGCGGGTCGGGATGGCACGCGAATAAAATACAGGCCCGAGCCAGCCCTTCGCACAAAACAGTTGCGCCGCGCGCAAAATTGCGTCTATCGGTCGAATGCCACATAGCCCCCGTCGCGGCCGGCTCCACGGCCCCCTGAGGGTAGCGTCAGCTGGTTCCTGCTGTCCGCAGGCCGGACCCAGGGCAGCGGAAAATTTGCGCGAGCTCCGGGTTCTGCGGTGGCTCGGGCACGCGGGGGGTCACTGGAACGGTCGGGCCACCCCGGACCCGCCGCCCGTCTTTTCTGGTGGCGCAGCGGCTGCTGGGTACGGTGGTGCGGGGTGTATGCCGTGCCGGATCCGGCCGGGCATGGTGCGGCCCGGGACGGCTGGTTCGCGCGGATGATCGGGCTGTTACGGAGGATTGGGGCAATCATGGGGTACCAAAGTCTCCGGGAGAGCCGAATTATCCAAGATCTTTTTTTGCTGGACGGGGCGGGTGGGGCAGGGGGTTCAAAGATGAATGTCTGGGCCGGAAGTGACGGCGAGGGTGCAGACCAGGGGCGAGGCCGGGCGTCTCTCCCGGGGCAGTGAACCCGGGGCAGTGAACCCGGGGCAGCGGCATGCGGGACTCGAGTCGGGCGAACCGCCACTCAAATCAGAGACCATGGCCGCCGGCAACCCCGATCAGCAAAGTGGCGGACCGCGGGTCAGCAGCCCTTTCGGCCTGCCACGTCAAACGGGAAGTGACAGATCTGGCGCAGTTGTACCGGGTCACGGACGCGTGAAGGGTGGCTACGGGCGGGTTTAGCTACGGCCGTCGAGCAGGATCGTCCAGCGCTCGATGCTCGCCACCGTGAGCATCCCGTTCACCATCCGGGCGCTGCGCGGCTGATCCGCCCGGTCAATCTGATGCACGGCGGGCCAGCTAGCGACAAATATGACAGCCCAGAAAGCATGACAGCCCAGAAAGCAGCGCCCCGGAGGGCGCATCTCCGGGGTTTGTCCTGCACGCCGCCTGGTTCGTGCGGCCGGCGGCTGCGGGCACCAAGATCCGGCACCAAGATCCCGCACCAAGATCCCCGCACCAAGATCCCGCACCAAGATCCCGGCACCAAGATCCCGGCATCCGGCAGCAGGCCGCCGGCTCACAACCGGACTCCCGTCCCTGCCCGCCCACGCGCGGGATTCCGGCACTCGGATCGCACGCCTTCCGGGTCCCGGGAGCACCGAAAATGTCAGACCCCCGCGTTATCTTCGAACAGACATCGAAGACAGCTGGACATCCGAGCGAATTTAGGTTCGAATAGATGTGTCAGCGCCGGCCGGGTGAGGCAGAGGCAAGCGCCTCACGCAGTGGAGATGCGACCGGGCCGAGGTGACTTCAGCTCGCGGTATCCCGGGGCTCCCGCAGCTCCCGGGTTGGCGCCGACGGTGCTCAGCATGCTCCAGTCCGCGCGGCGCGGTCTGGCCGAGGCGGCCGACGAGTCGGCGCCCGGCGCCCGGTACGTCACCGCCCACCTGGCGGCGCTGCGGGCGGCGGCCGCCGTGGTGGCCGCTCGCGGTGAGCCCAGGTCGAGGCGCAGGAAGCCGCATAGCGTCTGGGAGCTGCTGCCTCAGGTCGAGCCGGCGCTCACCGAGTGGGCGGCTTACTTCGCGGCCGGAGCCGGCAAACGCGCGGCCGCCGAAGCAGGACTACCCCGGGCGGCATCGGCGCGAGAGGCCGATGACCTGCTGCGGGATGCGGAGACCTTCCTGTCCCTGGCAGAGACGGCGCTCGGTGTCGAGGTGCAGTCTCCGCTCCCGCTTCGGCCGGCCGGTTAGCGGCTCAGAAACCGTCCATCGCGCCCCGCGCATCCGCGTCGAGCACGCCCCAGCTGATGAGCTCCTCGGTCAGGTCAGAGGGGGACTTGTCGTAGATGACCGCCAGAGAGCGGAGGTCCTCATGCCGCACAGACAGGACGCGGCCGTTGTAGTCGCCGCGCTGGCTCTGAATGGTCGCAACGTAACGTGCCAGCGGGCCGACCTTGTCCTTGGGCAGCTGGCCCATCCGCTCTAGGTCGATGACGAGCTTGGGTGATGGCACCAGCGGTGACGGGGCAGCGTCGCCGGGCAGCAACTCAGACACCGGCACCCCGTAGAACTCGGCGAGCTCGGCGAGTTTCTGGACCGTTACCGACCGGTCGCCGCGCTCGTATGAGCCCACGACGACGGCCTTCCAGCGGCCACGTGACTTCTCTTCAACTCCGTGCAGCGAGAGGCCCTGCTGTGTGCGGATGGCGCGCAGCCGCGCGCCTAGTGTCTTGGCGTACTCAGATGGCATTGTTCCTCGGTTCCCCGGCCAGTCGTCGCTTACGGTAACGGTTACGCTCAGTGACGGTAGGCGGCGCGCGCTATTAGGTCAAGCCGAATGGCAAAAACTGGCTCAACTCATCCGGTAACCGACTAGCCCTCGCACTTCACTATGTACCCTCCGCCGGCCGGCCAGAACCCGGCTGCAGACAGGTTTCCCGTCGCTGCGGGCTTGTTGGCGGGACGGGGCGGCCCATCGTCACGTTCTGATAACATCCGTCCGGTGTGAGCTAAATCACATACGACGAGGGCTGTCCCGAAGCCGCTCGGCCAGTTGGTGACTCCCCGTATGATCGTCCACGTAGACATCCTTTAAGGACCGTCCGGAGAGGCGGGGAAGGAGGTCCGTCACATGTGCGCAGCCAGCAGTCCGGTCGCGGGGCGTGATGGTCTCGCAGTCCTCGATGCCGAGGAGATCAGGCGTGCGCTTTCCAGGATCGCGCACGAGATCCTGGAGCGGACGCACGGCGGTGATCAGGTCATCCTGCTCGGCATTCCGACCCGCGGGGTTCCGCTTGCACGTCGGCTCGCGGCTCTTATCGGGGAGTTCGAGGGGCTAGAGGTCCCGTGCGGTTCGCTGGACGTCACCATGCACCGGGACGATCTGCGGCTCCACCCGGCCCGCGCGCTCGGCCGGACCGAGCTTCCCGCCGCGGGGGTAGACGGGAAGACCGTCGTCCTCGTCGACGATGTGCTGTACTCGGGCCGGACGGTGCGAGCCGCGCTCGATGCCCTGAACGACCTGGGCAGGCCCCGGGCCGTGCAGCTGGCGGTGCTGGTGGACCGTGGCCACCGCGAGCTCCCGATCCGCGCCGATTACGTGGGCAAGAACCTGCCGACCTCGCAGCGCGAGCTCGTGCACGTCCTGCTGGCCGAGGTCGATGATCAAGACGCCGTGATGGTCGGCGACGACGGGAGGCAGCCGTGAACCGGCACCTGATCTCGGCCGCCGACCTGAGCCGGGCCGACGCGCTGCTGATCCTCGACACCGCCGAGGAGCTGGCTCAGCTGGCCGACCGTCCGATCAAGAAGCTGCCCACGCTGCGCGGCCGGACCGTGGTCAACCTCTTCTACGAGGATTCGACCAGGACCAGGATCTCGTTCGAGGCCGCCGCCAAGCGGCTGTCCGCCGACGTGATCAACTTTTCCGCCAAAGGGTCGAGCGTGGCCAAGGGCGAGAGCCTCAAAGACACCGCGCTGACGTTGGAGGCCATGGGAGCGGACGCGGTGGTGATCAGGCACAGCGCATCAGGTGCGGCGCACCAGCTCGCGCGCTGGGTCCAGGGCAGCGTCCTCAACGCCGGGGACGGTACGCACGAGCATCCCACCCAGGCTCTGCTTGACGCGTTCACCATCCGGCGCAGGTTCCGAGGGGGGTCTGGGGGGATGGGTCCCCCCAGGAGCGGGGGGTTCCGGGGGGTCGCCCCCCCGGGCCAACACAGCGCCGCGCTCGACGGAGTCAGGGTCACCATCGTGGGAGACATACTGCACAGCCGGGTGGCCCGGTCCAATGTGCTATTGCTGAGCACTCTCGGTGCCGAGGTGACGCTGGCCGCACCGCCCACGCTACTGCCGCTCGCCGTCGGCAGCTGGCCCTGTGAGGTGAGCTATGACCTGGACAGCGAGCTGCCCAAGAGCGATGTCGTGATGATGCTCCGGGTCCAGCAGGAGCGGATGACCGCGGCGTACTTTCCGAGCGTGCGCGAGTACAGCCGCAGGTACGGGCTCGACGCCGCCAGGATGTCGCGGCTGCCCGACCACGCCATCGTCATGCACCCGGGGCCGATGAACCGGGGAGTGGAAATTGCCGCCGATGTCGCGGACTCCGCCCGCTCGACGATCGTGGAACAGGTGGCGAACGGGGTCACCACGCGGATGGCGGTCTTGTACTTGCTACTTGGCGGCACGGAGTTCCCGGCGGTGACCCCGTGACGGCCGGCCGACCCGGCGGCCCCGCGACGGACGGCCGGCCCACCGAACCGGACAGGTGGCTGATCAGGGGCGTCACGGTCGCAGGACACGGCGGCCGGGCGAGCGGTACGGCTGACATCCTGCTCAGCGGCGGATCTATCGCGGCCGTCGAGGCCGGGCTGAACCACTCGGGTGTCCGGGTGCTCGACGCCGACGGCCTTATCGCCCTGCCCGGCCTCGTGGACCTGCACACGCATCTGCGCGAGCCGGGCCGGGAGGACGCGGAAACGGTCGAGACTGGCACCGCGGCGGCCGCCCTCGGCGGTTACACCGCCGTGCATGCCATGGCCAACACCGAACCCGTCGCCGATACCGCCGGCGTGGTGGAGCAGGTCTGGCGACTCGGCCGTGCCGCAGGGCACTGCGATGTCCAGCCGGTGGGCGCGGTCACCGTCGGGCTGGGCGGCGCCCGGCTGGCCGAGCTCGGCACGATGGCGGATTCGGCCGCGCGGGTCCGCGTGTTCTCCGATGACGGCCGGTGCGTGGCTGACCCGCTGCTGATGCGCCGGGCGCTGGAGTACGTCAAGGCGTTTGACGGCGTGATCGCCCAGCACGCGCAGGAGCCGAGGCTCACCGAGGGGGCACAGGTCAACGAGGGCGAGATGTCCGCGAGCCTCGGCCTGGCCGGCTGGCCCGCCGTGGCCGAGGAGGCCATCATCGCGCGGGACTGCCTGCTCGCGGCCCACGTGGGGTCATCGCTGCACATCTGCCATGTGTCCACCGCCGGGTCTGTGGAGATCATCCGCTGGGCGAAGTCCAAGGGATGGCTGGTCACGGCCGAGGTGACGCCGCACCACCTGATGCTGACCGATGAGCTCACCGCGGGCTATGACCCCGTGTTCAAGGTCAACCCGCCGCTGCGCACCGCGGCCGATGTGGCCGAGCTGAGGCGCGCGCTCGCCGACGGCACCATCGACTGCGTCGCCACCGATCACGCCCCGCACCCCGTGGAGGCCAAGGAAGCAGAGTGGTCGGAGGCGGCGTTCGGCATGACCGGGCTCGAGACCGCGCTCCGGGTGGTCCAGCAGACGATGGTGGACACCGGACTGCTCGACTGGCCGCAGGTCGCCGACCGGATGTCCGTCCGGCCGGCCAGGATCGGGCGGCTGGCCGGGCACGGTATCCCGCTCGAGCCCGGCGCACCCGCCAACCTCACCCTGTATGACCCGGCGGCGCCCGCTGAGGCCGTCGTTCCCGGCGTGTCCAAGAGCCGCAATACGCCGTTCGCCGGGATGGAACTGCCCGGCCGGGTGGTGGCCACCTTCCTGCGCGGCACGCCCACCGTGCTCGACGGAAAGCTGGCCTGACCATGAACCCGGTGACCCGCACCGCCCTGCTCGTCCTCGAAGATGGCACCACGCTGCACGGGACGGCCTTCGGCGCGGCCGGTGAGAGGTTCGGGGAGATGGTCTTCAACACCGCCATGACCGGGTACCAGGAGACGCTGACCGATCCCTCGTACTGCCGCCAGATCGTCGCGATGACCGCGCCGCATATCGGTAACACGGGTGTCAACGACACCGATCCCGAGTCCCGCCAGGTTTGGGTCAGCGGCTACGTGGTCCGCGAGCCGGCCAGGATCGCATCAAGCTGGCGGGCGACCGGCGAGCTCGACGAGTATCTTCGCGCCGAGGGCATCCCGGCCATCGCGGTCCGTGGCACCAGGCTGCTGACCATGCGGGTGCGCGAGCAAGGCGCCATGCGGGCGGCAATCAGCACCGTCGAGACTGATCCTAAAAAACTACTCGAGCGCGTCCTGGCCAGCCCCGGGATGACCGGAGCCGACCTGGCCCGGGTGGTGAGCACCGCTGAGCCGTACACGATCCGTCCACTGGGCCAGGTCAAGTTTCGTGTCGTGGCGGTTGACCTGGGCATCAAGGCGTCCACGCCGCGGGCCCTTGTGGCCAGGGGCTGCGAGGTGATGGTGGTCCCGGCCGCCGCCAGCGCCGAGGAGATCCTGGCCGCCTCACCCGACGGCGTGTTTTTCAGCAACGGCCCGGGTGACCCAGCCGCGGCCGGGTACGCGGTGGACGCGATGCGCGGGGTGCTCGACGCCGGCCTGCCCGTCTTCGGCATCTGCCTGGGCAGCCAGATCCTCGCCCTGGCGCTTGGCCTGAAGACCTACAAGCTCAGGTACGGTCACCGGGGAGTGAACCAGCCGGTGATGGACCTAGCCACCCGTCGCGTCTACATCACCAGCCATAACCACGGCTTCGCCGCCGCGCTCCCGGGACAAGCGCAACCCGGCACGACCCGGGCCCCGGCCCCGGAGGGCGCCTCCACCTGGTCACACGTGCCACCGCAGGCGCAGCAGCCCTTCGATACGCCCTACGGCCCGGCGGTGATCAGCCACGTCAACCTCAACGACGGCGTGGTGGAGGGCCTGCGGCTGCTCGAGCGCCCGGTGTTCAGCGTGCAGTATCACCCCGAAGCCGCTCCCGGCCCGCACGATGCCGCCGATCACTTCGACCACTTCTGCGCCATGCTCGAGCGCTCCCGATGAGCCCGCCCGCTGATATGTCTGCAGTTTGGGGTGCCATGACACCCCAAACTGCAGACAAAGCCGGAACCTCGCTCCGGAGGCATACCGAACTCATGGGGGTGCATCGTGCCACGGCGTGAGGATCTGACATCGGTGCTGGTGATCGGGTCTGGACCTATCGTCATCGGGCAAGGCTGCGAGTTCGACTACTCGGGCACCCAGGCCTGCCGGGTGCTGAAGGCCGAGGGCATCAGGGTCAGCCTGGTCAACTCCAACCCGGCGACGATCATGACCGACCCCGAGTTCGCCGACGCGACCTACGTCGAGCCGATCACGGCCGAGACGCTGGAGAAGGTCATCGCGATCCAGCGTCCTGATGCGCTGCTCCCCACGCTGGGCGGCCAGACCGCGCTGAACGCGGCCGTCGCCCTGCACGATTCGGGTGTCCTGCGGCGCTACAACGTCGAACTGATCGGCGCGAACATCGACGCGATCAGGGCGGGCGAGGACCGCGAGCGGTTCAAGGAGATCGTGACCGGACTCGGCGCGGAGGTCCCGACCAGCCGCGTCTGCCACGACATCGATGAATGTATCGCGGTCGTCACGGGCACCGCGCCGGGCGGCCCGGCCGGCGGCCTGGGCTACCCGGTGGTCGTGCGGCCCTCGTTCACCCTCGGCGGCGCCGGGTCCGGCATCGCCAAAGACGTCAGCGAGTTGCGGCGCATCGCCGGGGCCGGGCTTGACGCCAGCCCGACACACGAGGTGCTGCTCGAGCAGAGCATTATCGGCTGGAAGGAATTCGAGCTCGAGCTGATGCGCGATTGCGCCGACAACGTGGTCGTCGTCTGCTCGATCGAGAACATCGACCCGATGGGCGTGCATACCGGGGACTCGGTCACCGTCGCCCCGGCCATGACGCTGACCGACCGCGAGTACCAGGCGATGCGGGATACCGCGATCGCCATCATGCGCGCGGTCGGCGTGGACACCGGCGGCTGCAACATCCAGTTCGCGGTCGAGCCGGCCACCGGGCGGATGGTCGTGATCGAGATGAACCCCCGGGTGTCGCGTTCGTCCGCGCTGGCCTCCAAGGCCACCGGCTTCCCGATTGCCAAGATCGCCGCGCGGCTGGCTATCGGCTACACGCTCGACGAGATTCCGAACGACATCACCGGCCAGACCCCGGCCTGCTTCGAGCCCGCGCTTGATTACGTCGTGGTCAAGGTGCCGCGGTTCGCGTTCGAGAAGTTCCCCGGGGCCGATCCCGCGCTCACCACCCACATGAAAAGCGTGGGGGAGGCGATGGCCATCGGCCGTAACTTCACCGAGGCCCTGCAAAAGGCGCTCCGGTCGCTGGAGAGTAACCACGGATCGTTCGGCTGGAAAAATCCGCCCGGAGATCCGGCCAGTCTGCTGCGTGCGGCCGGAACCCCGCACGACGGTCGGCTCGCCACCATCCACCAGGCCCTGCGGGCCGGCGCAAGCCCCGCCGACGTGGTCCGCGTGACCGGCATCGACCCCTGGTTCATCGAGCAGATCCAGTACATCGAACACGTGGCGGAGCAGATCGCGGCGGCGCCCGCGCTTGACGTGCAGACGCTGCAGCTGGCGAAACAGAACGGGTTCTCCGACGTGCAGATCGCTGAGCTGCGGAAGAGCCAGGAGGCCGTGGTCCGGGAGATCCGCTGGGGGCTCGGCGTGCGGCCGGTGTACCACGCGGTCGACACCTGCGCCGCGGAGTTCGCGGCCCGCACCCCGTACCTGTACTCGACCTACGACGACGGGAACGAAGTGCCGGAAGGCACCACGCCCAAGGTGATCATCCTGGGCAGCGGGCCGAACCGCATCGGCCAGGGAATCGAATTCGACTACGCCTGCGTGCATGCCTCGTTCGCGCTCACCGACGCGGGCTACGAGACCGTCATGGTGAACTGCAACCCGGAGACGGTCTCCACCGACTACGACACGTCGGGCCGGCTCTACTTCGAGCCGCTGACCCTGGAGGACGTGCTCGAAGTCGTCCGCGCGGAGCAGGCGACGGGCCCGGTGGCGGGCGTGATCGTGCAGCTTGGCGGGCAGACGCCGCTTGGGCTGGCCCGGGCCCTGGCGGCCGCCCGCGTTCCGGTGGTGGGCACCTCACCGGAGGCGATTCACCTGGCCGAGGACCGCGCCGCGTTCGCCCGCGTGCTGGAAAAAGCCGGGCTGACCGCGCCCAGGTACGGGACCGCGACGTCGGCCGCGGAAGCGGTCCAGATTGCCCGCGAGATCGGATACCCGGTGCTGGTGCGGCCCTCGTACGTGCTCGGCGGGCGCGGCATGGAAATCGTCTACGACGACGCGACGCTGCAGACCTACGTATCCCGGGCGGCGGAGGCGGGCTCCGGCCATCCCGTGCTGATCGACAGGTTCCTCGACGACGCGATCGAGGTCGACGTCGACGCGCTGTACGACGGGTCCGAGCTCTACCTCGGCGGCGTCATGGAGCACATTGAGGAGGCCGGCATCCATTCCGGCGACTCGGCCTGCGCGCTGCCGCCGATCACCATCGGGCGCAGCGATATCGAGGAGATCCGCGCGGCCACCGAGGCGATCGCCGCCGGAGTGGGCGTGCGCGGACTGCTGAACGTGCAGTACGCCCTGGCCGGGGGAGTGCTGTACGTGCTCGAGGCCAACCCCAGGGCCTCGCGCACGGTGCCGTTCGTCTCCAAGGCCACGGCGGTGCCGCTGGCCAAGGCCGCGGCCCGGATCATGCTGGGCGCCACTATTGCCGAGCTGCGCGCGGAGGGGATGCTCGCACTCCTGGACGGCGGCCGCCTGCCGCTGGACGCGCCGGTCGCGGTGAAGGAAGCGGTGCTGCCGTTCGGGCGGTTCCGCGATCTGACCGGACAGGGCGTGGACACCGTGCTCGGCCCGGAGATGCGCTCGACCGGCGAGGTCATGGGCATCGACGCGGTGTTCGGCACGGCGTACGCGAAAGCCCAGGCCGCGGTCTACGGGTCGCTGCCGGTCAAGGGGCGGGCGTTCGTGTCGGTGGCGAACCGGGACAAGCGGTCGATGATATTCCCGGTGAAACGCCTGGCCGACCTGGGCTTCGAGATCTGGGCCACGGAGGGAACCGCGGAGGTGCTGCGCCGCAACGGGGTTCGTGCCAAGATCGTGCGAAAGCACGGAGACGGTCCCGGCCCCACCGGAGAGCCAACCGTGGTAACGCGGATCCTGGCGGGCGAGGTGGACCTGATCGTGAATACGCCGTTCGGCAGCCCGGGGCAGTCGGGCCCGCGCCTTGACGGCTACGAGATCCGCACCGCCGCGGTACGGCGCGGCGTTCCCTGTGTCACCACGGCGGCGGGCCTGGCCGCCGCCGTCCACGGGATCGAAGCCACTATCCGCGGTGAGGTGGGGGTGCGGTCGCTGCAAGAACACGCCGCGCTGCTTGGCCGCCCGTCTCGTGGGTTATGGGGGATGAGGCAGATGGCGCCCGTCCAGATCCGCAGTACCGTGCTGACCGTGCGGCGCGTCGATGCCTACCACGCCCTGACGCTGGTCGCACCCGCCATCGCGGCCAAGTTCCGGCCGGGTCAGTTCATCACCATCGCGGTCGGCGGCCCGCAGACCTCCATGCTCGGGCGGCGGGCGTTCGCCGTGCACGACGTGCGTCCCGATCATGGTGGCACGGTGGAGATCGTCGTCGATGCCTGCGGGCCGGGGACACGCTGGCTGGCCGGGCTGCGGGCCCGGGACGTGCTCGATACGGTAGGCCCCCTGGGCAGGCCGTTTCCGCTGCCCAAGGATCCGTCAAGCTGCCTGCTGCTCGGCGTCGGCTACGGCAGCGCGCCGCTGTTCGCGCTGGCGGCGCGGCTAGCCGAACGTGGCTGCAGCATTGACTACCTGCTCGGCGGCCCGAGTGCGGACCGCGTTTTCGGTGCGCTGTCCGCCCGGCGGAACGGGCGGTCCGCGGCGGTGGTCACCGCCGACGGCTCGTTCGGCGCTCGCGGCCCGGTCACGGCGCAGCTCGAGCAGATCATTCGCGAGGCGCGCACCGACGTGATCTACGCGTCCGCGCCGGTGCCCGTGCTGCGCGAGGTGACAGCGATCGCGGGCCGGTACGCGATCCCGGTGCAGGCCTCGGTGGACGTGCCTATGGCCTGCGGCACCGGCGTGTGCATGGGGTGCGTGCTGCCGGTGACGGGAACCGATGGGATCACCAGGATCGTCCGCTCGTGCGTGGACGGCCCGGTCTTCCGCGGCGACCTGGTCCGCTGGGACGACATGGGCACCATCCCCTTCGACGCCCTGGGCGCCCCCGGGTGGGCCGGCGCTAGCCCGGATCGGCATCTGCATGCCGGTTGACATGACGGTCAGGCTCGGTCAGGTCGAGCTGCCCAACCTGGTGCTTACCGCGTCCGGCTGCGCGGGCGCGGGCCGCGAGCTGGCCCAGTTCATCGACGTGGCCCGGGTCGGCGCGCTGATCAGCAAATCGATCATGACGGAACCCCGGACCGGCAATCCCGCGCCGCGGCTAGCTGAGACACCGAGCGGGATGCTCAACTCGGTGGGCTGGCAGGGACCGGGTATCGACGCGTTCTTGCAGCGCGACCTGCCCTGGCTGCTGTCACGCGGCGCCCGGGTCGTGGTCTCGATCGCGGGCCAGACCCTCCACGAGTACGCCGAACTGGCCGCCAGGCTGTCCGATACCGCCGGCGTCACCGCCATCGAGGTCAACCTCGCCTGTCCCGATGCCGAGGACGCGGGCCGGCCGTTCGCTTTCGACCCGCAGCGGGCCGGCCGGGTGGTCGATGCAGTGCGGGGCCGCGCCAGGTACGACATCCCCGTGTTCGCCAAGCTATCGCCCGATGTCACCGACCTCGTGGCGGTGGCCGGCGCCTGCGTCACGGCCGGCGTGGACGGGCTGTCACTGATCAACACGCTGCTGGGCATGGCCATAGATCCGGTCACGATGCGCCCGGCGCTGGCCGGCACGTACGGCGGCCTGTCCGGCCCGGCGATCAGGCCGGTCGCGGTCCGGTGCGTCTGGCAGGTGCGGGAAGCCTTCCCCGCCGTGCCGATCATCGGGATGGGCGGCGTACGTACCGGCCGGGACGCGCTTGAGCTGCTGCTGGCGGGCGCGACGATGGTCGCGGTGGGTACCGAGATCATGCACGACCCTTCGGCGTGCTCACGCGTCCTCAGAGAGCTGGAGGAGGAGCTGGCGGCGATGAGCGTGGACCGGGCCGCCGATGTCGTGGCCAGGGCTCATGGCCGGTTTCCCCGCGGGCTGGCGGGGCGATCATAAGGTAACAAACGGCAAAATTTTAGCTAACACTAGGTAACAGCATGAACGATCAACCGAGGAGTAGCTGTGACCAAGCCGGCCCCGGTGGCGGTCGCGCTCGACGCCCCCGACCTGGAGACGGCGGCGCGATGGGCGGCGCTGGTGACCCCGCATGTGAGCACGGTCAAGGTCGGGCTCGAGCTCTACCTGCGCTACGGTCCGCAGGTGGTGGCCACCGTCCGGGGTGCCAGCCGGGTGTCGGTCTTCCTGGACCTGAAGCTGCACGACATCCCGGCCACGGTGGCCGGGGCGGCCCGAGCGGTCGCGCGACTGCGGCCTGACGTGCTCACCGTGCACGCGGCCGGAGGTACCGACGTGGTGCGCGCGGTCGTCGATGCGGCACCGGACACCATGGTGGCGGCGGTCACCATCTTGACCTCACTTGGTGACCACGACCTCGACCAGATCGGTATGGCCGGACCTGTGGCCGATGCCGTCCTGCGGCTGGCCACGTTGTCGGTGGCGGCCGGCGCGCAGGGGCTGGTCTGCTCGCCGCGTGAGGTCTCCGCCGTCCGCGCCGAGGTGGGCCCCGACGTGACGCTCATCACGCCCGGGGTGCGGCCGGCCGGCAGCGAGGTCAACGACCAGGCGCGAGTCGCCACTCCCGAGGAAGCCATGCAGGCGGGGGCCGACCTGCTGGTGATCGGCCGGCCGATCACCAGCGCTTCGGATCCCGGCGCCGCCGCCGCGGCCATCGCCGCCTCGCTGCGACGAGTCGGCGTGCCGAGATGACCGGGCGCCAGGCACCTGCCCGGTTAGCAGGCCCGGGCTCGGCCAGCGGGGTATTCCGGGGCACAAGGCTGGGGTGAATCGTGTACGCGCGGGGGCTGATGCGGTGACTTGGGGTCACGCTTACCTCACCCAGCGGGTATGATGTCAGGAAGCTTGGCTCGCCGCAAACGCCTACCAACGCCACCGGTACGCACACATCTGCCCGAATCCCCCAAATCATCCTAAACTTGACCAACCATGACGAAACTAGCGAAATATTGTCAATCGGAACTGGTGCCAGCAGCCGCGGAGGTCCTGGCGAGGCGGCGTGGACCATCGTCACAGTTGAGACTCACGTCGCTCAATACCCCCCCGAGTTACCCTGGTGTCATAGTGAGATGAGTGGGACATGCCTGCCGAATTCGTGACGCGGCGAGTCGACGCCGACCCTGCCGGGCGCCGATGGCCTAAGCTTGTGTCCTGTGGCGATCACAGCCAGACAGCACTCCCGGGGGCTTCGAGCACGACGGTGGAAGCCAAATGATAACTCTGAGTAATAAATTGCATACTCTAAGTAATATATTTCAATTTGTAATGACGTAAACGGGGGTTTGCGTTGCCTAAAGGGTACGTGATTGGCTAGTTTCCCCTCCCGACAAACCTTTTTCCGACGAAACCCGAGGTGACCCCGAGTGGCCCTTCCTCCCCTCACTCCCGAAGAACGCGCCGCAGCACTTGAGAAGGCTGCCAGAGCACGCAAAGAACGCGCCGAGGTGAAGAACCGCCTCAAGCGCGGAGCCACCAACTTGCCTGATGTCATCAAGGAAGGCACAACTGATGACGTGATTGGCAAGATGAAGGTCTCAGCTCTACTTGAGTCCCTGCCCGGCGTGGGCAAGGTCAGGGCAAAGCAGATCATGGAAAGGCTTGGTATCGCGGAATCGCGTCGAGTGCGCGGGCTCGGTACCAACCAGCGCTCCGCGCTTGAGCAAGAGTTCGGTGCCGATATCTGAACCGCGCGGCAGACGGGAACCGAGTCCTGGCAGTGCCGCGGTCGCGACCCCGGTGCATTCGCGGCTGACCGTGCTCTCCGGGCCCTCCGGGGTCGGGAAGAGCACGGTCGTCGCCGAACTCAACAGGTCTTGCCCGCAGATCTGGATTTCCGTGTCGGTGACGACGCGGAAGCCGCGCACCGGAGAAGTGAACGGGCGCGAATATCACTTTGTCGATGACAACGAGTTTGACCGACTGGTGGCCAGCGGAGCGCTGCTTGAGTGGGCACGGTTCGCTGGCAACCGGTACGGTACGCCGGCTAAGCCGCTTTACGAAAGGCTCGAAGCCGGTGTCTCGTGCCTGCTCGAGATCGATGTGGCCGGGGCGCGCCAGGTCCGGCGCGCCGCGCCCGACGCTCGGCTGGTCTTCCTGGCCCCGCCGTCGTGGGATGAACTGGTGCGCAGGCTGACCGGGCGTGGCACCGAGCCGCCAGAGGTGCTGGCCCGCAGGCTAGCCGCGGCGCGGGACGAGCTGGCCGCGGCCGAGGAGTTCGACGTCACGCTGGTGAACACATCGATACAGGACGTCTGCAGGCAGCTGGTAGCCTTGACCGAGCAGTGACCTACGGAAGGCATAAAGTGGCAGGGACTCAGGCCGCCGACGGCATTATCAACCCGCCGATCGACGAGCTACTCGAAGTCGTGGACAGCAAGTACCGGCTCGTGATCATGGCCGCGAAGCGCGCACGGCAGATCAACGGCTATTACGCGCAGCTCGGTGAGGGCCTGCTCGAATACGCCGGCCCGCTGGTCGAGACGCGCATCCAGGAGAAGCCGCTGTCGATCTCCCTCAGGGAGATCAAGGAGCGGCTGCTCAGCGTCGAGATCCTCGAGGGCTGACCGGGGCTGATGAGTCCATGCCGGGACGGGTCGTTCTCGGCGTCGGCGCGGGGATCGCGGCTTATAAATCGTGTGAGCTGCTCAGGCTGCTGACGGAGTCCGGTTACCGCGTCCGGGTGGTTCCGACCCCCGATGCGCTCAGGTTCGTGGGCGAGGCCACGTGGGCGGCCCTGTCCGGCGAGCCGGTGACTACCGACGTGTGGACGGCAGTGGCCGAGGTGCCGCATGTCCGGATCGGCCAGTCGGCCGACTTGGTCCTGATCGCGCCCGCGACCGCTGACCTGATGGCGCGGGCCGCTGCCGGGATGGCCGGGGACCTGCTGACGGCCACCGTGCTGACCGCTAGGTGCCCGGTCATTTACGCTCCGGCCATGCACACCGAGATGTGGGAGCATCCCGCCACTCAGGCGAACGTGTCGCTGCTTCGCGACCGCGGGGCTATCGTGCTCGAGCCTGCGGTCGGCCGCCTGACCGGCGCGGACAGCGGCGCTGGCCGGCTGCCGGAGCCAGCCGAGATATTCGCCGTCGCGACCGGGGTGCTGGCCCGCCGGGGCCGTCCAGAGGGCAGCCCGCCGCTTGATCTGGCCGGGCGGCGGGTGGTGGTGTCCGCTGGCGGCACCCGTGAGGAAATCGATCCGGTCAGGTTCATCGGGAACTGGTCGAGCGGGATGCAGGGCTACGCGCTCGCCCGCACGGCCGTGGCCCGGGGAGCGGAAGTGGTCGTGGTCGCGGCTAACGTCGCGTTGCCTGATCCGGCCGGAGTCAAGGTCGTCCGGGTGGTCTCGGCCCGGGACATGCAGGATGCCGTTGCCGTCGCCGCGGCTCACGGAGGGATTCGTGGGGATGACGCCGACGCGGTGGTGATGGCCGCCGCGGTAGCGGACTACCGGCCCGCTACGCGTAATGCGGCTAAGCTGAAGAAGGACGGGCAGCGGCCCGAGCCGCTGGCGCTGACCGAGAACCCGGACATCCTGGCCGGGCTGGCCGCCCGTCGTGCGCACCCGCCCGGGGGACCCAAGGTGCTCGTCGGGTTTGCCGCCGAGACAGATACCGCGGCCCAGGCTGCCCGGGCCAAGCTGGCCCGCAAGGGATGTGACTTGCTCGTCGTCAACCCGGTGGGGAACGGCCTCGGCTTCGGGACCATCGACAATGAGGCTGTGGTCTACGGCGCTGACGGTACCGTCACTCAGGTCCCGCGCGGGCCTAAGGAAGCTCTCGCCCACGTGGTGTGGGACCTGGTGGCCGCCAGGCTGGGGCCGCCACGGCCAGAGCCCTGTTGACGACGACAGCCGGTCAGCGGGGGGACGGACTCGAGCGTCCTGGCTGAATCACCAAGCAAGTCCGATATAAACTCTGCGCAGTCCTCTGAGCGAGGAGAATCTGCGCAGTCCCCTGAGCGAGGAGAAAGATGTGGCGCGCCGCCTTTTCACTTCCGAGTCGGTGACGGAAGGCCATCCCGACAAGATGGCCGACCAGATCAGCGACGTCATCCTGGATGCCATGATCAAGGACGATCCTGGCAGCCGGGTGGCGGTGGAAACCCTGATCACGACCGGGCAGGTCCATGTGGCCGGCGAGGTCACCACCCAAACCTATGTCGACATACCCGGCATCATCAGGGAAAAAATCCTCGAGATCGGCTACGACTCGTCGGCTAAGGGCTACGACGGGGCGTCATGTGGCGTGTCGGTGTCCATCGGGGCCCAGTCGCCGGATATCGCCCAGGGCGTCAATGACGCGTTTGAGTACCGCGAGGGTGAGGGGACCGACGAGCTTGACCGGCAGGGGGCCGGCGACCAGGGCCTGATGTTCGGCTACGCCTGCCGCGAAACCCCGGAGCTCATGCCGTTGCCGATCATGCTCGCGCACAAGCTCGCCCGCCAGCTGTCCACGGTCCGCCGCTCGGGTCAAGTGCCCTACCTGCGCCCGGACGGCAAGACCCAGGTGACGATCGAGTACGCCGGGGACACCCCGGTGCGGCTGGACACGGTGGTGGTCTCCACCCAGCACGCACCCGATATCAACCTCAAGGAACTGCTCACCCCCGACATCAAGGACTACGTGGTCGATCCGGTCCTAGCCGACGCGGGCATCGACAGCGACGGCTTCCGGCTGCTGGTCAACCCGACCGGACGGTTCGAGATCGGCGGTCCCATGGGTGACGCCGGGCTGACCGGGCGGAAGATCATCATCGACACCTACGGCGGCATGGCCAGGCACGGGGGAGGAGCCTTCTCCGGCAAGGACCCGTCGAAGGTCGACCGCAGCGCGGCCTACGCGATGCGCTGGGTGGCCAAGAACGTGGTCGCGGCCGGGCTCGCGGATCGGTGCGAGGCGCAGGTTGCCTACGCGATCGGCAAGGCGACGCCGGTGGGGCTGTTCGTCGAGTGCTTCGGCACAGAGAAGCTGCCCGTGGAGCGGATCCAGGATGCCGTGCTCCAGGTCTTCGACCTCCGGCCGCGGGCCATCATCTACGCGCTGGACCTGCTGCGCCCCATCTATTCGCAGACCGCCGCCTACGGACACTTCGGCCGGACCGAGCCCGACTTCTCCTGGGAGCGGACCGACCGGGTGGAGCAGCTCCGCAGCGCCGCGAACTTCTGATCACCCGGCTGCGCGCGGCATACCCGGTGGGGCCGGCCAACCCGCCGGCCTCCTGGGTGCGCTGACCGCCGGGCCGGTTCTGGTAGGACGGAACCGTGGGACAGGGGACGAAGGGGTCGAAGGATCAGGCGGTCAGCGAGCGGCTGCCCGTAGCGCGGGTCGCGGTGGACATCTCGCTTGCCCATCTCGACCGTCCCTTTGACTACCTCGTCCCGGCCAGTATGGCTGACACGGCCGTGCCGGGCTGCCGGGTGCGGGTGAGGTTCGCCGGCCAGCTGGTGGACGGCTATCTTCTTGAGCGCACCCAGACCAGTGAGCACCAGGGCCGCCTGGCCCGGCTGGAGCGGGTGATCTCACCCGAGCCCGTGCTCACCCCGGAGATCTTCGACCTGTCCCGAGCGGTGGCGGACAGATACGCGGGCACGCTGGCCGATGTGCTCCGGCTGGCCATCCCGCCGCGGCACGCGACCGCCGAGCGCGAGACCCCAGCGCGGCCCGACCCGGACCCGTCTCATCCCGGCCCAGGGCGCCCCGAGCCCGGTTCGTGGGTTCGCTACCCGGCCGGGGCGGCGTTCCTGGCCGGGCTGGCGGACGGACGGCCGGTCCGGGCCGCCTGGTCGGCCCTGCCGGGACCGCAGTGGCCGACCGAGATCGCGATCGCCGCCGGGACCACCGCGGCCGCCGGGCGCGGCGCGCTCATCGTGGTGCCGGACGCCCGTGACCTGGAGCGCGTCGGCGCCGCGCTGACCGGCGTCGGCGTTAGCCACGTCGGCCTGAGCGCGGATCTCGGCCCGGCCGAACGATACCGCCGTTGGCTGGCGGTCCGCCGTGGCCTCGTCCGGGTGGTGGCCGGCACCCGGGCCGCGATGTTCGCCCCGGTCGCCGACCTCAGCCTGGTGGTGCTCTGGGACGATGGCGATGACCTGCACGCCGAGCCGCACGCCCCTTACCCGAACGCCCGTGAGGTGCTCGCCCTGCGCGCCCACCGGACCGGTGCGGCCGCCCTGATCGGCGGTTTCGCCCGCACCGCCGAGCTCACTCAGCTGGTCGCGGCCGGGTGGGCCAAACCGCTGACCGGCCGCCCGGATGCCGTGCGCCAGCTAGCGCCGCAGGTCAAGGCGGCCCCCGACGAGGCCGAGCTGGCCCGGGATGCGGCGGCGATGACCGCGCGGCTGCCCAGCCTGGCGCTGCGCACGGCTCGGCTGGCCCTGTCAGGCGGCCCCCGTAGCGCCCGGGCGGCCGAGGGGCATGACGTCCCGGGCGGCCCTGTCCTGGTTCAGGTGCCGCGGCGCGGCTATCTCGCCGCGATCGCCTGCGACCGGTGCCGGGCTCAGGCCAGGTGCGCCGGCTGCGGCGGTCCGCTCGAGGTCGGCGGCTCGAACGAGGTGCCTGGCTGCCGGTGGTGCGGGGCCCTGGCGGCGGACTGGGCCTGCTCACGGTGCGGGTCGGGGCGCCTGCGTGCGCTGGTCACCGGCGCGGCGCGGACCGCCGAGGAACTGGGCCGGGCCTTCCCCGGCGTTCCCGTGCGCATCTCCGGTGGTCAGCATGTACTCGCCACGGTCCCGGCCGAGCCTGCGCTGGTCATCGCCACGCCTGGAGCCGAGCCAGTGGCCCAGGACGGCTATGCCGCCGCGCTGCTGCTGGACGGCTGGGCGCTGCTCGGCCGGCCCAGCCTGCGCGCGGCCGAAGAGGCCCTGCGCCGGTGGCTGAATGCCGCTGCCCTGGTCCGGCCCGCCGGTCCCGTGGTGGTGCTGGCCGAGGCGTCCCTTCCGGCGGTGCAGGCCCTGGTCCGCTGGGATCCCGTCAATTTTTCCGAACGGGAGCTGGCTGAACGGGCCGAGCTCGGCTTCCCGCCCGCGGTGCGGATGGCCTCGGTCACCGGGGCCTCCGAGGCGGTAGCCGACTTTGTCGGTTCGGCCGGGCTGCCCGCCCGGGCCGAAGTACTCGGGCCGGTACCCGCCGAGCCCGGAGTGGGCCGGGATCCCGGCGGCCGTACAGAACCGCAGGAACGGGCCTTGATCAGGATCAGCCGGGGAGATGGCCGCGCGCTGGCCCGCGCGCTGCACGCGGCGCAGGCGACCCGGAGCGCACGCAAGGACGGCGCTGCCGTCCGCGTGCAGCTCGACCCGGCCGAGGTCGCGTGACGGCTAGACTGAGTATGGCCGCGCCGCGGGAGGAGGGGCGCTAGCCACCGGTTGCCCAGGAGGGTTTTTGTGAGCGTCAAGCCGATCCGCTTGTTCGGTGACCCGGTGCTGCGTACGCCGGCCGAGCCGGTCCGCGACTTCGACGCCGAGTTGCGCCGGCTCGTCAAGGACCTGACCGAGACCATGCTGGACGCGCCCGGGGCCGGGCTCGCCGCCCCGCAGATCGGAGTGGGCCTGCGGGTCTTCACCTATCACGTGGACGAGAACGAGCCGGGACACCTGATCAACCCCTCACTTGATCTGTCCGAGGACACCGACGAGGACGACGAGGGCTGCCTGTCGTTCCCCGGCCTGGCCTACCCGGTGACCCGGGCCTGGGGCGTGGTCGCCAAGGGGTTCAACATGTACGGGGAGCCGGTCACGATCGAGGGCACCGAACTGCTGGCCCGCTGCATCCAGCATGAGACCGACCACCTGGACGGCATCTTGTTCATCGACCGGATGGATCCCGCCCAGCGCAAGGCGGCGATGAAGGCCATCCGCGAAGCGGAGTGGTGGGGCGATCCCATCCCGCAGGTACGGGTGTCCCCGCACCAGACGCTGGGTCAGGCTCTCTGACATGGGCGACGCCCGTCCGGCCGCCTCTCCCGCGATGCCGCGAAGGGGGTCGATGTGCCGTTGGGCCCCTCCTAGGGGGTGCTATGGCACATCGACCTCTGGCTTTTCCGCGCCAAGGTGCCGTGAGGGCTGATGCGGCTCGTATTCGCGGGCACGCCGCAGACGGCGGTCCCGGCGCTTGACGCGCTGGTTGCCTCCCGTCACGAGGTGCTCGCGGTGGTGACCCGCCCCGACGCCCCGGCCGGCCGCGGCCGCAAGGTCGAGCCGAGCCCGGTCGCCCGGCGGGCTCTGGCCGCGGGGCTCGAGGTGCTCACCCCGGCCCGGGCCAGGGATCCGCAGTTCCTCGACCGGTTGCGAGACATCGCCCCGGATTGCTGCCCGGTGGTCGCCTACGGCGCGCTGCTGCCGCAAGCCGCGTTGGACATCCCGCCGCGGGGGTGGGTCAACCTGCATTTCTCCCTGCTTCCCGCCTGGCGGGGGGCGGCGCCGGTGCAGCACGCCATCCTGCACGGCGATGACGTGACCGGCGCGAGCACGTTTGACATCGTGGCCGCGCTCGATGCGGGCCCGGTGTACGGGGTGCTGACCGAGCCGGTGCGGCCCGACGACACCACCGGCCGGCTGCTCGAGCGGCTGTCGCACTCGGGCGCGGAGCTGCTCGTGGCCACGCTCGACGGGATCGAGGCCGGTACGGTCCACGCCGTTCCGCAGCCCGCCGAGGGCGTGAGCTTCGCGCCGAAGATCAGCCCGGCCGACGCGCGGGTGGACTGGAAACGGCCCGCGCACGTGGTTGACCGGCTGATCCGGGCGTGTACGCCCGATCCGGGAGCCTGGACCGAGCTCGACGGCGCCCGGATCAAGCTCGGCCCCGTCTCGCAAACCGACACAGCCCCCAGTCCCAGCGCCCCCAGTCCCAGCGGCCCCGGCACCGGGGAGGTACCCGACCTGGCCCCCGGCGAACTGCTGGCCGCACGGCGTACGGTGTTCGTCGGCACCGGCTCCCGGCCCTTGCGCCTCGGTGAAGTGCAAGCGCCAGGCAAGCGGCTCATGGCCGCCTCGGACTGGGTCCGCGGCCTGCACGCCGATGGCCCGGTACGGTTCGGCTGACATGACCAGGCAGATCTGACGTGACCAAGCCAGCCGAGCGGCATCCCCGGCCGTCAGGCGCGGGCCGGTCCGGTCAGCCCCGCACTGGTCAGCCCCGCACTGGTCAGCCCCGCACTGGTCAGCCCCGCGCCGGTCAGCCGCGCACGGGCGGGTCCCGCACGGGCCGGCCGGGTACGGATCCGGCCCGTCGCGCCGCCTACGACGTCCTGCGCGCGGTCGATGAGCGTGACGCCTACGCCAACCTGCTGCTGCCCTCCGTCCTGACTGAACGCCGCCTGACCGGCCGGGACGCCGCCTTCGCCACCGAGCTGACGTACGGCACGCTGCGCGGCCGCGGCACCTACGACGAGATCCTGGCCGCGTGCAGCGACCGGGATCAGCTCGATCCGCCCGTCCGAGACGTGCTCAGGCTCGGCGTGCACCAGCTCTTGGCTACCCGGGTCGGCAGCCACGCCGCCGTGGCGACCTCGGTTGACCTGGCCAAGGAGGTATGCGGGCCTCGTCCTTCCGGCTTCGTCAACGCGGTGCTGCGCCGGGTGTCCACCCGCGACCTGGATGCCTGGGTCGCGATCGTCGCGCCGGACCGGTCGCGGGACCTGTCCGGCTACCTGGCCGTCCGGCACAGCTATCCCCGCTGGATCGTCGACGCTTTCCGTGACGCTCTCGATGGCAGCACCAACCCCGTCCCCAGCGTCAGCGAAACCCCGAACGTCACAGACACCTCCAGCGCCGCCCCGGTAACGCGGCCCGCGGAGATCGAGGACGCTCTCGCGGCGGGCAACCTCCGGCCGGAGGTCGTACTCGCGGTCACACCGGGTGCGGACCGGTCGGCGATCACCGCGGGACCAGCGGGCGAGTTCACGGAGCCCACCCGCTGGTCGCCGTACGGCCTGCGGCTGGCCGGCGGTGACCCATCCCCGTTGACCGCCTCCGGCCAGGTCGCCGTCCAGGACGAAGCCAGCCAGCTGGCCGTGCTGGCCCTAGCTCGCGTCGGGCTCACCGGCCCGGACGGGCTCTGGCTCGACCTCTGCGCGGGGCCAGGCGGCAAGGCGCGGCTGCTGAGCGGCCTGGCCGCCGCCCGGGGGGCGCGCCTGGTCGCCTCCGACATCCGCCCGCACCGGGCGCGCCGGGTCCTTGACGCTCTCCGCCGCGCCGAGCAAGCCGAGCACGCTCCTGTCGCCGGCGCCGTCCGCACCGGCGCCGTCGTGGCCGCCGACGGCCGCCGGGTGCCCTGGCCATCAGGGACGTTCGACCGGGTGCTGGCCGACGTACCGTGCTCCGGCCTCGGATCGCTGCGCCGACGCCCAGAAGCCAGATGGCGCAAGACCCCCGCGGACGTGAAGGAGCTCGCTGTCTTGCAGCGCGAGCTGCTCAATACGGCCATCGATTCGGCCCGCCCCGGCGGCGTGATCGCCTACGTGACCTGCACCCCGCATATCGCCGAGACCCGGGACGTGGTCACCTCCGTCGCCGACAGCCGGGACGACGTTACCGTCCTGGACGCCCCGGCCGTCCTGGCCGAGGTCCCCGACCTGCGCTGCCCAGAACCCAGGCGCTCCAAAGATCCGCGCTATCGCCGGTTCGCCCAGTTCTGGCCCCATCGCCACGGCACCGACGCCATTTTCATCGCTCTGCTCCGACGCGGGTGATCCTCCGGGCGCCTCAAGGCGCCGTCTTCGCTCGTCCCTCGCTCGTCCCTCGCTCCTCAGTCCCGCCGTCGCCGCGCCCTGCGGCTTAAGCGCGGCTGAGCGCCTTCGTCGATCCCACCCGGCGGTTCCCGATGTCGGCCTGCTGACCCTGGGCGTAGCCGTCGCTGTAGCCGCGGCCGCTGTAGGTGATGCGGGTCCGGCGGGTCACCGGATATTCCTGTTCCAGCTGGCGGCGGATGACGACGGCCCGGTCGGCGAGCACCAGGGCGGTGCTCGGGCCGGAGCGGGTCTCCCCTTCCGCGTTCGCGGCCGCCCGGTCTTCTGCGGACCTGACCCGGGTGATGACGGCGGTGACAAAGCCGAGCAGCCAGCTCCGCCGCCACGCCCGCGGGCTGCGGACCCCGACGGGAACCGCGGTCGCGGTCAGCCCGTGGGCCATCTGGAGCAGCAGCGAGGTGTAGACGATGTCGACCCGCTCTAGGTCGGAGGCGTAGCCGAAGATGTGGATGCGGGCGCCGGGCCGGCCGGTGCTGAGCAGCACGCACTGGCACCGCATGGCCCCGGCCAGTCCGGCCAGCAGGTGGGCCCGGACCTGCGCCCACGGGTTGTCGATGTCGATGATCCGGCTTCCCGGCCGGTCGGTGTCCGGCCGGGTCGCGGCTAGCCGGGCCCGGTCGATGCCGTAACGGGCCATCAGCTCCGCGGCCTTGGCGGTGAGCGCCTCAGCCTCTGGCGGGGTCACTCCCTCAGACTCGGCCTTCGCCAGCAGCTTGCGTACCCGGTCGAGCAGGGCGCTCGACGGTTCCGAACGCATAAGCAACCTCCAGATCGGTAGCTAGTAGAACCTAGTATCGAACTGTAGTCTCGCAGTACGACATTTTCGCCAACCTGTTCCCGTGTCTTATGCCAAAGTCGTGTCAGGGAAAGACCCGCTGCGGCTGATGCCCGTGCTACCTGCACCGATCGCTCGCGCAGGCCCAGAAGGCCTGCACTCGCGACCGGTTTTGCCACGCTCCCCGTGCCGATCCTCATCCGCCCGCCGGGAAGTCCGTGCCGCCACGCGGGAAGTCCATGCCGCCACGCGGGAAGTCCATGCCGCCACGCGGGGAGCTGCCTCGCATCCAGGCACTCTACACTCGGCCTTACTATGGCCCTTCAGATTTCGCCCAGCATCTTGTCCGCGGACTTTGCCCGGCTTGCCGATGAGGCCGCCGCGGTGGCCGGAGCCGCCGACTGGCTGCACGTGGACGTCATGGACAACCACTTCGTGCCCAACCTCACCCTCGGCCTGCCCGTCGTCGAGGCGTTGCTCAAGCACGCCACGCTGCCCCTTGACTGCCACTTGATGATCGAGGACCCGGACCGGTGGGCGCCGCAGTACGCCGAAGCGGGCGCGCGCAATGTGACGATCCACGCCGAGGCCGTCCACGCCCCGGTGCGGACCCTGCGCGCCATCCGGGCTGCGGGCGCCCGCGCCGGGCTTGCCGTCAACCCGGGCACCGCGGTAGAGCCGTACCAGGACCTGCTGCCCGAGATCGACATGCTGCTGCTGATGACGGTGGAGCCCGGTTTCGGCGGCCAGGGTTTCCTCGACATGGTGCTGCCGAAACTGCGCCGCGCGCGCTCACTGGTCGGCGGCCGGGACGCCGCGATCTGGCTCCAGGTCGACGGCGGGGTCAGCGAGGAGACCATCGGGCGGTGCGCCGAGGCGGGCGCGGACGTGTTCGTGGCCGGCTCGGCCGTCTACGGCGCTGACGACCCGGCGCAGGCCATCCAGGCCCTGCGCGCTCAGGCCGAGCAGGCCACCGCCCATGCCGCCTGGACCCGGTAGCGCCCCTGCGGAGGCAGCCGGCACCCGCGTTTCGTGACGGTCATCAGCTGGGGTTCCTGACGGTCATCACCTGGGGTTCCTGACCGTCATCACCTGCGGTCCGCTTGGCCGCGATGTAGATGCCCGCCAGGTAGCAGCCCAGGGTCAGCGCGAACAAGCCGGACATGATCAGGGAGCTGAAGTCGTGCCCGAACACCAGGAAGCTGGCACCATTGAAGCCGGCCCCGATCAGCAGCAGGCTGCCGGCTACGGACAGCCAGATCCACACCCGGTCCCTGGCCCTGACCGCGGACACGATGAACGCGATCGAAGCCACGGCGAGCGCTAGGCCGAGGGAGGCGTGCGCGGCGAGCCAGGCCGGTCCCGAGCCCGCCGCCCAGGCTACGCTGCTGGCTGCGCCGGTGAAGAAATCCCTGGTGTGCGCGCCGGGGTGGTTCGCGGGAATGGTGACATACAGGTTAGTGATCATGCCGGCCAAGAACTGCACGAGCAGCAGGACGGCCAGGATCATCGCCTGCGCGGTAAGCCGGGTGTTCACCCCGGGCCGGCTGCTGGCGGGCACGGACGAGACGCGGGTCATCAGCACGCTCCACCTGGGGTCCGGTCCGACGCGCTGCACTCCCGCCTCGGGCCGGGGCTATTATTCACGGGTGATGAGCCTATCAGTTAAATTCACACCTGGTGAATACCCGGTGCCTGGTTTCGGGTCTTCCCGCCGGCAGGTCCGCTGATGCGAGGCCCAGGCCGTCCCCCGCGAGATTCAGGCACCCGGGCGGCGATCATCGACGCGGCCCGCGCGGTGTTCCTTGAGCATGGCTATAACGAGGCCACGATCAGGTCCGTCGCCCGTCGCGCCGAGGTGGACCCGGCCCTGATCTACCACTACTTCACCGACAAGCCCACCCTTTACGTGTCGACCCTCGACCTTCCCGCCGACCCCCGGGCGATCATGAAGGAGGTCCAGCTGAGCACGGCCTCCCCAGGGGCCAGGCTGGTCGACCGGTTCCTGGCCCAGTGGGAAACGGGTCCGGGTGTCCCAGGCCAGTCGTTCGTGACCATGGCCCAGGCCATCTCCTCCTCTCCGCAGGCCGCGCGCAGCCTCCGTGAGTTCCTGATGGACCGGGTCTGGTCGCCGCGCGCGGAGGAAGGGGAAGATGCGCGGTGGCGTATGGTGCTGATTTCGTCACAGCTCATGGGGCTCGCGTGGAGCCGGTACATCATGCGCGTGGAGCCACTGGCGTCGGCGCCCCGCCACGAGGTCGCCGAGCGCCTGGGCCCGGCGTTGGAGCGCCTCATGTTCGGCGCCAGGCCGCCGGGAGACGTGGACCCGGGCCGCTGGCCGGCCCCGGTCGAGAGGGACCGAGCGTAATGCGCCGCCCCATTCTTTTCATGCCGAACGGACCGGCTTGTCCCTGTCCGTCTCCGCTGGCGTGCCCGGGGCCGGTGTCGCTTGCGGGCCGGTGCGACCGGTGCGC
This sequence comes from Streptosporangiaceae bacterium, assembly GCA_050013055.1. Lineage (GTDB taxonomy): Bacteria > Actinomycetota > Actinomycetes > Streptosporangiales > Streptosporangiaceae > Palsa-504. The sequence continues at coordinate 27,029 of JBEKGC010000021.1, forward strand.
ACGAAGTCTTTGCTGCGGATCAGGAGCAGCGCGCACACCGCGCCGGCCAGCGCGAGGGCCCCGGTGACGACAAGCAGGTCGTTGATCCCGGCCGCGGCCGCGGACCGGATGGCCGCCGTCAGCGGCCCGCGGGCGGCCGGCGGAGTGCTCGCCAGCAGCCGGCCGATCTCGCCCTGGCGTACCAGCGCCACGATGCGCGGCGCGGATCCCGCCACCGCCGCCGCGTGCGCCAGGTTGTGCTGCATCGCCGCGGTGAAGATCGAGCCGAGCGCGGCGATCCCGGTCGCGATGCCGATCTGGCGGAACGTCGCGCTGATGCCCGAGGCCATGCCGGCTTGGTGCGGCGGGACGACGCCGATCGCGGTTGAGGCCAGCGGCGGGTTGACCAGGCCGCTGCCGAGCCCGGCGACGATGAAACCGGGAATCAGGTGCGTCCACGCGCTGCTGCCGGACAGGCCGGCCATCACGACGAGCCCGACGCCGACCAGCATCAGCCCAGGGCCGATGAGCCAGCGGGCGGGCACCCGCTCGCTGACCCGGCCGGCCAGCGTCGCGGTGATGAGCTGGGCGCCGCTGATGATGGCCAGCCGCAGGCCAGCGTCCTGGGCCGAGTAGCCCAGGATGTCCTGCAGGTAGATGACCAGGTAGAGCAGCACGGCGTAGAGCGAGCCGTTCATCGCGAACGCGGCCACCGACCCGCCGCCGAAGGTCGGCACCCGCAGCAGCGACAGGTCGAACATCGGGTGCGCGACGCGCCGCTCGGCCACGATGAACCCGGCCAGGGCCACGAACGCCACGGCCAGGCAGATGATGACGCCGGTGTCCGACCAGGTGTTCTGGCCGGCCCTGATCAGCCCGTAGACCAGGCTGACCAGTCCGGTGGTCAGCAGCGCGAAGCCGGCCCAGTCCGGTGCGTGCGGGTGCGGTGAGCGCGACTCCTCGACCCGCCACGCGGTCATCGCCACGGCGATGACGCCGATCGGCACGTTGACCAGGAAGATGCCCCGCCAGCTCCAGTCTGTGGTGATCACCCCGCCGAGCACCGGGCCGAGCGCCGTGGACACGCCGGAGATCGCGCCCCACACACCGAACGCCACGCCGCGATCCCGGCCGCGGAAGCTGTGCCCGAGCAGCGCCAGCGAGGTGGCGAACATGATCGCGCCGCCGATGCCCTGGCCGCTCCGGGACAAGATCAGCATCAGCGGGTCCTGGGCCACCCCGCACACCAGCGAGCCGAGGGTGAAGATGACCAGCCCGATCTGGAACAGCCGCTTCCGGCCGTACCGGTCGGCGAGCACGCCGGACGTGAGCAGGAACGAGGCCAGCGTCAGCGCGTACGCGTCCAGCACCCATTGCACGTCGGTGAAGCTCGCGTGCAAGCCGCTTTGAATTCCCGGCTGGGCCACGGTGACGATCGTGACGTCCAGCAGCAGCATGAATGTCCCTGTGCCCACCGCGATCAGGGTCCACCACTTCTTATCCATCAGTTCCCTCCATGAACAAGCGCCCTTGGCCGGCGCTGTCCACCATGCTCTGCCTTCGGCCACCGGAGGCCCTGGATCGCGGCTGATTGTGCCTGATCCCGACCTTGTGTACCGTGATTAGCGTGGAAAACATCACGCTCGACGACATCGATCGTCAGATTGTCCACATCCTGACCATCGAGCCGAGAGCGCCTTTCCGCGTCATCGCCGAGCTGACTCAGATCTCTGACCAGACCGCCGCCCGGCGCTACCGCAAGCTCATCGAATCGGCCGGGCTGCGGGTCCTCGGTGTGGTGAACGGGCCCCGGGCGGGCTGGGTCGACTGGTTCGTGCGGCTGCAGACCACGCCGGGCAGCGCGGATGCGATCGGCGAGGCCCTGGCCCGCCGGTCCGATACCAAGTGGGTGAACCTGGCCTCTGGCGGGACCGAGATCATCTGCACGGTCCAGACCAGCACCCCGGAGCAGCACGATGCCCTGTTCCTGCGCGGGCTTCCCGGCAGCCGCCGGGTCGTGCAGATCTCCGCGCATTCGATCCTGCACAACTTCACCCCCAGGGCCTGGCACGGCGTCCGCCAGGCCTTGTCGGCTGAGCAGATCGTCCAGCTGGCGCAGCTGTCCCGGACGGCACCGCCGGCCGACGGCGGCGGCGGACCCCAGGGCGGCGAGGCCGGCTTGCAGCCCGAGGACGGCCCGCTGCTGGCCGAGCTTGGCCGCGACGGGCGGACCAGTCACGCGGCCCTGGCGGCCGCGATCCACTGGCACGAGTCCACGGTGCGCCGACGGATCGAGGAGTTGCGCCGCAGCGGGCTGCTGGATTTCGAGGTGGACCTGGACAGCCGGCGGCTGGGCGCCAACCTGCACGCCACCCTGTGGCTGACGGTGGAGCCTATCCAGGTCGACGCGGCCGGGCGGGCCCTGGCCGAGCATCCGGAGGTCCCGTTCGCCGCGGCCACCACGGGTCCGGCCAACGTGGTCGTGACCGGCGTGTTCCGCGACAGCAGGCACCTGTATGAGTACCTGACCGGTCCGCTGGCCGCGCTGCCGGGGGTGCGGTCGGTGGAGACCGCGCCGATCATCCGCACCCTCAAGCGCACCGGCTCGGTACCGTAGCGGCGTTCAGGACCAGCGGTCGATGTACCCGATGAGCTCGCCGAGCCGGGTGATGACCGCGTCGGGTGCGGCGGCTTCGTACCTGGGTACGTCGGAGTTCGCGATGAGGACCGCGCGCATGCCCGCGCTCTTGGCCCCGTGGATGTCGTCGTACGGCCGGTCGCCGACGAACACGCAGGCCGCGGGGTCGTCCTCGCCGAGGACGGCCATGGCCTCCCGGAAGGCCTCTGGGTGCGGCTTGACCCAGTCGATCTCGCTGCTGTAAACGGCCCCGTCGATCAGCTCGAGGACCTCGTCCCGGACAAAGATCTGCTCGTGCGCGCTGCGCGGCCACATCGTGTTGGAAAGCACGCCTATCTTGATGCCCCGCCGCCGCAACTCGCGCAGCAGCTCAGGGGCATCCGGATCGGTAAACGTGTGCGGATCCCACGCCTCGAAGTAGCTGGACAGGAAGTCGGCCGAAGCGGTGACCCCGGCCCGCTCGAAGATATGGTCCAGGGTCCAGCTCTGCTGCGACTGCTCGCCCAGCTGCCACAGCTCCATCTCGGCGGCGCGGACGGCGCTCGCCATCGCCGCCGCTTCCCGCTCCGGATAGTGCTGAGCGCACACCGACAGCCAGAGCTCACCCAGGTCGATGCCGTGCCACGGGGTAAGCGTCCCGCCCCAGTCGAAGATGACAGCCCTAATCTCCACACCCGGATCCTACGCAGCTTCCGTTCTTGACAAAACCGACCTTTTTACTTGACTATAGGAAGGTGTCCCCTGGCCAGATAACCGTAGGAACCCAGCTGCTCACCCGGCCCGATGCGCTTGACGAACGGCCGGACCTCTCCGAGGGCCCGCACGCGGGGCCCCTGTCCCCGTGGGTGTGGGATGAGATGGCACCGGGCCAGGACGGGACGCTGCTCGCGGTCGTTCCCATCCCGGGGACGGGGACCTCGCTGGCCATCGTCGGCTACCCCATCGCCTCGGCCGACCGCGCCGCGGGCGCCCCCGCGAGCGCCGGGCCATCGGACAAAAGGGGCGCCGTTTCCGGGCTGCTCCTCGATCACGCCCAGCGCCGGGTCTGGGCCGGGGAGCGCGAGGTTCCGCTGACCTTTCAGGAGTTCGAACTGCTGGCCTTCCTCAGCGAGCATCCGGCCACCGTGTTCAGCCGTGCCGACCTGGTCGAACATGTCTGGCGCCGGAACCCGGGCCGGGACGCCCGCGCCGTGGCGCGGGACAGCCGGACCGTTGACGTTCACGTCAGCCGGGTCAGGCAGAAGCTCGGCCCGCGGTACGGCCAGTGCCTGGTCACCGAGTACCGGGTGGGATATCAGTTCCGGCCCCTTCCGTCGTAAGCGTGCAGCAATCTGCCGTCAAGCCCCGGAATACCTGATGTGGCACACTAGCTATAGGAGTAAGCGTGCTCCGGGGTCGGTGAAACTCCGAGCCGGCGGTTAAAGTCCGCGACCCGTCCGCTGCCAGCGGTCGGCTGACCTGGTGAAATTCCAGGACCGACGGTTAAAGTCCGGATGGGAGGCAGCACGCACGCGGCCGGTAGGCCCAGGCCGCGAGAAGGCGCGTACGCAGGTGCCCGCGCCACCCCCGGAGCCAGACGGCAGGTTGGGCTTCGAGGAGGAGAGCGCGGATGTTCACCGGAATCGTGGAAGAACTCGGCGAAGTAGCCGGGATTGAGCACCGCGGCGACGCGGCGCGGCTGACCATCAGAGGCGGCACCAAGGACACCTCCCTCGGTGAGTCGATCGCCGTCAACGGGGTCTGCCTGACCGTCGCCGAGATCACGGACGGGACCTTTACCGCGGACGTGATGGGGGAGACCCTTGACCGGTCCGGTCTTGGCGCGCTGACCCCGGGCGCAGCGGTCAACCTGGAGCGCTCGGTCCGCCTCGCCGACCGCCTGGGCGGCCATCTCGTGCAAGGCCACGTGGATGCCACCGCCACAGTCATCTCCCGGACGCCGGCCGCCCACTGGGACCAGGTGCGGATCAGCCTGCCCCGCCAGATATCGCGCTATGTGGTGGAAAAGGGATCGATCGCCGTCGACGGGATCAGCCTGACGGTCTCCGCCCTCAGCCCCCCCGGCGAACCCGAAGCCTGGTTCGAGGTCGGCCTGATCCCGGAGACGCTGAAACGCACGACGTTCGGCACCAGGGAACCTGGTGACACCGTCAACCTGGAGGTCGACGTGATCGCCAAGTACGTGGAAAGGCTGCTGAGCCGGGAGGGGTCCAAGTGAGCAAGCAACTCGACGACGTCGACCGCGCCATCAAGGACATCGCGGAGGGCCGGCCGGTCCTGGTCGTGGACAGCGAGGATCGCGAGAACGAGGGCGACATCATCTTCGCGGCCAGCATGGCCACCCCCGAACTGCTCGCCTTCATGATCCGCTACACCAGCGGCGTGATCTGCGTGCCGCTGCTGGAGGCCGAACTGGACCGGCTCCAGCTGCCCCAGATGACCTCGCACAACACCGAGCACCACCGCACCGCCTTTACCCTCAGCGTGGACGCGCGGGACGGGATCAGCACAGGCATCTCGGCCGCCGATCGCGCCACCACCATCTCCATGCTGGCCGACCCGGCCACCACCGCGGCGGACCTGGTCCGCCCGGGGCACGTGTTCCCGCTTCGCTACGCCGAGGGCGGCGTGCTGCGCCGGGCCGGGCACACCGAGGCCGCGGTCGACCTGGCCCGGCTGGCCGGCTTGCCCGAGGCGGGCGTGCTTTCCGAGGTGGTCAACGATGACGGCACGATGGCCAGGCTGCCCGAGCTGCGCGAGTTCGCGGACACCCACGGCCTGGCGCTGATCTCGATCGAGCAGCTCATCGAGTACCGCCGCCGGACCGAGCGCCAGCTCAGCCGGCAGGCGCAGACCACGATCCCGAATGCCTACGGTCAGTGGCACGCGTTCGGCTACCGGCACGAGGTCGACGGCACAGAATACGTGGCGCTCGTGCTCGGCGACGTCACGGACGGCACGGACGTGCTGACCCGGCTGCATTCGGAGTGCCTCACCGGGGATGTCTTCGGCTCCCTGCGCTGTGACTGCGGTGCGCAGCTTGAGGCGGCCATGGCGGCGATCTCGGCCGAAGGCCGCGGCGTGGTGCTGTACCTGCGCGGACACGAGGGCCGCGGAGTCGGCCTGCTCAGCAAGCTACAGGCCTACCAGCTGCAGGACGCGGGCGCCGACACGGTGGACGCCAACACCGAGCTCGGCCTGCCCGTCGACGCGCGCGAGTACTCGGCAGGCGCTCAGATGCTCGCCGACCTGGACGTGCGTTCTGTGCGCCTGCTCACTAACAATCCCGCCAAGGTGAGCGGCCTGACCGACGGCGGCGTCGACATCACAGAACGAGTCCCGCTGCCCGCCACCGTCACCGCGTACAACCTGCGCTACCTGGTCACCAAGCGCGACCGGCTCGGCCATCAGATTCAAGACCTCAATGAGGCCGAACGGTCCTTGGTCCCACCTCCCATTCCCCTGAATGCCCGCCCGGTGCGGCCGCCGGCCCCGACCGAAGCGGAGTCGGCGTGAGCAGACGGGCGGTGGGTGCCCGATGAGCGGCGCCGGCCGCCCCGACGGGGCCGCGGTCGACGCGTCGGGACTGAGCCTGGCGATCGCGGCGGCGCGCTGGCATCAGGAGATCACCGACTCGCTGCTGGCCCGCGCGACCGCCGCCGCGGCCGCGTGCGGCGTCCCCGGCCCGTTTGTCGTCCGGGTCCCCGGTGCGATCGAGCTGCCGGTGGTGGCGGCCGAACTAGCCAGGCACCACGACGCGGTAGCCTGCCTCGGCGTGGTGATCCGGGGTGGCACGCCGCACTTCGAGTACGTCTGCGAGTCGGTCACCGCGGGCCTGACCCGGGTCGCGCTTGACGCTCGTACTCCGGTAGGCAACGGCGTGCTGACCTGTGACACGGTAGAGTCGGCTCGTGACCGGTGCGGACTGCCCGATAGTCACGAGGACAAAGGGTGGGAAGCCGTGGTGGCGGCGCTCGACACCGCACTCGTGCTGCGCTCCATCCGCCGTGCCCACCAGGATGTCCATCCCACAGACGTCCCCCATCCCACACCCCAGCCCCACCCCGCAGACCCCTCCCACCCCGCCCTCCAGCCCCACCCCGCCCTCCAGCCCCACCCCGCCCTCCAGCCCCACCCCCCCGCCCTGTCGCCTCCCCCCACGTCGCGGCGCTGACTCGTTTGGAGGTCGCGGTGCCCTT
>JBEKGC010000022.1:0-32143 GCA_050013055.1 Streptosporangiaceae bacterium
CCCGGTCATCACCTATGACCCGGCGGCCAGGCCCGAGGTGTCGAGCCTGGTGCTGCTCGGGGCGCTGTGCCTGGACGCAGATCCGCACGAGTTCGCCGCGGGCATCGGGGCCGGCGGGGCCGGCGGGGCCGGCGGGGCCGCGGCGCTCAAGGCCGCCGTCACCGTCGCGGTCAACGACGCGCTGGCCCCGGTCCGGGCCCGCCGGGCCCAGTACGCGCGGGACCTCGGCTACCTGCGTCAGGTGCTGCGGGACGGCAACCAGCGGGCGAACGAGATCGCCGAGGTGACGCTGACTCAGGTGCGTTCGGCCATGGGGATGGGCTACTGATTCACGGGCCTGGGCGGGTGACCGGGTGGTACTCTCGCACGCGCCCCGGGTGGCCGGCGCGGCCGGGCCGTACTCGGTCCTGCGCGTCCACCGCGACGGCGCCGACCCCACCCGGCTACGCGCCTACGCCGGCCTGTCCGCCCGGTATCCTTGACCTGCCGCTCGAGAGGCGCTGCGACGGGCCCTGTCCGCCACGCTCGGGCGCAGTCTCCACCAAGGGCGCCTCTGAGGAGGCGAACGGTGGAAGCACGTCCGACCGACCGGGCAGGTGTCGTCAGCGCCCTTTGGCGCTACCCGGTGAAGTCGATGGCAGGAGAGGCTCTCGCCAGTGCGGAGGTTTCCTGGGCTGGCCTGGCCGGAGATCGCCGGTGGGCGTTCGTGCGCCCGGACTCTCAGGACAAGGGGTTCCCGTGGCACACGATGCGCGAGTCGCCCGAGATGTCCGGCTACGTGGCCCGGCTGAGCGAGCCTGCCCGCCCGGACAGGTCACGGGTCGCCGTCCGGGCACCGGACGGCGGCCGGTACGACGTGACCGATCCCCGGCTGGCGGCCGGGCTGGGCCCCGGGCTCAGGGTCATGCGGCTCTACCGCGGCGCGTTCGACGCGATGCCGGTCTCGGTCATCAGCGACTCGACGGTGTCAGCCCTCTGCGCCCGGGCCCACGTGCCGGGCAACGAGCTCCGCTTCCGGCCGAACGTCGTCGTGGCGCTAGCTTCGGGCGCACCGTTTGAGGAGGACGGGTGGGTCGGGTCCGCCGTCCGGATCGGGACGGCCGTGGTGCGGATGGACCGCAGAGACTCGCGATGCGTCATCGTCAACGTGAATCCGGACAGCGGTCAGCCCGATTCACGCCTGCTCAAGGTGATCGGCGCGACCCGGGGAGCCTGCGCCGGCGTTTACGGAACGACGGTGCGGCCAGGCCTGATCCGCGTCGGTGACCCCGTCGTGGTCCAAACGTGGGTGACCCCGTCGTGGTCCAAACGTGCCGGCCGGACTGAGCGAGGGTTGGCGGCGAGTGCGCCGCTCATCCGACCCTGTGCGCCGAAGGCGCGCTCAGCGTGGCAGGGTGGGTCCGTGGCAGGTGCGGAGCTGGTGACGTCGTTGCGTGCGGCAGGCGTGCAGCGCGGCGATCTTGTCGGGCTCGTCGTCTCGCCGGCGCTTGGCCTCGGGCTGGCGACGGCGGATCGCTCGTGGCCGGTCACGGGCACTGGCCCGGCCGGGGGCGCTGGCCTGGCGGGGGGCACTGGCCCGGCGGGGGGCGGCCTGGCGGGGGAGGTCGGGCGCGCGGATGAGGCGTTGCGGCCGCGGTGGGTGGTGTGGTCCGGCCAGACCGCAGGGCACCTGGCGGCCGGCGGGGTGCGGCTGGCCACGTGCTGGGATATCACCGCGGTGCACCGGCTGCTGTTCGGCGGCTGGCGGGCCGATCCGGGCTGGGCGTGGGCCCGGCTGCGCGGCCTGGCCACCGAGACGATGCCGGCCGCCGGGCCGCTTGACCTGTTCGGCATGGACGAGGGCGACGCCGACGACCCGGTGGCGCCGGACGGGTACCTGCGGTCCGAGTGGACCGGCGGCGGCTGGGCGGACAATCCGGACCGGATGGCCCGGTGGGCCGCGCTGGCCCGGACGACCGCGGAGCTGCAACGCCAGGCGCTGGCCGAACTGCCCGGCCGGCCGATGGCGCTGGCGGCGGCCCACTGTGAATCCACCGCGGAGCTGCTGTGCGCCGAGCTGTCGGTGGACGGGCTGCCCATGGACCGTGCGGTCGCCGAACGGGTGCTGGCCTCCTTCATCGGGCCCAGGCCGCGCGGTGAGGCCGACGCCGCGGCGCTGCGGAGCGCCCGCGACGCCGAGGTGCTGCGGCACGCCCCGGCCGGGGCCACCGCCGACCTCCGCAGCCCGGCCCAGGTCCGTGACCTGCTTGGCCGGGCCGGGGTGGTCGTGCCCGATACCCGGGCATGGCGGCTGCGCGAGCTGCGGGACGCGCACCCGCTGGTCGGCGCGCTGCTCGAGTGGCGCAAGGCGGAACGGATCGCGACCACGTACGGCTACGCCTGGCTGGATGAGCACCTCAGCGCCGACGGCCGGCTGCGCGGCGCGTGGACAGGCTCCGATGGCGCGGCGGGCCGGATGACCGCGTCGGCGGGACTGCACAACATGCCGGCCGCGCTGCGTCCCGGCGTGGTGGCCGCTGACGGCCACGTGTTCGTCCGGGCCGACCTGGGCCAGATCGAGCCGCGGGTCCTGGCCGCGGTGTCGCGGGATCAGGCGCTGATCGCCGCGACCCGCGCCGACGACCTGTACGCGCCGGTGGCGGCGCAGCTTGGCGTGGACCGGCCGACCGCCAAGGTCGCGGTCCTCGGCGCGATGTACGGGCAGACCACCGGCCATGGCGCCCAGGCGCTGCGCCGGCTCAACGCGGCCTACCCGGTGGCCATGGCCTACCTGGACGCGGCCGATCGCTCCGGCCGGGCTGGCCGTGACTTGCGTACCTACGGCGGCCGCCTGATCCAGCTGGCCAGCACAGAAGCGCGGAGCAGCAGCCGGGCCGCGGCCTACGGTCGTTACGCGCGCAACGCCATGGTCCAGGGCGCCGCGGCGGAGCTGTTCAAGATGTGGGCGGTCACGGTCCGGGCTCGCGGCGGGCCGCTTGGCGCGCGGATCGTGCTCTGCCTGCACGACGAGCTGCTTGTGCACTGCCCTCGCGAGCAGGCCGAGACGGTCTCCGGGCTGGTCGACGAGTGCCTGCGCGAAGCCGCGGCTCGCTGGGCTCCTGGCTGCGGAGTCCGGTTCATCTCCGATACCGCCGTCATCCGGAGCTGGTCAGACGCCAAGACCCCAAGTCAGGCCCAGACGGCAGCTCAGGCCTAGGCCTGGGCTCAGCGGGCGCGCTGGCCGGCCCGGCCGACCGCGGAAATCACCGCCGAGGCGAACGTCTCCGGGCACTCAAGCGGCACGAAATGACCGACACCGTCGAGCGGGGTCAGCGTGGCCGCGGCGAAGAACTCCCCGATCCGGTCGGACCAGGCGCGGGGGAACAGCGGGTCGTGGGAGGGCCAGAGCACCGTCGTCGGTACCGCGATCCGCTCGTCCGGGGCGGGGACCTGCTCCGCCAGCGAGGTTGCCACCGCGCCCGCGCCCGCCCGGTACCAGGCGATCGAGGCGGCGAAGGCGCCCGGCGCCCCGTACACCGACACCAGGTGATCAAGGTCGCGGGCGGCTGGCTGGTAACCCGGCCCGGACCAGTGGGACCAGAAATGCCGCAGATAGGACCGAACGGCATCCGGCTTGCCGTCGACCAGCTCCAGGGACAGGCCGAGCCGGTGGAAGCTCTGGTACCAGAACTCCTGCTGAGCGTCAGGAGCGAGGATCCGGTCGCCGATACCGGGTAGCGGCGGCGCGATGACCAGGGCACGGACCACGTCGGGCCGCTGCCTCGCGATGGCCTGCGCGATCCGGCTGCCGACGTCGTAGCCGGCGATGACCGGCCGCCGCAGCCCGAGCTCCTCGATCAGCCCCACGACGCTACGGGCCTGGGCGGCGGCGTTGTACTGCTGCGCCGGATCGGCCTGGTGCTTGTCGGACTCGCCGAACCCCCGCAGGTCAGGCACCACCACGTCGGCTGCGGCGGCCACCAGCGGCGCGACGGCCCGGTAGTCGGTCCTGTCGCCCGGCCAGCCGTGCAGCAGCACCACCGGGGGACCCTGCGGGTCCTGACCGGCCCGGTCGTAGGTCAGCCGGAATCCGTCGACGGCACTGTCCTGGCGCATGCTGGCCATTATCTACGGGAGCACGATGAACGATGGCATCATGTCGTTGTCCTCGTGCTCGACGACCGGCTCCAGCCACCCTGCCGCTGCCGCTGGTCCCGGGTGGAGGCTAGCCTGTCCTGCGAAAGGTGGCAGGAATGCAATCAGGGCAATCGCCGCAGTGGCGCCCGCTCAAGCGTCATGACAGTCATATGGCCGAGCAGATGGTGGCGCGAGCCGCGGAGCTGGCCAGGGACTCCCACGCGCGCACCCGGCACGCCGCGGTGCTGGTGAAAGACGGCAGCCTTATCGCCTGGGGCACCAACGGGGTGCCGTTCCCCGGGGAAGACCACTGCTACTGCAAGGTCGGCGAGACTGGCGATCATGACCAGTGCCGGACGCATGCCGAGCAGCGGGCGATCACGCTGGCCCGGGACGGCGACGGCTGGCGGATGCTGCAGAATTCCAAGCTGATTTACGTGCGCCTCGAGGCCGACGACTCGGTCCGGCTGGCGGAACCGCATTTTTGTGCCCGCTGCAGCCGTCTGGCGTTGTCCCTGGGCGTGGCCGAGTGGATCTTCGCCTTGTCCGAGGGACTTGTCGGCTACTCCGCGGCTGAGTACGACCGGATCGCCCAGCTCAGGTGGTAGCCGCCGGGTCCGCGTCACCCGGCGGCTACCTCACCTGGACCTGGGGTCAGCGCGGCCAGGTGGCGGGCAGCAGCGGTATGGCGTTGGCCCGGACCACGTTCGAGTAGAAACGGGCGCTCGCCTTGGGGATACGGCGCTGGGTGCCAAAGTCGACGAAGACGATCCCGAACCGCTTGGAGTAACCCCAGCCCCACTCGAAGTTGTCCATCAGCGACCAGACGAAGTACCCGGCTAGGTTGGCACCGTCCTTGATCGCCCGGGCGGCCGCCTCCAGGTGGGTGTGCAGGTATTTGACCCGCTCGACGTCGTTCACCTCGCCCTCGGGGGTTACGTAGTCCTCGGCCGCACGGCCGTTCTCCGTGACGTAAAGCGCCAGGCCAGGGGCCTGCTCGGAGATGTCCACCAGGATCTGGTGCAGTCCGCTCGGATCGACGAGCCAGCCCATGTTCGTCCGCTCCAGGTCTTCCGGCAGGTACTCCACGACGCCAGGCACGCGGCAGCGAGCCGGGTTTTCGTTGCGCCTGAGGTCGGCGGGGTCGCCGGCCCGCAGGAAGACCGGCGAGTAGTAGTTGACGCCCAGGAAGTCCAGCGGCTGCTTGATCGTCTCCAGGTCACCATCGGCGATGAGCGAAGACGGCGGGAGCAGGTCCGCCGGGGCGTGCTCGGGGTACCGGCCGTGCAGCACCGGCTCGAGGTACAGGCCGTTCGCCGCCGCGTCGGTGATCAGCCGGGCCTGCTCAAGGGCCGCGGAGCCGTCGCCGAGCACCCGGACCGGGTGCACGTCCAGGGTGATGCCGACCTCGGCCGCGCCCAGGCTGCGCAGGGCCTGAGCCGCCAGCCCGTGGCCGAGCAGCAGGTGGTGGGTGACGGCCGCCGCGGCCTCGGCGTCGCGCAGGCCGGGGGCATGGTCGCCGGTACGGTAGCCATTGTTCGCCGCGACCTGCGGCTCGTTCAGGGTGATCCAGCGGACCACCCGGTCACCGAGGGCTTCGGCGGTCAGCGCGGCGTACTCGGCGAACCGCTCGGCCGTGCTGCGTACCGTCCAGCCGCCCTCGTCCTGGAGCTCCTGAGGCAGGTCCCAGTGGTAGAGGGTGGCGGTGGCCGCGATGCCGTGGGTGGCCAGCTCATCGAGCAGCCTGCGGTAGTAGTCAAGGCCCCTGGCGTTCGCGGGCCCGCGGCCGCCCGGCTGTACCCGCGGCCAGGAGATGGAGAAGCGGTAGGAACTCAGCCCGAGCGAGGCTATCAGGGCGACGTCCTCGCGGTAGCGGTGGTAAGAATCGCAGGCGATGTCGCCGGTGTCGCCGCCGCGGACCTTGCCGGGCGTATGGCTGAAGGTGTCCCATATCGACGGCCCCTTGCCGTCGATGACCGCTGCTCCCTCGATCTGGTACGCGGCCGTCGATGCTCCCCAGATGAACCCAGGAGGGAAGTCCAGGGCGCCGTCAGCATCTGTTGCCGTTCCCGTCATCAGGCTCTCCTTTTGTGTGGCTATGGACCCTTGACGGCCCCTGTGCTGAGGGTTAGTGTAAGCGCTTAGATTTCAGTTGTAAACGCTTACATGTCGGTTATATGACAGCACGATGTCCAGCTCGTCGACCTGGTACTTCAAGGAAACGGCTATGCAGCTGATCGGAAACCTGTGGTAACGCTCTACGACGTTGCCCACCTGGCCGGCGTCTCCACCGCGACCGTCTCGCGGGTGGTGCACGGGCAGGACCGGGTTCGCGATGTCACCAGGATCCGGGTGCAGCAGGCCATCGACGAGCTCGGTTACGTGCCTGATGGCGCCGCCCAGAGCCTGTCCCGCCGCCGCAAGGACGTCATCGGCCTGGTCTGCGTGGAGCGCCCGGCGCGGCAGTACGACATCGAGAACATGAACCTGCTGTTCTACGACGAGGTGCTGCGCGGCGTCGAGGCGCGGATCCGCGATCACCAGTGGTCGCTGCTCATCACCTTCCTGCAGGGCGCCAACGATCCCGCGTTCCCTCGGCTCGAGTCGTTCACCGGCAAGGCGGACGGCATCTTGATCGGCGAGGGCATCGTGCCCTCCCCCTTCATCGAGCGGCTCGCGGCGCGGGTGCCTGTGGTGATCTTCGCGGGCACCCCTGACGAGAAAGCCGCCGACGTGGTGACGGCGGACAACCTGTCTGGCTCGGCGGCCGTCGTCGCTCACCTCATCCGCGACCACGGCAGGCGGCGGCTGTTCTGGGTGCACGGTCCCGCGGATTCGCCGGACTCCCGCGAACGGCGGCTTGGCCTGGACCACGTGCTCAGGGCCAACCCGCAATGCCAGCTCGTCGGCTTCTTTCAGGGCTACTACAGCGTCCAGAGCGGCGAGCAAGCCGGCGAGGCGCTGCTGGCCATGGGCCGGGAGAACCTGCCAGACGCGGTCGTGTCGGCCAACGACCAGATGGCGATCGGGGTCCTCAAGGCTCTGGCCCGGGCCGGCGTCCGGGTCCCGCAGGACGTGGCCGTGGTCGGCTTCGACGACATCTTCCCCGGCAGCTTGTGTGACCCTCCGCTCACCACCATTCATCAGCCGATGCGCATGCTGGGCGAGCGGGCCTGCGCCCGGCTGCTCGAGCGCATCGCCAACCCGTCCCTGCCGACCACGGTCGAACTGCTGGCCACCGAGCTGGTGCTGCGGTCAAGCTGCGGCTGCCCGCCCGGCACCGTCATCCGCCAGCCCGTGCCGGCGCTCGACCTGCCGCGCCCGGACCCGGCCGGGGTCTCTGGGGTGGCGTCCCTGACCACACGCCGGCCGGGTGCCAAGTCAGCCCGCCGGCCCGCCCGGCAAGCCGCGAAGGCCTAGGAGCCGCCATGTCCTTTATTCTCCGCCGCCTGGTGTTTTACATCGTGGCCGCCTGGGTGGCGCTCACCGTCAACTTCTTCATCCCGCGCGCCATGCCGGGAAACGCGGTCCAGTCCATCATGGCGAAGTTCCCAGGCAGCCTGCCGCCGTCGGCGCAAAAGGCCCTGGAGGCGATGCTCGGGATAGGGCACCCCGGCTCGATCTGGCATCAGTACGGGTCGTACCTGGACCACGTCTTCCACCTCAACTTCGGTACCGACGTCACGCAGTATCCCGCCCAGGTCTCCACGCTGCTCGCCGAGACCATCCCGTGGACGCTCACCCTGGTCGGAACGGCTACGGTCATCGCCTTCGTGGTGGGCACCGGGCTCGGCATCGTGGCCGGCTGGCGGCACGGCGGCGCGCTGGACCGGCTGCTGCCTGGCCTGATGTTCCTGCAAGCGATCCCCTACTTCTTCTTCGCGCTGATCCTGCTCGAGCTGTTCGCCTCCAAGCTGCACGTGTTCCCGCTCGGCCAGGGGTACGCGGAAGGCCTGGTGCCGGGCTGGCACGCGGACTTCATCGGCAGCGCCATCTACCACTCCCTGCTTCCGGCCCTGACCATCGTGCTCACCTCGATCGCCGGCTGGATGCTGCAGATGCGTAACGTCATGATCACCACGGTCGGCGAGGACTACGTGATCGCGGCCCAGGCCAAGGGCCTGCCCCGGCGCCGGGTCATCTTCACCTACGCGGCGCGCAACGCGCTGCTGCCCCAGCTGCAGGGCTTCGCCCTCGCGCTCGGCTTCGTCGTCTCCGGCGCCCTGATCATGGAGATCGTCTTCTCCTACCCGGGCATCGGCGAGCTGCTGCTCACCGCGGTCACCTCGGAAGACTACCCGCTGATGCAGGCGATCTTCCTGGTCATCACCTTCGCCGTGCTGCTGGCCAACATGATCGTCGACGTCATCATCGTGCTGTCCGATCCTCGTGCCCGAGCCAGGGAGGCCACGCGATGACCGCCGTCCTGCCCATCAGCGCCGACGCCGCCGCGCTGCCCATCCAAGACACCCAGCCCGGCCGCTGGCGGCGGATGCCGCCCAAGGCCAAGATCGGTGCCGTGCTGCTCGGCGTGTTCGTGCTCGCCGCCATCATCGGGCCCATGGTCGCGCCGTACGACCCCTCGTATCAGAATCCCTCGCCCGCCTTGTCGCTGCAGGCACCGAACGGAACCTACCTGCTCGGCACCACTCAGAGCGGGCAGGACGTCCTGTCTCAGCTGCTGGTGGGGATCCGGCTCACCCTCGAGCTCGCGCTCCTCGTCGGCGTGATAGCCACGGCGCTGGCGGTGATCGTCGGAGTCACCTCCGCCTTCCTCGGCGGGGTGTGGGATGAGGTGCTGTCGCTGGTCTCCAACGTGTTCCTGGTCATCCCGGCCCTGCCGCTGCTCATCGTGCTGCTCGGCTCCCTGCAGACCAAGGGGCAGACGGCGACCATCATCGTGCTCAGCGTGCTCGGCTGGCCGTGGGGGGCCAGGGTGATCCGCGCGCAGACCCTGGCCATCCGCAACCGCGACTTCATCGCGGCCGCCCGGGAGACCGGGGAGAAAACCTGGCGGATCATCGCCTTCGAGATGGTGCCGAACGAGGTGAGCCTGATCGCGGCGAGCTTCGTGAACACCGTCCTGTACGCGATCGGCGCGTCGGTCGCCCTGGCGTTCATCGGCGTGGCCAACCTGAACGCCTGGAGCCTGGGCACGATGCTCTACTGGGCGCAGAGCCAGCAGGCGCTTGAGCTCGGGGCCTGGTGGTGGTTCGTGCCGCCGGGCCTGGCCGTGGCCCTCATCGGCACCGGCCTGGTGCTGCTGAACACCGGGATCGACGAGCTCGGCAACCCGCGGCTGCGCGACGCGACCAGTGCCAGCCGGATCGCCGGGTACTGGCTCCCCCCGGCCGACCCGACGCCGGTGCTGGCCGAGGTCGTGCAGCACCGCGGCAAGCTGTCCGGGTTCCTGCGCTCCTTCTCCCGCAGTTCCTTGCTCGACGACGCTGAGAAGGGCGGGCACCGATGAGCGCGCATCCAGACCAGGCCCCGTTCGCCCCGGTGGCCGGCCCCCTGGCCGCCCGGCCGGAGACGGTGCTCGAGATCCGGGACCTGTCGGTGGTCTACCGGACCCCGGGCGGTGACGTCCGGGCCGTGGACAAGGTGAACATCGAGCTGGCGGCCGGCGAGGTCATCGGCCTGGCGGGCGAGAGCGGCTCGGGCAAGTCCACTCTGGTCTACGGCGCCTCCCGGCTGCTGCGGGCCCCGGCCCTGATCACCAGCGGCAGCGTCCGCTACGCCGGCCGCCGGGTGACCGAGCCAGTCGATGTGCTCACGATGAAGCCGGACGAACTGCGGCGGCTGCGCTGGCGCGAGATCGCGATCGTCTTCCAGAGCGCGATGAACGCGCTGAACCCGGTGCTCAACGTCCGTGACCAGCTGATCGACGTCATGCACGCCCACCTGCGGATCTCCAGGGAAGAAGCGCGGGAGCGGGCGGCGTCGCTGCTTGACCTGGTGGGCATCTCGCGCGAACGCCTGCGCAGTTACCCCCATGAGCTGTCTGGCGGCATGCGCCAGCGGGTGATGATCGCGATGGCGCTGGCCACCGATCCCGAGATCGTCATCATGGACGAGCCGACCACCGCGCTCGATGTGGTGGTGCAGCGTGACATCCTGGCCCAGATCGTGGAGCTCAAGGAGCGCCTCGGCTTCTCCATCCTGTTCATCACCCACGACCTGTCCCTGCTGCTCGAGCTGGCCGACCGGATCGCGGTGATGTACGCCGGGCAGCTGCTGGAGATCGGTACGGCCGAGGAAATCCACCGCGAGCCGTCGCACCCCTACACCAAGGGCCTGCTCAACTCGTTCCCCTCGCTCCGCGGGCCGCGGCGGGAGCTGGCCGGCATCCCTGGCTCACCGCCCGACCTGCGGGACCCGCCACCCGGCTGCCCGTTCCTGCCGCGCTGCGGCTACGGCACGGCGGCGTGCCGCGAGGTCGACATGGATCTGCTGCCCGTGACCAGCTCGCAGGACCCCAGTCACGTGACGGCCTGCCCGTTCGTGCTGCCGCAGACACCGGTACTGCCGGGCATCCCCGAGCCCGCGATGCCGCAGGCCCAGCAGGAAACCGAGCCGGAGGAGCTGGGAGCATGAGCGAGCAGACACAGGCGCTCACGTCCGCGGCCGCGGCTCGCGGGTCGCTGGCCATGGAGGCGATCTCGGTCAGCAAGGACTTCCGCATCGGCCGCCATCAGACCCTGCACGCGGTGCGCGACGTCTCCTTCAACCTGTACCGCGGGGCGGTCGTGGCGCTCGTCGGTGAGAGCGGCTCAGGCAAGTCGACCGCCGCCCGGCTGCTGGCCGGCCAGGAAAGCCTCACCTCCGGCGTCATCCAACTGGACGGTAAGCAGGTCAAGGTGGCCAGCCGCGGGGACTTCCGCCGCTACAAGAGCCAGGTCCAGCTGGTCTTCCAGGATCCGTTCTCGTCGCTGAACCCGGTGCACACCGTGCGCTACCACCTGGAGCGCCCGGTCAAGCTGCACCAGGGCAAGGACGTCCACGTCGACACCGAGGTCGCCGCCCTGATGGAGCAGGTCCGGCTCACCCCGGCCAAGCAGTTCCTGACCAAGTACCCGCATGAGCTCTCCGGCGGCCAGCGCCAGCGGGTCTCCTTCGCCCGGGCCCTGGCCGCGAAGCCGAGTGTGCTGCTGGCCGACGAGCCGGTGTCCATGCTGGATGTCTCGATCAGGCTCGAGATGCTGAGCCTGCTAGACGACCTACGCCAGCGGTTCAAGCTGGCCCTGCTGTACATCACCCACGACATTGCCTCCGCGCGCTACTTCGCCGACGAAGTGCTTGTCATGTACGCCGGGGAGATCGTGGAGCGCGGTCCGGCCGAGGAGGTGACCCAGCAGCCGGCCCATCCGTACACCCAGCTGCTCGTCGCCTCGGCCCCGGACCCGGACAATCTCGGCAGCACCCTGCGCAGCACCACCCACAGAACCAGCGCCAGGGACACCTCCGGGCGGCAGGCATCCGGGGGCGCCCAGAAAACGGGGGACGCGGCGGCTGCCGGCTGCCCGTTCAGCCCCAGGTGCCCGCTCGCCGACGAGCACTGCTTCGCCGAAGACCCCGCCCTCATCCAGATCTCAGCCACCCGCGGGGCCGCCTGCTGGCACCTTGACCTAGCCGCGCCGGAACTCATCGCCAGACAGCCGGACAACGGACGCACCAACCCCTCGGCCCCCATCCGAAACCCAAGCGCGAACTTACCCCCGTATCCAACACGAGAGAAAGACGAAAATGATGAGGAGATCGCACAGCTATAGACGGCTCTGCGCGGTAGCGGCGGCCGGCCTGCTCGCGGGCGGGATCGCCGCCTGTTCGTCGAGCCCGAGCTCGAGCTCGGGCTCGGGTTCTGGCAACACCGGCACCACCACAGGAAAGACCCTGATCATGGAGAGCTCCCCGGAGACCGCCATCACCCAGGCGTTCAACCCGTTTGTCACCACAGGTGCCGCCTGGGGCATGGGTGCGACGGGGCTCGTCTACGAACCGCTGATCCAGTTCGACCTCGCCGCGCCGCCGAAGTACTACCCGTGGCTGGCCACGGCCTACGCGTGGTCCAACGGCGGCAAGACGCTCGCCTTCACGATCCGCCAGGGCGTGAAGTGGAACGACGGCTCGGCGTTCACCCCGGCCGACGTGGCCTACACCTTCAACCTGGTGAAGAGCAACGCGACGGTCAACATCGACGGCCTGAAGATCACCAGCGTGAGCACGTCAGGCAACACGGTCACGCTGACCTTCCCGACCGCCCAGTACACCAACCTGGAGGAGATCGCCGGCACCGCGATCGTGCCGCAGGCGATCTGGAGCAAGGCCGGCAACCCGGCGACCTTCGCGGACGCGAGCCCGGTCGGCACCGGCCCGTACAAGCTGGGCAGCTTCACCCCGCAGGGTTTCACGATGGTGAAGAACCCGGACTACTGGCAGGCCTCCTTGGTCAAGGTGCCCAAGGTGTTCTTCCCGGTCTACACCTCCAACACCGGCGCACTGAGCGCGCTGTTCTCCGGGCAGATCGACTGGACCGGGAACTTCATCCCCGGCCTGCAGAAGAGCTTCGTGGACACCTCGCCGAGCACCCACCACTACTGGGAGGCGCCCGGCGGCACCAACAGCCTCATGCCGAACCTGAACAAGTGGCCGACCAACCAGCTGGCCGTCCGGCAGGCCATCAGCCTGGCCATCAACCGCAACGTCATCGCCGCGGAAGGTGAGGCTGGCCTGGAGGACCCGGTTCTCAACGCCACCGGCCTGACCCTGCCGACCTTCAGCGCCTGGAGCGGGCCGGTCGCGAACATGACCGTCTCCGCCACGGCCGACCCGGCCGCCGCCAAGCAGGTCCTGAAGACGGCCGGCTACACCCTGGGCAGCAACGGCTTCTTCTCCAAGGGCGGCAAGAGCGTCACGATCGCGATTACCGACCCGTCCGCGTACACGGACTACGCCCAGGACGACGCCCTCGTCGCGCAGGAACTGCGGGCGGCCGGCATCGACGCGACGTTCGTGGGTCAGTCGACCGACGCCTGGAACAGCGACGTTGCCGACGGTAACTTCCAGCTGACCTCGCACTGGTCCAACGGCGGGCTTACCCCGTATAACATGTACGACGGCTGGCTGGACAGCTCGCTGGCGACCGGCAACGCCGCGACAGGCGACTACGAACGGCTGAACAGCCCGACGATCAACGCCGAGCTGGCCACCCTGGCCGGTGCCGCGACCACCGCGGCGCAGGCCGCGGCGCTGGCGCCGATCGCGAAGTACGTGGCCGCGAACCTGCCGATCATCCCGACCACGACCGCGTCTGAGTGGTTCGAGTACAACTCGCAGAACTACGGCGGCTGGCCGACCCAGCAGGACCCCTACGAGACCGGGCAGCCGTCCGGGACGAACAACGGTCCCGGCTCCGGTACCGATGAGGTTGTCCTGCTGCACCTGACCCCGCAGGGCTAGACTCCCTAGGGGTGCCCCTAAACTGGCCCGCCCCCGGTAACCCCCCCACCGGGGGCGGGCCTCCTGCCCGTCCGAGCCATCAAGGACAGCATGGTGCCGATGAGCGCACCGCCGCGCATCGCCTTCAGCACCCTGGCCTTCCCGGGCGCTACCCTGGCCGAGGCCGCCTCGCTCGGCCGGCGCTGGGGCTACGCCGGCATCGAACTCCGGCTTATCGACGGCGAGCTGATCGACCCGGGGATGTCCGCCAGCGAACGCGCCCGGGTTAAACGAACCCTCACCGCGGCCGGCCTGCCCGTGGTCGCGGTCGACAGCTCGATCCGCCTCACTGATGATGGCCCCGGCCCCCAGCTGCGCCGCTTCCTCGAGCTGGCCAGTGACTGGGAATCCCCGCTTGTCCGCGTGTTCGGCGGCGCCCTAGCGGCCGGTGAGCCGCAGCGCCAGGAACAGCTGAGGGCCGCGGCGCGGGTCCTGGAAGCGGCGGCGCCGCTGGCGGCCAGACTCGGCGTTGCCATCGGCGTGGAAACCCACGACGACTTCTCCGCCTCCTCGGTGGTGGCCGAGTTGCTGGCCCTGACCGACCCGGTGTGGGCCGGCGCGGTGTGGGACAGCCATCATCCGCACCGGATGGGTGAGCGGCCCGCCGAGGTGTACGCGAACCTCGGCTCCCGTATCCTGCTCGCGCAGGTCAAGGACGCCCGCCGCATGCCCGGCGGCGGCTGGAAGCTGGTTCTGCTCGGCGCCGGCGAGGTGCCGGTGGCGGACATGCTCGGGCTGCTCGTGGCGGGCGGCTACCCGCACTGGATCTCGGTAGAGTGGGAAAAGCACTGGCACCCCGAGATCGAGACCCCGGAGATCGCGCTGCCCCAGCACCTGGAGTTGCTCACCTCGTGGCTGGAGGCGGCCAGGTGACCAGCGGTTTCGGCATCGTCG
Organism: Streptosporangiaceae bacterium; assembly: GCA_050013055.1. Taxonomy (GTDB): domain Bacteria; phylum Actinomycetota; class Actinomycetes; order Streptosporangiales; family Streptosporangiaceae; genus Palsa-504. The sequence continues at coordinate 14,509 of JBEKGC010000022.1, forward strand.
GCAGCGGGACGATCGCGGCGATGCACGCCGACGCCATCGCGGCGCTGCCCGGCGCCCGGCTGGCCGCCGTCACCGACATCGACGCTGGGCCGGCGGCGGCGTTCGCCGCGGCCCGCGGCGGCACCGCCGAGCCGGACCTGGACGCCCTGCTGGCCCGGACCGACGTCGACGTGGTGTGCGTCTGCGTGCCCAGCGGCCTGCACGCCGAGGTCGGCGTCCGGGCCGCCCAGGCCGGCAAGCACCTCGTGGTGGAAAAGCCGATCGATGTCACCCTGGCCGCGGCCGACCGCCTCATCGAGGCGGCCCGCACGGCCGGCGTCGGCTTGACCGTGATCTCCCAGCACCGTTTCGACCCCGGCCTCATCGAGACCAGACGCCTGCTCGGCGAGCGTGCCCTCGGCTCGCTCGTGCTCGGTGAGGCGTCCACCAAGTGGTACCGGGGCCAGGATTACTACGACAGCGCCTCCTGGCGCGGTACCTGGGCCATGGACGGCGGCTCGCTGATGAACCAGGGCATCCACTACGTGGACCTGCTCAGGTGGTGCATGGGACCGGTCGCGGAGGTCACCGCGGTCTGTACCACGCAGGCGCATCGGATCGAGGCCGAGGACACCGCGCTGGCCATCCTCAGGTTCACCTCGGGCGCCGTGGGCACCGTCATGTCGAGCACCGCCGCCTTCCCCGGCTTCCCGCAGCGCCTGGAGATCACCGGGACCGACGGCACCGTCATCATCGAGGACGGCCAGATCGTCCGCCGTGCGTTCGGTGACGACACCCAGCGGGACCACGACCAGCGGGACCACGACCGGCCGGGTGCGTCGGCGGACCCGGCGGCCCTGGATGTCTCCGGCCACACCGCGCAGCTCGGCGACCTGCTCGCCGCCATCGGCGAAGGGCGTGAACCCGCGGTCGGCGGCCAGGCCGGCCGGGACGCGCTGGAGATCGTCTGCGCCGTCTACGAGTCCTCCCGTTCGGGCCGCACGGTTACCCTCGGCCCGTGACGGGCAGTGTGGCCTTGTGAGCGTCGTCCTGTCCGGGTTCGCCGACGAGATTTCCGCTGACCCGGCGGAACAGCTCGCCACGCTGGCGGCCGAGTCGATCAGGTACCTCGAGCTGCGCAGCGCGTGGTCGGTGAATGTCGCCGACTTCACCTCCGGGCAGGTCGGCGTCTTCCGCGACGCGCTTGACCGCGCCGGGGTCGGGGTCTCCGCGATCGGCTCGCCCATCGGGAAGATCCCGCTCGAAGCCCCGCTCGGCCCCGAGCTTGACCGGCTCCGCCGCATCGCCGGCATAGCCGCCGAGCTCGGCACCCCGATCGTGCGCGTCTTTTCCTTCTTCGTCCCGCCCGGCGAGCCGCCCGGACGGCACCGGCAGCAGGTCATCGACCGGATGGCGGCCCTGGCCGCCATCGCCTCCGAACATGGCCTGGTCCTCGCCCACGAGAACGAGAAGGAGATCTACGGCGACACCGCCGAGCGGTGCCATGACCTGATCACCGCGGTCGGCTCCCCCGCGCTGCGGGCGACCTTCGACGCCGCGAACTTCGTCCAGTGCGGGGTCAGGCCCTTTTCCGAGGCCTACCACCTGCTCCGGCCCTACCTGGTCTACCTTCAGGTCAAAGACGCGGTGGCGGCCACCGGCGAGGTGGTGCCCGCGGGCCACGGCGACGGCCAGGTCCGGCCGACGCTGGCCGCGTTGCGGGACTCGGGCTTTGAGGGCTTCGTGTCGATCGAGCCGCACCTGGCGCAGGCCGGCCGCTACGGCGGTTTCAGCGGCCCGGAAGGCTTCATCCGGGCCGCCCACGCTCTCAAATCAATCCTGAACGACCTGGCCATCCCCTTCCACTGAAGGTCGGGTCAGGCGGCGCCGATGAGCCCCCAGCGGCGGCGGATAGAACGGTCGGCCATGCCAAACAGCGAGTGCACGAGTATGCCGAGGACCAGGATCACGATCATGATCGCGGTGGCGCTCGCCATGTCGGACTGATCCTGGTCGGTGGACAGCAGCACGCCCAGCGAGGGCTGGTTCGCGATGATGACAAGCAGCTCCCCCGCCATCAGGCTGCGCCAGGCGAAAGCCCAGCCCTGCCTGAGCCCGGCCACCATCGCGGGCAGCGAGGCCGGCAAGATCAGGTGCCGGTACAGCGACATTCTGCGCAGTCCCATCATCGCGCCCGCCTTGAGCAGCAGCGGCGGGGTGTAGTCCACGCCCGCGATCAGCCCGTTGGCGATCGACGGGGCGGCTCCGAGGATGATGACGAACAAGATCGCGGTGGTGTTGAGCCCGAACAAGATGATGGCGAACGGGAACCAGGCGATCGACGGCATCGTCTGCAGTCCGGTGATCAGCGAGCCGACCGCTGCCCGCAGCGGCCGGATCCTGGACACCAGCGCGCCGATCACCGCGCCGATCAGAACGGCCAGGCCGAACCCGATGATGGCGCGTTCGGCGGTCGTGCCGATGGCGTGCCACAGCAGGCCGGTCTTCAGCTGGTCCCCCAGGTTAGCCAGGGTCGTGCCCGGGCCGGGAAAGATGTCCTTCTTCCAGCCGCTGAGGTGAACCACCTGCCAGATCGCCAGCACGATGACGATAGCGAGCGCCACCGGCCACAGGCCGGCCCACAAGCGCGTGGCCAGCCGGCGGCCGCGCTGGTCCTCGGCTGACTCGACTTCCAGGGACTCCAGCCAGGCCAGCTTTTCCGCGTATTTCGGGATCGATCCCCGGCCGCCTTTAATGGCCATCGCGGCTCATCTCCTCACGCAGCCGGTCGGTGATCCGCGCAGCGAGCTCCGCGACCGGCGCCGAGTCGATCCGGCGGGGGCGTTCGATGCCCACCGCGAACTCGTCGATGATACGGCCGGGGCGGCTGCTCAGCACCACCACCCGGTCGCCGAGCCGGACCGCCTCCCGGACGTTGTGGGTCACGAACAGGACGGTCAGCTGCCGGTCGGCGCAGATCCGGTCGAGCTCGTCGTGCAGCACGTCCCTGGTCATCGCGTCAAGCGCGCCGAACGGCTCGTCCATCAGCAGCACGTCGGCGTCCTGAGCCAGCGAACGGGCCAGCGCGACCCGCTGCCGCATGCCGCCGGACAGCTCATGCGGCCGCTTGCCGCCGAACCCGCCCAGGTGCACCGTCTCGAGCAGCTCACCGGTGCGCTGGCGGCGCTCGGCCTTGGCCACGCCGCGAGCGCGCAGGGCGAGCTCCACGTTTCCCGCCGCCGTGAGCCAGGGGAACAGCGCGGGCTCTTGGAACATGAAGGCCACCCCGGGCCCGCTTCCGTTCCCGGCTCCGGTCGACACCTCCCCGGAGGTGGGCTGTTCCAGGCCCGCCACCAGGGCAAGCAGCGTGGACTTACCGCAGCCAGACGCGCCGATGAGGCAGGTGAATTCCCCGGGTGCTACCTCGAGCGACACGTGATCGAGCGCGCGTACGGCTGAGCTGCCGCGCCCGAACACCTTGGACACGTCCGTCAGCCGGACGAACCCCGTTTCCGTGGCCGCGGCCGCGGTGGCCGGAGCCCGGCGATCGGCTACCGTCAAAGAACCCACCTGCCTCACCATGCTTAGGAACTCACCTGAGATTCGCCGGCCGCCGCCAGCGCCGTGTTGAGCGGCCCGAGATCAAAAATGCCGCTCAGGTTGACGGGCTTGAGCAAGCCCAGGGACGTCGCTTGTGCGGCGTCGGCCGTCAGTGACGACGCGTCCGGGTCATCGGTGAAGGTGATTTCCTTGAACGCGGCCGCCACGATGCTCGCCTTGAGCGGCTTGCCGGTGTAGGAGGCCAGCTCCGAGTTAGCGTCCGCCTGGGCGGCGGCCGGACTGGACTTGATGAAGTCGTTGGCCTGGATCTGCGCCTTGACCAGGTCCGCGACGACCGCGGGGTGAGCGATGAGGAAACTCTGCGTCACGACAAGCACGGTGGTGACGCCCGGCTCGCTGAGCAGCACGGTCCCGCCGTCGCTGACCATCTCGATGTCGTAGGGGGCGGGTTCCGAGGCGCCGGCGATCTGGCCGGACTTGAACTCCAGGACCGCCGCGGAGTTGGGCGTCGTCGGCTTGACGAAGGCGTCTCCGCCGCCGGTCGCCGTCGTCGTCACCCCGTTCTGCTTCAGCCAGTAACGCAGCGCGACGTCCTGCGTGTTGCCCAGCGACGGCGTGGCTAGCGTCTTGCCCTTGAGCTGGGCCGCCGATGTGATGCCCTTCTTGACCACCACCGAGGCCCCGCCCGTCGCGGCCCCCGCGATGATCTTGATGGCCTGGCCGGTCGACTTCTGCCAGGCGTTGATGGCCGGGTTCGGGCCGACGTAGGCGGCGTCGAGCTGGCCAGCCAGGATAGCCGTGGTCTCCTCCGTCCCCGTGCTGAAGGCGGTGGCCTTCAGCGTTCCGGCGGAGCCGAGATCCTTGGTGAAAAACCCTTCCTTCAGCCCGACCAGGGCCGAGGCATGCGTGATGTTGGTCAGGAAGCCGAGCCTGACCGTGACCGGCGCCCCGCCCCCCGACCCGGCGGCGCCTGAGCTTGAACTCGCCGGACCCGCCGAACTCGACGACGAGGAGGAGCAGCCCGCCAGCAGGAGGGCGGCGCCGATCATCGCGGCGGCCGTGACACGTCGCATCTAGTAACCCCTATTAGTTAATTTCTATCGTTTATATGGGAATAGCGTTGGTTCACTATACATCAACTAGGCAATGTAGGGAATCGGGCGCGATCTTGCTGGTGAGAGCCACGGTAAATGGGCCGGGCGAGGCGGGAAAGGGCTCCGCTTATACCAGCCGGAGAGCCGGCCGGAGCGGACTTGAGGGCATCAATTGCCCGCGTCGCTGGAATCAGAGAGGGTGACGCCCGCGACCGCGGGGAACTTGGCCAGGCACTTTTCCAGCTGCGCCACGTCCGCATCGCTGGCCTTGTCGACCCGGTAGGTCAGCTGCTGCAGCGCGTAGGGGGCGGTAGGGTCAGGCGGCAGCGGCGGCGCGGTGACGGCCGGCACTTTGGCGCAGGTCGCGCGGACGATCAGCTTCTGGGCGACGGGCGTGCCATCGCGGAAGGACACGACGGCCTGCCGCTGCCCGAGCGCGGCGTCGAACTGCGCGCACCCGGCCAGCGCCAGCAGCGCGACCGCCGTCGCCCCCGCCGTCACCAGACGGCGGCCTCGCGCCGGGGAACCTGTGCCCACTACGCCGGGTAGTACCCGCATGATGCCAGCCTAAGGGCAGTCCGCGCCTAGTACGGTATCGGGCAGGGGATATTCAACCTGGAGGACACGTGGCCGGCCGGATCGAAGATTATGCCATCGTCGGTGATATGCAGTCAGTCGCCCTGATCGGCACGGACGGTTCGGTGGACTGGCTGTGCCTGCCGCGCTTCGACTCCGAGGCGTGCTTCGCGGCCATGCTCGGCCAGCCGGAGCACGGCCACTGGCAGATCGCACCCGCGGCCGGGGCGCAGGAGGCCGTGGCCAGCCGGCGGTACGCGGGTGACACCCTCATCCTGGAAACCCAGTGGGAGACCCCGGACGGCACGGTCTGCGTCACCGACTTCATGCCGCCGCGCGGCGACGATGACCCGCCGGTCCTGGTCCGCATCGTGACGGGAATCAGCGGGACCGTCGACATGGAGGTCTCGCTACGGATCCGTTTCGGCTACGGGTCCATCGTGCCCTGGACGGTCAAGACCCCGGACGGCATCACGGCGACCGCGGGGCCGGACTCCCTCTGGCTGCGCACGCCGGTCCGGCTGGCCGGGCGCAACCTGGCCCATACCGCGACGTTCAGCGTCTCGGCCGGCGACAGCGTCCCCTTCGTGCTGACCTACGCCGCTTCGCACCGCGGCGAGCCGGCTCGGCTCGACGCGCTTGAGTCCCTGGAGCAGACCAGGAAATTCTGGGCCAGCTGGGTATCGCGCTGCACCTATGACGGCACCTACCGCGATGCCGTGGTCCGGTCACTGATCACCTTGAAGGCCCTCACCTACCAGCCCACCGGCGGCATCGTCGCGGCCGCCACCACCTCACTGCCCGAGGATATCGGCGGCGTCAGGAACTGGGATTACCGCTACTGCTGGCTGCGGGACGCCACCATCACCCTGGAGGCGCTGCTGCGGACCGGCTACACCGACGAGGCCAAGGCGTGGCGGCTCTGGCTGGGCCGCGCCATCGCCGGGAACCCGAAGGACATCCAGATCATGTATGGCGTGGCGGGCGAGCGCCGGCTGGCCGAGTGGGAGGCGAACTGGCTGCCGGGTTACGAGGGGTCGGCGCCGGTGCGGATCGGCAACGCCGCGGCGGGCCAGCTCCAGCTCGACGTGTACGGCGAGGTGATCGACGCCCTCCAGCTCAGCTGCAGGTCCGGGCTGCACGACGATCAGCACACCTGGTCGCTGCAGCGTTCGCTGCTCGGGTTTCTCGAAGAGCACTGGCAGGAGCCGGACGAGGGACTGTGGGAGGTACGCGGCCCGCGGCGCCACTTCGTGCACTCCAAGGTGATGGCCTGGGTGGCGTTCGACCGCGCCGCCAGCTACGCCGAGGATGCGGGCGAGCCGGACCTGGCGGCCCGCTGGCGGGTTACCCGCGACACGATCAAGCGCGAGGTCTGCGACAAGGGCTACAACGCCGAGCGCGGCGCCTTCACCCAGTACTACGGCGCGGCCGAACTCGATGCTTCCGTCCTGCTCATCTCCGACGTCGGCTTCCTGGACGCGGACGACCCCAGGATCGTGTCCACGATGAAGGTCCTGCAACGAGACCTGATGCAGGACGGCCTCCTGCGCCGCTACGAGTTGCCGCCCGGCGGAACGTCTGAGGTGGACGGGCTGGCGGGTTCGGAAGGGGCGTTTCTCGCCTGCAGTTTCTGGATGGCGAACGCGCTGGAGCTCAGCGGCCGGCATGAGGAGGCGCTCGAGCTATTCGAACGACTTCTCACCTTGCGTAACGACGTGGGACTGCTCAGTGAGGAGTATGATCCGCGTTACGGTCGTCTCGTCGGCAACATGCCGCAGGCCTTTAGCCATGTCCCGCTGGTGCAGACGGCACTGAACCTCAGCGGCCACGCCGAAGAACACCGGCGGGGAGTTACCTGGGATGAGCGCCGGAGCGTGCCAGGCTAAGAACGAACCCAAACCCCGGCATGCGATAGGCCATCCAGACTGTCAGGCGATTATGCCCTCAGCTCATATCCTCATCGTCAACTCCCGCAGCGTGCACCAGCCGGTTTTCGTGGTCGGCGCGCCGCACTCGGGAGCGGACCTGATCGGCCGTGCCCTGAAGGCGTCGGCGGGCTTCCACGTCACCATCGGCCAGCCCAGCGTGCTGCGCGTGGTGTATGCCTTCGCCCGGCGGCCGTCCATGCACCACGGCAGGACACAAGCCGCTGCCACCGTGATCCGCGATGCCTTCGCCCAGGGCTGGCAGGTCAGCTCGCACAGCTGCCTTGACTGCACGCGTGAATGCCGGGCCGCCGCCGGGCTCGCCGCCGACGCCACCGGCCCGTGCGTTGAGCTCAGGGGGCTGGAAACCTACGGGGACGCGAGCCCTGACCTCATCTACTGCGCTGAGGCGCTCACCTACGCGTTCACCGACGCGCGGATCGTCCAGGTGGTCAGGGACGGCCGGGACGCGGTGGCCAGCATGCTCGCCGACCCGGTGGTGATGGCCTGGTTCCGGCCGAGCTTCGTCAACGTGGACACCGAGTTCCCCAACCCGTTCTTTGGCATCGACACCGAGGAGGACCGGGAGCTCTGGCCCCAGCTGTCGCCGGCCGGCCGGTGCATGCTGCGCTGGCGCTGGTCGGTGCGCCTGGCCGCGCAGCTGCACCACAGCCTGCCCGCCGGGCAGCTGAAGACGATCCGCTTCGAGCACCTGATGGACAAGCCGGCCGAGGCTCTCGCCGATCTGTCCAGCTTCGTGGGGACCACGGTGCAGGCCGCCGAGATCCGCCAGCAGGCCCGCTCCGCCGCAGGCCGCGGACGCGGCCGCGGCCGCCGCCCCCCCGCCTACGAAACCCTGCTGAGCACCGAAGACATCGCCCAGATAGAGAAAATCGGCGGCGAGGAACTCCGCCGCCTCGGCTACACCCTCCCCTAGGCGGACTGGCTGGCGAACTGGGTGTGGTAGAGGTCGGCGTACAGGCCGCCGGCCGCCAGGAGTTCCGCGTGCGTGCCGCGCTCGACAATCCGGCCTGCGTCGACGACCAGGATCTGGTCGGCTTCCCTGATCGTGGAGAGCCGGTGCGCGATCACCAGCGAGGTCCGGCCGGCCAGGGCCGTCTTCAGCGCGCGCTGCACGGCCGCCTCGGATTCGGAGTCCAGGTGAGCGGTCGCCTCGTCGAGCACGACGACGGAAGGAGCCTTGAGCAGCAGCCGGGCCACGGCCACCCGCTGCTTCTCACCGCCGGACAGCCGGTAGCCCCGGTCACCCACGACGGTGTCCAGGCCGTCCGGCAGGGTGGCGATCATGTCCCAGATCTGCGCGGCCTCGCACGCCTCGATCAGCTCGAGCTCGGTGGCCTCGGGCCGCGCGTAGGTGAGGTTGGCCCGGAGCGTGTCGTGGAACAGGTGCGCGTCCTGGGTGACCACGCCGACGACGTCGTGCAGCGACTCCAGGGTGACGTCCTTCACGTCGTAGCCGCCGATGCGAACCGCACCTTCGTCGGGATCGTACAGCCGCGCGGCCAGGGCGGTGATCGTGGTCTTGCCCGCGCCCGAGGGACCGACCAGCGCGGTCAGCTGGCCGGGCGGCGCGCGGAAGCTCATCTCGTGCAGGATCTCGGGAGCCTCCTGGCGTTCCGGTGCGGGCAGCGCGATCGATTCCAGCGAGGCCAGGGACACCTCACTCGCTTTCGGGTACCGGAACGACACGTGGTCGAACTCGATCTCCGGCGCGAGGCCAGGCGAGCCGTCCAGGGGGGCGGCCGGCCCCCCGGACGGCCCGCTGAACGGCAGGGTCACCGCGTCCGGCCGCTCGGCGATCAACGGCTTGAGGTCGAGGATCTCGAAGACCCGGTCAAAGCTGACCAGCGCCGTCATCACGCTGATCTGGACGTTGGACAGCTGGGCGATCGGACCGTAGACCCTGATCAGCAGCTGGGACAGCGCGACCAGGGTGCCGACCTGCAGGGCGCCGCGGATGACCAGGCTGCCGCCGAGCCCGTAGACCACCGCGGTGGCCAGCGCCGCGAGCAAGGTGAGCGAGATGAAGAACACCTGGCCGTACATGGCCTGAATGACACCGATATCGCGGACCCGCCCGGCGCGCTCGGCGAAGACCTCGGACTCCTGCGCCGGGCGGCCGAAGAGCTTGACGAGCATCGCGCCCGCGACGTTGAAGCGCTCGGTCATGGTGGAGCCCATGGCCGCGTCGAGCTGCATGGATTCGCGGGTGAGCCGCTGCAGCCGCCGTCCGACCCGCCGGGCCGGCAGCAGGAAGAGCGGGATGAGCACGAGCGCGATGAGGCTGATCTGCCAGGACAGGAGGAACATCGTGACCAGGATCGCGCCTACCGTCAAGACGTTCGAGACCACCGCGGACATCGTCGAGGTGATCGCCTGCTGCGCGCCGATCACGTCGCTGTTCAGCCGCGAAACCAGCGACCCGGTCTGCGCCCGGGTGAAGAACGCGATGGGCTGCTGCTGCACATGGCTGAAGACCTCGGTGCGCAGGTCGTAGATGAGGCCCTCGCCGATCCGGGCGGAGTGCCAGCGGGTGATAAAGCCGAGGGAGGCGTCGAACACCGCGACCCCGGCGACGGCGGCGGCCACGCCGACGACGATCGCCTCGCGGTGACCGAGGATGCCCTTGTCGATGATCACCCGCAGCAGCAGCGGATTCACCACCGTGATGAGCGCGTCGAGAACGGTGGCGGCCAGGAACAGGGAGAGGTACAGCCTGTACGGCTTGGCGTAGCCGATGATCCTGCGGACGGTGCCCGGCTTCAGCTTCTGGTGCGTCACCGACGGATCATGCCGGAATGACCGCATCATGCTGATGTTTGCCCGCCCGTGCCCGTACATGCCCAGGAGAACCTTCTCCAGACCCTCGTTCGTTCCCGTTCGGGCAGGAACGTTATCAGCTAGCAGCGAACTCCCAGGGCTGTCCGGGCGGGGTCCCGGGGCGACATGCACCGGGCCGGCGGCACCTGGGCGTGGTTTTAGTGATTCACCTTCGTCTTGCTACCGCGGGTTGCGCCGCCACGCCCGCGCAACGTCACCCCGGTCTCGGTCAAGATCCGGTGCACGAAGCCGTAGGACCTTCCCGTGGAGGCGGCCAGTGACCGGATGCTCTCACCGGAGTCATATCTCCGGCTTAGGGTCGTGGCCAGCTTGCTGCGGTCTGCCCCCGTCACGCGTGTTCCTTTCTTGAGGGTCTCGGCCATATGTACCTCCTGTTAGCGATGGTCATCAGTGAGTTACACATCCCCCTTCGCAATGATCAGGCATGACCGCGGGATTGGCCACCCAGATGGCACTAAATGATCACTATATTTTTATAAGGTTATGGCGCAATCGTAGCCTTCGCCGAGGCAAGGCCATCAGATGCCGTCTTAGGCGAGTGAGACCAGATCTGCGAAATCCTCGCTCCACGCGTCTTCCACGCCGTCGGGCAGCACGATAACGCGTTCGGGGGAAAGCGCTTCAACCGCACCTTCATCATGAGTCACAAGAACGATCGCGCCGCGGAAGCCTCTCAGCGCACCTAGGATCTCTTCCCGGCTGGCTGGATCGAGGTTGTTCGTCGGCTCATCGAGCAGCAAGACGTTAGCGCCCGATACAACTAGAAGAGCTAGGGCCAGCCGCGTCTTCTCACCACCGGAAAGCACGCCGGCCGGCTTTTCCACATCATCGCCGGAGAACAGGAATGACCCGAGAACCTTGCGCTGCTGCGATTCGGTAAGGTCCGGCGCGGCGGACCGCATGTTCGATAGGACCGTTCGCTGCGTTTCCAGCGTTTCATGCTCTTGGGCGTAATATCCAAGGCTCAGGCCATGTCCTGGTGTGACTTTTCCTGTGTCGGGAGTTTCCACGCCGGCCAGCAGCCGGAGCAACGTTGTCTTTCCCGCCCCGTTTAGCCCGAGCACCACGACCCGGCTGCCACGGTCAACGGCCACGTCCACTCCGGTAAATACCTCCTCCGACCCGTACGACTTCGACAGCCCGACGGCGGTCAGGGGTGTCCGGCCGCAAGGCGCGGGCTCAGGGAAGCGAAGCCTGGCCACCTTGTCCGCGGTACGCTCCGCCTCGACCCCGGCCAGCATCCGCTCGGCCCGGCGCTGCATGGCCTGCGCCGCCCTGGCCTTGGTCGCCTTGGCCCGCATCTTGTCCGCCTGGGCCATCAGGGCGCTGGCCTGCCGTCCCGCATTCACCCGCTCCCGCCGGCGCCGTCGCTCGTCTGTTTCGCGCTGGGCCAGGTAGGTGCGCCAGCCCATGTTGTACATGTCCAGGCAGGCGCGCTGCGCGTCGATGTAGAACACCTTATTCACCACGTCAGCCAGCAGCGCCACATCGTGGCTGATCACGACCAGGCCGCCGCGGTAGGTCTTGAGGTGATCCCGGAGCCAGGCCACTGAGTCGGCGTCCAGGTGGTTGGTCGGCTCGTCGAGCAGCATGGTCTCGGAATCGGAGAACAGGATCCGGGCCAGCTCGACCCGGCGCCGCTGCCCTCCGGACAAGGTGTGCAGCGGTTGGTGCAGCACCCGGTCGGGCAGCCCCATGCTGGCGGTAATCGAGGCGGCCTGCGACTCGGCGGCGTACCCGCCGAGCACGGCGAGCCGCTCTTCGAGCCTGCCGTACCGGCGGATGGCCGCCGCCGCGGCGGCTGAATCGGGGTTGGCCATCTCCGCTTCCGCCACGCGCAGATCGGCCCGCAGCTGATCGAGCCCGCGCGCCGACAGCACCCGGTCGATGGCCAGGATGTCCAGGTTGCCGGTGCGCGGATCCTGCGGCAGGTAGCCGACGGCGCCGGACTGCCGGACCGAGCCCGCGGCCGGAGCAGCCTGGCCCGCTAGCACCTTGGCCAGCGTGGTCTTCCCGGCACCGTTCCGGCCGACCAGCCCGATCCGGTCACCGGTACCCACCTTGAACGACGCGCCTTCGAGCAGCAGGCGCGCGCCAGCCCGGAGCTCGATGTCACTTGCCACGATCATGATTTAGCTGCTCCTGCGCCAGGGCGTCTGGGGAATGAGATCATCCCCGTCACGGGGAAATCCGGGGGGCTTGACGAGTGAGTCCCCCTGGGCTAACACGGCGTTGGCAGCACGCGACCTAGTTTACTTGGTGAACGTCCGCCGGGCCATTCGATTTTGGCTCGGTCGATGCTGGCTCGGTCAGCCGGATGCGGATCGCGCCGAACTCACGGGGAACCTCCTTGAGCACGGCCAGCCGCGGGTCAGGGACGGTGAGGAACCGGTCCACGGCGCGGTCCAGGTAGGGCACCAGCCGCGTGTCACCGCGCAGTCCCGCCGCCGACCGCCTATCCCCGCCGAGCACCACCGCGTCCAGGCCGTCCGCACCGTACCGGCCGAACACCGCCGCCGCGGCGTCAGCCGCGGCGCGCAGCGCGGTCGCGGCCTGGTTCTCCCGGCGGCGGGCGAACCGGTGCTGGGACCAGCCGCCCGCCGCGCTCCGGCCATGCACCGGCCTGCTCCCGGTCTTCGAGCTCACCAGCTGAGGCGGCGAGCCCGCGAAGACCCCCACGGCGTAGCCGCCCAGCCGCACCAGCAGGACACCCACCGTCCGGTCGGCGGCGGCATCTGTCGCCATCGCCGCCGCCGCGGCTTCCGGGTCAGGCACGGACGCGGCGGCCCCGCCGGCCCGGCCGGCAGCGTCGGCACCGCCCTCGGCCGGGTGCGGGAAGGGCGGGTGGCATTCGGCCGTGGCGCCGTCGGCGGCCGTGAAGGTCAGCAGCCCTCCGGCGTCACCGCGGGCGGCGAGGCCGGCCGCGCCGTGCCGTCGGCCGAACGTGCCGATCCAGGGCACCAGCCGCTCGGGCGTAACGTCCACCCAGCGGCCGCCGCCCGCGGCAGGATTCTTCATGACACGCTGTCACGTTTCCCGGCGAGGGCGGACCGGCCTAGATGTTGAAGCCGAGAGCACGCAGCTGCTCGCGCCCGTCGTCGGTAATGCTCTCCGGGCCCCACGGAGGCATCCAGACCCAGTTGATCCGGAAGTCCGTGACCACGCCCTCGAGCGCCTCGCGGGCCTGGTCCTCGATCACGTCGGTGAGCGGGCAGGCGGCGCTGGTCAGGGTCATATCGATGGTGGCGACCCGGTCGGCGTCGACGCCGACGCCGTAGATCAGGCCGAGGTCCACCACGTTGATCCCGAGCTCCGGGTCCACCACGTCCCGCAGTGCCTCGAGCACGTCCTCCTGGTCCTGGGTGAGCTCGGTGGTGCCGCCCGCACCCTCGTGCCCCACCGGGCTCTCCGGGGTCTCCAGGTCGTCGGTGCTCACCACGGGATCCGCGGTCGTGTTCTCCGTCATTGTCCTACCTCCATGGCCTGCGCAGTCGCGTCTTTCCATGCCATCCAGCCGAGCAGCGCGCACTTGATCCTGGCCGGGTACTTCGACACGCCGGCAAAGGCCACCGCGTCCTCGAGCACGTCGTCATCAGGCTCGGCCGCGACCCCGGAACCCTTGGACTGCATAAGGTCAAGGAAGGCCTGGCTGATGGCCAGGGCCTGGCCCACCGGCTTACCGGTGACGAGATCGCTCATCACCGAGGCACTCGCCTGGCTGATCGAGCAGCCGAGCGAGTCGTACGACACATCCTCGACGACCGGCTCGCCGTCGACGTCCTTGACCGAGACCCGCATCGTGATCTCGTCACCGCAGACTGGGTTGACGTGATGGACTTCGGCGTCAAAGGGATCCCGCAGGCCCTTGTGGTGCGGGTTGCGGTAGTGGTCCAGGATGATCTCCCGGTACATCGACTCGAGTTGCATCACATTCCCTGCTAACACCTGAGGCCAGCGCCGTCATCCCGGCGGCGGTCAGGACCGGACGCCGAAGAAGCGCTGAGCGTAACGAATCCCGTCCGCGAGCTCGTCCACCTCGGCGTGAGTGTTGTAGACGTAGAAGGTCGCCCGGGTGCTGGCCTGCACACCCAGGGCCCGGTGCAGCGGCCAGGCGCAGTGATGGCCAGTGCGCACCGCGATGCCCAGCTCGTCGAGAACCTGGCCGACGTCATGCGGGTGCACGCCCTCGACTTCGAAGGCGACGGCGCCGCCGCGGTCCTTCGTGGTGTCGGGTCCCAGGATGCGTACCCCGGGATTATCGCGCAGCACGTCCAGCGCGTGCGCGGTCAGCGACTCCTCGTGCGCGGCCACGTTGCCCATGCCCAGGCCGGTGAGGTAATCGACGGCCGCGGCCAGGCCCGCGGCCTGGGCGACGGCGGGCACGCCGGGCTCGAACCGCTGCGGCGGCGGCAGGAAGGTGCTGCCTTCCATCCTGACCATCTCGATCATCGACCCGCCGAACAGGAAAGGCGGCATCGCCTCGAGCAGCTCGGCCCGGCCGAACAGAACCCCGATCCCGTACGGGCCGAGCATCTTGTGCGCGGAGAAGGCGAGGAAGTCCGCGCCGAGCGCGGCCACGTCAACCGGCTGGTGCGGCACCGACTGGGCCGCGTCGACCAGCACGAGCGCGCCCCGCTCGTGCGCCGCGCTGGCGATCTCGGCCACCGGCGTTATCGTCCCCGTGACGTTCGACTGATGGGTCACCGCGACGATCTTGGTGCGCTCGGTGATCATGCTGTCCAGGCGGTCCAGGTCGAGCCTGCCCTCCGCGGTGACGTGCAGCCAGCGCAAGGTGGCCCCGGTGCGCTGGCAGAACTGCTGCCAGGGCACCAGGTTGGCGTGGTGCTCCATCTCGGTGATCAGGATCTCGTCGCCCGCCCGCACCTGGACCGGCCCGGGCCCGTTCACTCCGCTCAGCGTGTAGGCAACCAGGTTGATCGCCTCCGTGGCGTTCTTGGTGAACACCACCTCCCCCGGCTGCGCGCCGATGAACGCCGCGACCTTGGCCCGGGCGCCCTCGTACACGTCGGTGGCTTCCTCACCGAGCAGGTGGGTGCCGCGGTGCGCGGCGCCGTTATGGAGTTCATAGCACGAGCGCTCGGCGTCGAGCACCTGACGGGGCTTCTGCGAGGTCGCTCCGGTATCCAGGTAAATCAGCGGCTTGCCGTTGCGTACCGTCCTGGCCAGCGCGGGAAAGTCGGCGCGGATCGCGCCGACGTCGAGGTGAGCGGGCGCGTCGAGGCGAGCCGGGGAACCGGTCATACCGGCGCCCCCACGAACTTCTCGTACCCCTCGCGCTCCAGCTGCTCGGCCAGCTCGGGGCCGCCCTCGGCGACCATCCGGCCGGCCACGAACACGTGCACGAAGTCCGGCTTCACGTACCTCAGGATCCGGACGTAGTGGGTGATCAGCAGCAGCGCGTGCCCGGGCTGCCCGCGGAACCGGTTGACGCCCTCCGACACGATCTTGAGCGCGTCGATGTCCAGGCCCGAGTCGGTCTCGTCCAGGATCGCGAACTTGGGGTTGAGCAGCTCGAGCTGCAAGATCTCGTGCCGCTTCTTCTCCCCGCCGGAGAACCCCTCGTTCAGGCTGCGCTCGGCGAAGACCGGGTCGATGGACAGCGCGGCCATCGCGGCGCGCTGTTCCTTGATGAAGTCACGCAGCTTCGGCGCCTCGCCCCGGACCGCGGTGACCGCGGTGCGCAGGAAGTTCGACACGGACACGCCGGGCACCTCGACCGGGTACTGCATGGCCAGGAACAAGCCGGCCCTGGCCCGCGCGTCCACGGTCATGGCCAGCACGTCTTCACCGTCCAGCGTGACGCTGCCCCTGGTCACCAGGTACTTCGGATGACCGGCGATGGCGTAGGCGAGGGTGGACTTCCCTGAGCCGTTCGGTCCCATGATCGCGTGCGTCTCGCCGTCACGGACGGTCAGGTCCACGCCGCGCAGGATCTCCTGGTACGCCCCGGCCCCGCTTGACGAGGCGGCGCCTGCCACGCTGACGTGCAGGTCGCGGATCTCGAGGGTGGCCACTATGACTCCTTGTTGCTTTGAGTAAGCGCGACGTACACGTCGTCGCCTTCGATCTTGACTGGATAGACAGGCACCGGCTCGGTGGCCGGATACCCGGTGGGCTTGCCCGTCCGCAGGTCAAAGCACGATCCGTGCAGCCAGCACTCGATCGTGTGGTCGTAGACCTCGCCCTCGGACAGGGGCACCTCGGCGTGCGAGCACACGTCGCGGATCGCGTAGATCTCGCCCTCGGCCCGGGCCACGGCGACCGGCTCGCCCCCGACCTCAACGCCGATCGCGCCCTCGGCCGGGACTTCCGACACGGCACAGGCCCGGATGAACTCCTGATTTCCGCTCAATGCTCGACTCCTGCGGGGAGGGACTTGGTCAGCTCCGCCTCGATGGCCCCGGCGATCCTGCTCCGTAGCTCAGGCACCTCGATGGTGTCGATGAGCTGGCCGAAGAACCCCCGGATGACCAGCCTGCGCGCTTCTTCGAACGGGATGCCCCGGGCCATCAGGTAGAACAGGTGGTGTTCCTCGAGCCTGCCGCTGGCGCTCGCGTGCCCGGCGCCGACGATCTCCCCGGTGAGGATTTCCAGGTTCGGGACCGAGTCGACCCGGGTGCCGTCGGTCAGCACCAGGTTCCTGTTGTACTCATAGGTGTCGGTTCCGGTCGCCTCCGGCCTGATCAGCACGTCGCCGATCCAGACCGCGTGCGCCTGCTCGCCTTGCAGCGCGCCCTTGTAGGTGACCCGGCTGCGGCAGCGCGGCACGTCGTGGTCGACAAACAGCCGGTGCTCCAGGTGCTGGCCGGCGTCGGCGAAATACAACCCGGTCAGCTCGGCGTCGCCGCCGGGACCGTCGTAGCGGACCGTCGGCGCCAGCCGGACGACTGACCCGCCCAGCGTGACCGCGGTATGGCGCAGCTTGGCGTCCCGGCCGAGGGTGGCGTAGTGCTGCGAGAGGTGGACCGTGTCATCGGCCCAGTCCTGCAGGCTGACCACCGACAGCGCAGCGCCGTCGCCCACCACGATCTCGACGTTGTCCGCGTACGTGGCGCTGCCGCGGTAGTCGAGCACGACCACGGCCCGGGAGTTCGGCTCGGCCCGCACGAGCAGGTGCCCGAACCCGGCGCCGTCGGTACCCTCGCCGGTCACGGTGACGATGGTGGCCCGTGATGCCTGCGCCTCCGCCGGCACCATGATCACGGTCGCCTCGTCGAAGGACGCATACGCGCGGGCGCTCACCCGGTCGGCCGGGATAAAGGTGCGGGCCAGTTGAGCGCTGGATCGTTCGGCCGTAAAGGTCTTGACCTCCGGAGCCGGGTCGACGTCCACGGTCACCTTGGCGGCGGGCAGCGGGACGTCGCCGTGCAGGCCGCGCAGTCGGCGCAGCGGAGTGAACCGCCACTCTTCCTCGCGGCCGGTGGGCACGGCGAAATCCGCCGGGTCATAGGACCTGTGCTCATGCAGCCTGCTCACGGGAGCAGACTCAACGGCCCCCTGAAGTCCTGCCGACATCAGCCGACCGCCCCCTCCATCTGCAGTTCGATCAGCCGGTTCAGCTCGAGCGCGTACTCCATCGGCAGCTCGCGCGCGATGGGCTCGACGAACCCGCGG
>JBEKGC010000023.1:0-31265 GCA_050013055.1 Streptosporangiaceae bacterium
CGCCGCCGGGCTGCGCGAGACCGACCGGCTGCGCGAGGTGCTCGGCGAGCGGCACAGGTGGCACGCCGTCCGCGGCTACCTGCACGAGCTCAGCGGCGACCTCCCCGCCGCCGCCACGGCGTACGCGGCGGCCGCCCACCGGGCCACGGACGTCGCCGAGCGCGACCACCTGGTCCGTCAGGCCGCCCGCGCGCGGGCGGCCGAGCTGGCCGCCCGCACGATCGTAAGCACTCGTTAATACCCAGTGCGGCCGATGCTGCGTTTCCGCTGGTCAGGGCCCAAGTTAGCGATCCAGGCGGGCCGGTCCCGGCGATGGGCGACAGGGCGGGCGCTGCGGGTTAAGGCCGGTGGGTGCTGGGGCGTGGCGTCCGGTATTCCTCCGCCGGTAAGTCCGTGAACTGCGATGATGCCGGTTCGGTCCGTCTTTTCCCCGGATCTGGCGTGCCCTGGGCGCCTGGCTGCGGCCAGCGCCGGGCCTCACCGGCGCCCGAACACGTTCCGAACCCAGCTGAACTCATTGAGTTTGTGCCGCGTATCAGTGGTTGCTGGTTGTTTTGTCCCCGCAGATGTCTCGGTGATCGGCTGTATCCGGTTCCTTACCGAGACTTCATGGCGCACAATGGACGGCGAGGCCAAATTCCGGTGACGGAACGCGATCGCCCGTTTACTCTCTAGCTTCGGCCGGTCTGGGCTCGCCCCGGCGGCGGCCCCGGGCGCTCGACGAGATCGAGCCGCTGGCCGGCCCCGCGGTGGCCCTCGAGCCCAAGTCGCTGGCGGGCAGCGGCTGGAACGGTGCAGGCGGCAGGTGGCTCTTGTGGCCACTGCGGGTGGTGCTGTGGGCGGCGCTGCTGGTGATAGCGTTCCGCGGCGTGACAGCGATCGTGTTCAACCAGGACATCGCGTCGCCCGCCGCGGGCACCGGCCCGGCCGCCGGCCAAGCCGGATCGTTTCCCGTCACGCTGGCCGAGGCCTTCGCGGCGGACTTCGGCCAGGTCTACCTCAACTTCAACCCGCAGAATCAGGGCCAGCGGGAGCAGCAGCTCGCCGCGTTCGTTCCGGCCAGCGTCGCGGCCGCCAACCCGGATCTCGGCTGGAACGGCGCGGGCCAGATGACCCTGCAGTCCGAGCAGGTCGCCGGCATCACGGTGCAGGATGGGCAGCACGCGGTGGTGACGCTGCTCGCCGTGGCCAATGGCCAGCTGATGGAGCTCGGCGTGCCGGTGGCCGCCTCGGCGGGCGCCGTCGTGGTCTCCGGCGAGCCCGCCTGGCTGCCCGCGCCCGCTCAGATCCCGCTGCCCGCGACGGCGGCCGGGAGTTCGGACCCGGTGGCGCATAGCCAGCTAATGAATGAGCTGCCGGCCTTTTTTCAGGCCTACGCTAACGGTGATAGCGGCACGCTCAACCGGTTCGCCGCCCCCGGCGTGAGACTGGCCGGCCTGGGCGGGACGATGGCCTTTGACTCGATCTCCGGCCTGCACGTGCCGGCCGGCGGGAGCACCCGTCAGATAACCGTCGGCGTCATATGGCAGCCGCTCAGCCAGGGTGCGTCTACCGGGGCAAAACTCCAGGTCACATACAGCATGTCGGTCGTTCAACAAAGCAGCGTAAAATGGTATGTAAAAGAAATCAGTGCGTCGATCGAGGCGGTGGGAGCCCAATGACCAGGACGCCGGTGGCTAGCGCCGCCAAGTCCGTATGCGGTCATGCCGCTCACGGCTGCCCCGGCCGCCCAGGTCCTACCGCTCACGGCCACCGCGGTCCTACCGCATACGGTCACCCCGGCCACCGCGGTCCTACCGCGTACGGCCAGCCCGACCACCCCGCACACGGCCGCTGCGGCCACCCCGCTGACGGCCAGCCCGGCCACCGCGGTCCTGCCGTGCTGCCGCCTGGTCCCGGCGGCCAACCCGTTCCCCGCAGGCCAGCCGTTACCCGCGAGTCGGCCTGTGCCCAAGGGTCAGTCGTGTCCCGCGAGCCAGCCCGCGCTCGGGGCCTAGCTGACCGGCCCGCCGTCGTACCGTGCCGCCCTGGCCTCGCTCGTCCGGCGCGGCCGTGGCCGCGGACCGTGCTGCGGCAGCCGAGGCGTCCGGTGCCCGAACATCGGCTTTACTTGTACCTGACCCAGCGGCACGCCGCGACACTCTATGACTGGTCATTTGATCCCGGAAGGGACATTTTATGCATACTCATATCGCCGTCGCGATGGCACCAGTGGCCTTGAGTACCCAGAATCTGGTTACGTACCTGCAAGGTCTGTTCGGGCCGCTATTCCTCGGCATTGTCGGGATCGTCGCGATCTTCTTCCTCTTCACCCGCGAGATCACCCGATTCGTGCAGTTCATCGTGCTTGCCGTCGCGATCGCGGTCGTTTTCTACACGCCAAGTATCGTGCAGACGCTTGCCACCGGCATAGCGAACGCTCTCGGAGTCCACTGATTCCCGTTCTGGCTGAAGGAGCGCGCAACTAGTGGATCTTCCCACTTATACGAATATATGGCGGATCGAAAAAAGGCTCTATAAGCTGTATGACTTTCGGCTGCCAGCACCGCTGCCCATCACCTGGATTGCTGTGTTCACGGGGATCACCGTTCCCTATGTAGTTTTTCTTATTGCAATTGGGCTGCCGTTTAACCACAATCTGGTATGGCTTTATGTGCTGCCGCCGGGAGTTCTTACCTGGCTGACCACCCGACCTGTCATTGAAAGCAAGAGATTGCCCGAGCTTGTGAGCTCGCAGTTGCGGTACATCGCCGAGCCGCGGACTTGGTGCCGGATGGCGCCGTTCGCGGAGAAGGACGACATCTTCGTGTCGGCCCGGGTGTGGCACAAGCATCCGCCCAAGGCACGGCCGAAGAAGGCCAGGAAGTCCCTGGACCCGGCCAACCAAGCGGCCCGGCAGGAGGTCACGCCAGAGGCCATGCAGGAGGCCACGCCAGACGTCGTTGCCGTTGTGCCGCCAGAGGCCACGCCGCAGACTTCCGCCGCCGCGGTAGCCGTTGCCGTAGCCGCTGAGGATGCCGCACCGCGGGCCACGGCCCCGCCGATGAGGCTGCGTCCGGGCAAAGGCCGCCGAGGCGCCGCGCGCCCACTGGCGTCAGCGCCCCCGGTGGCGACCGGTCCTGCCATCTTCCCGCCCGACGTATCTGAGCCAGACGTCCCCGGGTTCGCCGCGGAGCAGTTTGAAGCGACCCCGCCTGATGTGTCCGAGTCGGACGTATCGGCTGCCTCCCCGGCCGCACCAGTCATAGCGTCCAAGCTTCCGCCGTCGCAGCCGACCCGGGTACCCGTGCCGGAGCGCGCGACAGGGCGACCTGGGCCCGCAGGGTCCGAGCCCAGGAGGTCCGAGACCAGGGGAGCATGGCCTCGCAGTCCATGGTCGCGCGCCACCACGCCGGACACCCAATCGCCCGCGCCCAGTGACGAACCTGCCTCCGAGCAGGTCCGGCCCCCCGAGCAGGTCTGGCCCCCCGAGCAGGTCCGGGCCCCCGACCAGGTCCGGGCCTCCGACCAGGCTCCGCAGTCCGGGCCAGGTCAACGCTCGAAGTCGGCTCCGCGTCCTGCGTGGATGCACTCGTCCCGACCCAGCAGGCTGGATCCCCGGGCGCTTGAGGTCTCGCACGACGCTGAACCCGTAACCCGCGACCCCCAGGCCAGGCCCGTCAGCTCCACATCCTGGCCGTCGCTTGGGGCTGGCGCTTTCCTCCGGCTCAACCCGCCCGCTGAGGCTGCCCCATTCCCCGAAGTCGGTGCCTTCCCCGAGGTGGGCCCGTTCCCTGAGCCCGAGTTCTCTGAGCCCGAGTTTCCTGACGACGAATCGCTCCCCGGGGCCGGTGCCCTCCCCGGGGCCGGTGACATCCCCGAGCCCAGCCCAGCCGCTGGTCCCGCTCCCGCTCCCGGAGCAGAACTCGCGGCAGGCGCCACGCCCGCCGCCCCGGCCCGGCCGGAGGTTAATCCTGCGCCAAGCCCTGGCCCTGCGCCAAGCCCCGGCCCTGCGCCAAGCCCCGGCCCTGCGCGCAGGCTGGGCCGAGGCCGCAGGCCCGAACGGCCTTCCGATTCGGCCGCGTCAGCTTCGCCGGCAAAGGTTTCCCCGGGGCCGGCTCCCACGTGGCCCGAGGCGCCAGTGATCTCGTCTCAGCCCCAGGCGCGGTGGTTCCTGCGCGTTCAGTCCCACCCCGCCCCCGTTTCCGCGGCGACGTCTCCGCCCCCCGTTTCCGCGGAAACGCCCCCGCCCCCCGTTTCCGCGGAAACGCCCCGCCTAACTGAGTCCGCCCCCAGGTCGCCCATCCCTCCGACTCCGGTCACGTCAGCCCAGCCCGCCACGCCCGTCGTTTCAGCACCCGAGCAGGTCATTTTCCCCTCCCCGCCACCCGCCGCGCCTTCCGTACCAGCACCCCCTCCCGCCGCAGCGGTGACCCAGGAAGCCTCCGCAGTCCCGCCCGCGCCGGCGACGACCGCTCCGCGACCCGGGCCGGAAGAGATCGTGGATATAAAGCCTCGGATTTCGGAGGTAACTATCCACGATGATGCGGCTTCCTCGGCTGAGGCCGCTCTCTCGGCTGAGACCGTCGCCGCGGCTGCATCGGCACCCAGGCCCGAAGCTGTCGCACCTGCTACCCCGCCCCCGGCTGTCGAGCCTCCGCCGCCCCCCGCGCAGGCCACGCCCCCTGCATCCATGACTTTCATCCCCGCGCCTCCGCCCCAGCCCGCCCCCGCGCCGGCCGCGCAGACGGCCCCCGTGCCCCCCGCGCAGACTGCCCCCGCGCCTCCGCGTGCCCCCTCCCGGCCTGTCGAACCTGCCGCGCCCTCCGCAGAGGCTAAGCTCGCTGGTTTCGAACGGGACCGGCCGCTACCGTCGATCGAGCGGGCTCTTTCTGGTCCCGGCAGCCGTGGGGATACGAACTGGCGGCGTCAGGTGAAGGTGGTCACCGGCGGTCAGGGCCCGGGCAAGCCAGACCAGGAGACACTGGATCGCGAGCGGGCCAGGCTGCCGTTGGCCGGTCCGCGCCGGATCGCCGTGCTCGGCTGCACCAGGGGCGCCGGGCAGACCATCACCACGTTGATGACGGGCCATATCCTGGCCGCGGCGCGCGGCGTGCCCGTCGCGGCGCTTGACCTGAACCCAGGTGCCACCTCACTCGCCGCCCGCAGCACCCCGGCCGTCTCGATGGCGGCGCTGCTGGCCGGCCGCGACCGGGCCGGGCGGCCCAGCGACGAGGCTGGCGCGCGGCCCGGGTCCCCGGTGGGGAGGCTCGACGTAGTCGGCGATCCGCCGGGATCTGACCGGGCCAGCGAGGCAGGGAACTATCAGCGGCTCGCCGACCTGCTGGCCGCGCGGTACCCGCTGACCATGATCGATGCGGCCCCGACCGGGCTGACCCGGCTGCTCGCGGTGGCTGACCAGCTCATCCTGGTCGCCCCGGCCAGTCCAGACGCGGCGACCTCGCTGGCCAGTACCCAGCAATGGCTCACCGCGCACGGATTCGCCGAACTATCCGGCCGCTCCGTGACCGTCGTCAACGGGGTGAGCAGGCGGACCATGCCAGACGTACTCCGAGCCGAATCCGTGGCCAGGGGCCGCTGCCGTGCCATCGTCCGGGTGCCCTGGGATGATCTTCTGTCCACCCGGCCCGCCACGCCGTTTGCCCTGCACCCGCAGACCAGGCTCGCCTACACGGCGCTGGCCGGCGTGCTCATCGCGGGCATGGCCGCAGGCTCTGGAGTTAATGTTCCCGGAAGGAATCCTGGTGAGCACTCGGACTAAGGGGTCTAAGGGCTCGCGGGGCCGCACCCGGCTGGGCATCAGGTACTTCGACGATCGCATCCTGCTCACGGATACCCATGCGTGGGCTTACTACCGGATCCCTTCGGTGTCGTACGAGTTCACGACACCCGAGGAGCGGGAAGCGCTGGCGACGAACATCACCGTCGCGCTGGCCGCGATCAGGATGCAGGACGCCGAGGTGCACCTGCGCATCGCACACCGGTCGTATCCGGCGCACGCCTGGGCGACGGGCCTTGACGCGACCTCGGACGGCGGTCCGGGCTGGCGGGACTACCTGGAGCAGACCTACCAGCACGTCTGGGGCAAGGACTTCTGGGGCAAGGAAATCTATCTGGGGGTCAGGCTCGGCCAGCGTGGCGTGCGGGCGCAGTTGTCCGGCGGGCTGCTGTCCCAGTTCCGCGGCGTGTACGCGCACGGCGAGAAGGGGCTGGGGCTCAACGACGAGGCGGTCGGCACGCCCGAGATCGTCAAGTGGACTGAATCGGCGGAGCGGCTCGGCCGGGCCCTGAACGCGAGCGCGCTGGCCGCCAGGCACGCGACCTCCGGTGAGATTGCCTGGCTGGTCCGGCACACGCTGATGGAGACGGCGGGTGAGCCGCTGCCGTCCGCGACCAAGCGCAGGCGATGGGGCTCCGGTGAGATCGACATGCTCTTCGAGGGGCAGATCCACAATGGGCGCACCATGTTGGGCCTGGAGCACATGTCGGGGGAGTCGTACGCCGCTTTTATCTCCTTTGCCCGCTTTCCCGATGTGATGTCGTTCCCCGACGGCGAGCCCTGGCTGCATTATGCCGATTCGCTGCCGTTCCCGGTCGAGATCAGCTCCCGGATGAAGCTCATTTCGCCGGCCAAGGCGAGCAAGGACGTCAGCCGCCGCCTCGCTCACGCGCGTGACATGGACGCGCATATTCGCGAGGCAGGCGCGGAGGCGCCGATCGCGCTGGCCGAGCAGATCGCCGCGGCCCGAATGCTCGAGCACGGCATCACGAAAGAACGACTGCCGTTTGTCTACGGCTGGCATCGCCTGATCGTCGCGGCGCCGACGAAAGAACTATGCGTCCGCCGGGTCGAGGCGGTCGTCGAGCATTACCGCGATATCGGCATCGACGTGGTCAACTCGACCGGCGATCAGTTTTCCCTGCTGTGCGAATCGCTGCCCGGTGACCGGATCAGGCTCACTTCCTACGTCCAGCGCCAGCCGCTTTACACCATCGCGGGCGGAATGCCGACCGCGACCGTGGAACTCGGCGACCGGGCCGACGCGGGCAGCGGCTGGGTCGGGCCGTATATCGGCGAGACACTCGGCCGGGCGCGGTCCATCGTGCATTTCGACCCGCTGCTGGCGGCCGCGCGCAACCGGCCCACGGCCATCGCCATCACCGGCGAGCCCGGCGGCGGCAAGACGACGCTGGCCATGCTGCTCATCTACCAGCTGGCGCTGCGCGGTGCGACCGTCGCGGTGATCGACCCGAAGGGCGACGCGGAATCGCTGGTCGAATACCTGCGTCGGCAGGGCCGCAAGGCGCGGGTGCTGCCGCTCGGCTCGGCCGCGCCCGGCCTGCTCGATCCGTTCTCGTTCGGCGCCGACCTGTCCGAGAAGCGCACCATGGCCACGGAAACGCTCAGGCTCCTGCTGCCGAGGATGAGCGAGGAGCGGGAAAGCGCCATGATCCAGGCGGTCGGCGCGGTGGCCGGAACCGAACGCCCCAGTCTCGGCAAGGTCATCACGCACCTGGAGCAGGCCGACGATCCGGCCTGGAAGAACACCGGCGCGGTCATGCGGTCGATCTCGGAGATGCGGCTGGCCCGGCTGTGCTTCGCCCCTTCGGTGGGTCAGCAGATCGACGCGGAGGGCTGGACCACGGTCTTCACGCTGGCCGGGCTCACGCTGCCGGACACCACCACCAACCGGGACGACTACTCCTACGAGCAGCGGCTCTCCGTCGCGCTGCTCTACCTGGTGTCCCAGTTCGCTCGCAAACTCCTCAACGGCATCGACCGGGTCGCGCCGAAGGCGATTTTCCTCGACGAGGCCTGGGCGATCACCTCCACCCCCGAGGGCGCCAAGCTGGTGCCCGAGGTGTCAAGGATGGGCCGGTCCCGGAATACCGCGCTGATCCTGGTTTCACAAAACGCCGGTGACCTGCTGAATGAGCAAGTCACCAACTGCCTGTCCGGCGTCTTCGCGTTCCGGTCGACCGAACGCGGCGAGGTGGCCAACGTCATGTCGCTGCTCGGCGTCGCACCATCGGAGGAGCACAAGGCCGTGCTGCGTTCCCTGGGCAACGGCGAATGCATTTACCGCGATCTGGATGACCGGGCCGGGCGGATCGGGATCGACCTGGTCTCCGACGAGCTGCGGGACTGGATCGACACCAACCCCACCCGGGCCAGGAGCCAGTCGGACCTGAGGTCCGGCCTGTCCCTGGGCCCGGACGAATTCTCCGACCCGGCCGAAGGCACGTCGGTCGTTGGTCCGTCGGCGATCAGCACGCGAGCGGCGGAAGCGTCGTCGTAAGACAAGACAGCAGAACCAGGAGCTCCCCCTGATGGCTATCTCGCTAGCCCCGCTCGAACCGCGCGCACGGGTCCGCGCTGATGTGCGGCCAGCCCGCCGTCCTATCGGGCGCCGGCTTGTCCGGGTGCTGCTGCTCGCCGCGGCGCTTTTCGTTATCGCCACGCCCGCATGGGCAGCGACCACATCCTCCACGCCAGCCGCAAAAACCCCAGCAGCCACGTCAGCTGCAAAAGCCCCAGCAGACGCAAAAGCCCCAGCGGCCACGCCCGCCACGCTGACTGCCGCGGTCACGCCGGACCTGCCGGGCGGGGTCTGCCAGGTGCCGGGCATCGGTGACATCGGCGGCCTGGTCGGGCTGTGCTCGTCGGGCTCGAGCGGGATCGTCGGCAGCCTCAACAACATCTGCGAACCTTCGCTCCCTCAGCCGGAGGCAGCCACCGGCGGCATCAACTCGATGATCGAACCTCCGGCCGGTGCCGCCACGGGGAAGACGCTGTACGACAGCTACGGGATCGCCGGCCAGTTCTGGGCGGCCCACGGCCTGCAGTGTTCCGACATGACCTCGCTGATCGGCAACAACGTCGCGGGGATGGTCTTCGACGCGGCCAAGTCGCTGGACCGGGTGACGATCACCGTCTATCAGTCGGCGGCGGGCAACAACATCTTGACCTGGCTGCAGAACGCGGTGAACCGCCTGATCAGCGCGCTCGGCAACGCCATCTACTTCCCCTACCTGGCGCCGGTGGTCATCCTCGGCGCGATCTGGCTGGCCTGGCAGGGCCTGATCCGCAAGCGGGCCTCCCGCACCATCGAGGGCACGCTGTGGATGGTAGTGGCCTGCGCCGCCGCGATCGCGCTGATCGGCAACCCGCAGGACTTCACCGGGGTAGGCACGACCGTCTCCAACGGCGCCACCGAGGTGCTCAACACCGCGTTCGCCAAGCTGCCTGCCCCGGCCGGCAGCAACTGCCTGCCGGTGCAGGCGGGCGACCCGCAGGCGACCACCGCCAGCTACGCGTACACCTCGGGTAACGGCCTGGTGGACGAGAACGCCAACGAGCTGTGGTCGGTCCTGGTGTGCAAGCCCTGGCTCTGGGGGGAGTTCGGCACCACCTCGTACGCCAGCGGCACCGTGGTGGACCAATACGGCAGGCAGCTGCTCTGGTCGCAGGCGATCGCGGCCAACGAGACGCCCACCAGCGCGCTGATCCAGGCCAAGCAGTCCACCTATACCGGGATCGCGAACGCGATCCAGCAGAACGACCCGGGCGTTTATCCCTTGTTCCAGGGAAACCAGTGGACCACCCGGCTGGAGATCGCCTTCGCGGCGGTGTTCGCGGCGCTCGTGGCCGGGCTGCTCATCTTGCTGATCGCGCTCACGCTGATCGTGCTCAAGCTGGGCTTCTTGCTGCTGCTCGTGGCCGGGCCGTTCTTCCTGATCATCGGGACGCATCCGGGCTTCGGCCGGGTGATCGCGATCCGCTGGTTCGAAATGCTCGTCGGCGTGCTGATGAAACAGGTCGCGATCGCGATCGTGCTGAGCGTGCTGCTCTACTGTTACACGCTCATCATGGGCACGCCCGACCTGGTGCTGCCCTGGGCGCTGAAGATCCTCATGATCGCGCTGGTCACGGTGGCGGTCTTCATCTACCGCAAGCCGTTCCAGCATCTGTTCTCCGCCGTCGGCTACGGCACGATCGGCTCCCAGGAGCGGGCCGAGTACAGCCTGCGCCAGGCGGGTTCTACGTTCCGCCGGCAGACGCTGGACGCCGCCACCGTGGCCGTCCCCGGCGTGGCGGGCTACCGGGCCGCCCGGTGGGCCCGCCGGAACCCCGGTCAGGCGGCCGCGGTGGCGGCCGGCGTGGCCAGCGGGGTGAGCGCGGGGTCGTCGGCCGGCACGGCGGAGACCGCGGCCCGGGCCGGCACCGTGTCCAGCGCGTCGAGCGACGCGTACGCCTCGCGGCTCCGGCCGGACGCCCCGCCCCCGGCCGACGGAGAAGAGGCTAGCTCCGGGTCCCGCCGGGTGCTGAGCGGCGCGGCGCGCAGCCGGAACGTGCCTGAGGCGGGTACCGGCGGCAGCCGGGTCGCCCCGCCACTGGACCTGCCGCCACGGTCAGCCAATGGCGGGTCGGCGGGGCCAGCCGCCTCCGCCGGGTCGACCGGGTCCGCCGGGTCCGCCGGTTCCGCCGGGGTGGCCGCCTCGACGTCGGGCTGGTCCCGCGGTGCCGGGCGCTCCGCGGCTCCCGGACCTGTCGGTTCGCGCCCCCGGGCCGCATCGCCCGGGCCAGTCGGCGGGTCCCGCGGCCGCTCGGGTTCCGCCGGATCCGCTCCGCCTATCACCAGAAGCGGCGGCGGCGGAAGCACCGGCAGCACCAGAAGCGGCGGTAACGGAAGCAGCGGCGGCAACGGTAACGGAGGCGGCGGGGGTGGCTCCCGCCCGTCCGGTCCGGCCTGGCCGGGCAGCGGCTGGTCCGCGGCGGGCGGCGCCAGGCAGCGGTCGGGCGCGGCGCCAAAGTCCAACCCGGCGCCAGCCGAGACCCAGCCGCCCCCGTCCCAGCGCAGCCAGGGCCAGCACAGCCAGGGCCAGCACAGCCAGGGCCAGCACAGCCAGGGCGGCGGGCAGGGCGGCGGGCAGGATAACCAGCCTGCTAAGCCCTTCTGGTTGCGCCCGACGCGGCGGGATAAGTAGCGGACGGTCACCGTGGACCTCAGCCCGGCCCAGCAGAAGGCCGTCTTCGTCTTGGTCGTCGTCGTGCTCGCCGCGCTCGGCTACTGGCTCCTGTTGCCAAAACTGACTCATGCGGCCAGCCATCCCCAGGCCGCCACCTCGCCGTCGGCTTCGCCGACCCCGACCGGGCCCGCCGCGTCCGGCAGCTCCGGCCCCGCGCAGGTCCCCCCGGCCGCCACGGTGTCGCCCACCGCGGCCGGGAGCGTCAACATCTACTCGTGGCTGCCGTTCACCGAACAGGACCTGGCCGCCGCCGCCGCGGTGACGGTGCGGTTCGGCGTCGACTACAACACGTACACCTACACCGAGAGCCCGCAGGCCTACGTGGCCGCGATGAACGGGCTGATCACCGGGCCGATGGCCACGAAGCTGCAGGCCTCCTACAGCACGCCAGGGGTGGCCCAGCTCAGGAAGAGCCAGCAGCAGGTGTCCACCGGCACCGCCACGATCATCTCGCTGCGGGCCTTCGGCACCTCCAGCCTGACGTTCGTCGTCACCGCCGGGCAGCATCTGGTCAGCTCGGGCAAGATAAGCAACGGCAGCGCGCAGTACGCGATCACCGTGGTTGGCTCGGGTACCGGCTGGCAGGTTAACGACATCGAGCTGGCATCGGCGGGTAACTTCTGATGACCAGGTTCATGGCCAGGACCGAGACCAAATCGGCTAGCCCCAGGGACCAGCGAGCCCCCCGGGTGCTCATCTTCGGCATCATCGGGCTGGTCGCCATCATGGGCCTCGCCTTGCTGGCGGTGCCCCTCATGATCGGCAGCGACGCCTTTTTCGCGGCCAGCGCGAACTGCTCGGGCCAGCAGACCGGGACGACCGGGCAGCCGGCCGCCAGCGCGAAGGCCGGCGGGATCCCGGCCAACTACCTGTTCTGGTACAAGAAGGTCGGGCAGCAGTACGGCGTGCCGTGGACGATCCTGGCCGGCATCGGCACGGTGGAAAGCGACAACGGGCAGACCACGTTGCCCGGCGTGCACAGCGGGTCGAACGCGTTCGGCGCGGCCGGCCCGATGCAGATCGGGATCGGCGGCGCGTCCGGGAACACCTGGGGCGGCGCGCCGGTCCACCCGGGCAGCGAGGTGGTCAACGGCGTGGCCACCGACGAGGACGGCGGCCCGAACGCGGACGTCTACGATCCCGCCGACGCGATCGCGGGCGCGGCCAAGTACCTGCTCGAATTCCAGGTGCAGACCAACCCCTCGGCGGCCATCTTCGCCTACAACCACCTGCAGTCCTACGTGCAGACCGTGCTGTACTACGCGGGGACCTACGCGGGCGGCAACTTCTCCGTGGTGTCCGCGGTCATGCCGCCGAGCAGCACGGTGGCCGGCTGCGCGACCACGGCCGGGGCCGCGACGGCCTCCATCACCCCGCCGAACCAGGTGGTCGCCACCGCCATCGCCTACGCTCAGCAGCAGATCGGCAAGCCGTACCTGTGGGGCGGCACCGGCCCGGACGCGTTCGACTGTTCCGGCCTGGTCATGATGGCCTACCTGACCGCCGGGGTCAGTATCGCGCGGACCTCGGAGGCCCAGTGGGCGTCCGAGGTCCGGGTTCCGGCCGGCCAGGAAGAGCCGGGGGACCTGGTGTTCTTCGCCGGCTCGGACGGCACCGTCACGTCTCCGGGCCATGTCGGCCTGGTGATCGGGCACGGGATGATGATCGAGGCGTACGCGACCGGTTTCCCGATCCGGGTGGCCAGCTACACGGACCGTGATCCGGTCGGCTTCACCCGCCCCTGGGCCAAGCCGGGCACCGTCCTGACCAGCACGGCCCAGCCCGCTGGCTGAGGTTGCCTGGGGTAGGTTCTACGGCCTGGATTTAGCATTCCTGCCGTGACCGCCCGGTCGTGTGGTCCGGTATTGCGCGGCACGGCCAGGTACGATAGGACGTGACTAAGCGGTAACATTGAGGTAATGGCGATGACTCGGAGTTCTGCGGTAGGCATCCAGGGAATGGCACCATGAAGGACCCGAATAGCGAAAACGCCGGACTGTGCCGCTAACGATCGGGGAGGTCCAGACGAGTCTTCTGCTGACTTCCACCGCGGTGTCGGCTGACACCGCCACAGAACTGCTCGCGATTGTGCCCGGCGGATTGGTGCGGACACGACAACGTCCGGTTCGTTATGCGTGGTCGCCGGAGGCGCTTACCGGAGTGGACTGTTTCGCGCCGCTCGCTGATCGCCGGGAGGTACGGGTCGTCGGCACGCCGGCCACACGGCTGACGCTGACTGACGGGCATATCATCCAGGCGGGGACCTATGCGACCTTTCGGTACGAGCCGACCGGTCGCCGCCGTCCGTGGGCGCATTATCTGGCTCAGCCTGGAGTGCTCGAAGTGCTCGGCGCCGCGTCCGAGGAAAACCTGGCGACCGGCTTCCTGGCTGGCCCGACGACCACCACTGCTCTTGATCTGGGCACGGTCAACGTACGGACGCTGACCGCGATCCAGCGCAGCAGGCAGCTCGACCACAATCCGCCGTTCCGCACCCGGCCCACCCGGCTGCGCTGGTTCGCCGGTCCCGCCCAGCCTGACCAGGAGATAGTGTTCACGCTTGGCCCTGACGGCCTGCGTACCGTGCGGCTGCGCGCAGCGGAGCCCGATCCGCGGGCGCTCGCGGACTTCTGCGCCGACCTCGCGTTGCATGACTGGCTACTCTCGACGCTGCTCGACATCGTGGACCGGGCGGTGGGCCGCAGGCGCCCGGCGGCCGAATTGATCGCCATGCTGCGCCCCGGTATCGACCATCTCGTCCACGCCTGGATGCCGGCCGCCCACGTGAGCAGGACCCTGGCCATCATCTGGCAGGAACTCGACCTCAAGTCAGGATTTTCACTGCAGTGGCAGAAAACCGTCGAACGGATACGGGATCAGTTGTCCGTCGGCATTATAGAAGCCCTGCAACCAGTCACTAAGCCACCAAGATCGGAGCTCGAATGATCCAAGGTGGAATGCGTCGCAGCCTTATCCTGGGTATAACCGCGAAGGTTGGGATTCCGCTGCTCCTCGGGCTCATCACGATTGTATCGGCGGACGCCGGAGGAGTGTCAGGCCGGGAGGCCTTGGTGCTCGCCGCGGTGATCACGCTCGGATTCATGCTGGTCCTATTCCTGGTAGACACAGAGATGCGGATCTCAGTCCTAGAGGAGCGCATGGCGGCGGGCTTTGCCAGGATCAGCAGATCCGCCGAGCTTTCCGCCATGATGGAGCGGTCTATCCTGGACACCGCGCTGCTGACGGATTTCGTGGAAACGGCCGGCCGGACGGACGCCAAGACCAGCCCGTTGCTCCAGCGCCTGGCTCGACGGGAGATCGAGCGGGCGACCTCCTTCGTGCGCCAGTTGCCTGGCGGCAGCGAGATAGCTTATGACGGCGAAGACCGGGACTGGCTGCTCGGTTTAACTCAGGAGGCCGAGCGCTCGATCGATGCGATCTCACTGTCCACCGTCGATGCAGGCATGCGCGGCTTCGACGGCGGCCTGTGGACCAGCGACCTGGGTACGCGCTACCTGGAACTCCAGCGGGAGGCGATCGCCAAGCACGTCGTCATCCGGCGCATCTTCGTGTTCGAGAACGAGGATCTGGCCCGCGACGAGACCTTCCTCAAGATTACCCAGATGCAGCGTGACGTCGGCGTTGACGTCCGGATGCTCGACCATCAGCTCATCCCGGACTGGCTCCGATCGATGATCTTCGATTTCATCGTCTTCGATGAAGTCGTCAGTTACGAGATCACGCCCGCGACGACGTTCAACGCCGGCCAGACCAGGCCCGCCTTTGTCCGGACCCTGCTCGCGCCCTCCTTGGACCGGGTCCATGACCTGAAGGAAAAGTTTGAGCAGCTGTGGGCGGCGGCCAACCCCGAGCGCAAGATCGGCCGTTGAGCGGTGCCGCCAATTCACCCGGGGTCACGCTGGGTCACCCGGGGTCGGTCTCCCCTGGGGCCGCGAACACGTAGCGTATTCGGTCCACCAGCTCGGTGGGCAGCTGCATCCCGTCTCGCGCGGCCCTGGCGTCAGCCTCGGCCAGAATCGAACGGTCCCCGGCGAACTGGCCGAGAATCGTGCGCACCGCCAGTTCGATGGGCAGGAAACGCGGCGACAAGACAGAAAGGGTCGTGTAGGCGGCGAAGGCCGCCGCGCCCGGCCGGAGCCGGGTGATCGGGGGCATATCGTCCCAGCTGTCGGGCAGCACCTTGTCCGTCCAGTCCTGCGGCAGCAGGATCGGGTGACCGTGATCTCGCAGCAGACCCAGCCGGATCAGCTGCCAGACGGCGGCGAGGGCCGCGCACGACCAGGTCCGGCCACCGCCGTGCTCGTCCCACAGCTCGATGTCAATGAAGATGGAGTGCCGTCGGCGGGCGCTTTCGACCGGCGGCTGCCATGGCCTGCGCTTGGCCATGGCCTCGCCGCGGGAGGTGCTCGGTGATCGCTGCCCGTTGGTCAGCCAGCCGGTCTTGGTGAGCGGCGGACGGCCGCCTGTGGTCCCCGCCACCGGCTCGGTCACCAAGCGCCCCAGCATGAGGCTGGCCGGGCTGCTGCCGCCCGCCTGTGCGGACGCCGATTCCCTGGCCAGGTAGTCGATCTGCAGTCCTTCCCGCTCCGCGGCCGCTACCACCATCGGGATGACCTCGGCGGGGGAGGAGAACCGGCTGAAGTAGTCGTCGATGAGAAAGCACGTGCTGACCCGGGCCGATTCCTTCCCGCAGCCGATCGCCCGCGGATTATACGCCGCCCGGACCCACGGTGCCGCGCTGGCGAAGGTGTTCTGGATGGCTGCCTCGCCGTCGGCCAGGTCGTCCATGTAGAGGTGACCGATCTCAACCGAGACGTGAGAAAGCGGGAGCGAGTCCACCTTGAGGTCGGCGCTGCTCTGGCGGAACTCGGTCCTGACCTCACTCACAGTTGTTCCCACGCCGACTCATCGACGATGCTCTTGGCGATCGACTCGAACGCCTCGATGGTGGTCTGGTTCGCGACGTGCCGGGCCCAGACATCGCTGTCGGTGATGAGCTGTTCGCGCCATTGCAGGACCGGGTCAAGCGGCACCGCGCCCAGCATGGTGGACCGGCCCACGTGCAGCTCGGCCGCCAGCTGCTGCAGTTCCCTGTTGGCTTCGCGCAGCCAGGCCAGCTGGGGCGGTCGCAGTCCGGCCAGGTCAGGCGCGTTGGGATCTACCAGCGCGGTCCTGATGAAGCGGATATCGTCGATGAACATCTCGCGTTCGCGGCCATGCATCTCGCCGATATCCAGCAGGCCACGCTCGCCGAAGACCAGGCCGTTCGCGGCCACGATGTGCTGCCTGGTCCACCGGTGGAAGACCAGCCATCTGGTGGTCACGGTGAGCAGCTCCGGCGCCGAGGTCGCGGCGATCACGATCTCCGCGGCGTATGACCGGCCGGCGCTCAGGTCCACCAGGACGACCTCGAACTCGCTGTGCAGCCGGAGGAACAGGTCGATACAGCGATCGATCATGTCGTCGTCGAAGGCGAACTCGGCCCCGCCTGCGTCCCCGGGCACCAGGGCCAGCCGACCGGTGCCCGGCGGGCGCTGGCGAAGGCTGGTCCGGTCGGAGTGCTGCCAGACGTCCCAGAGCTCCTCGGTCGGTGACCGGCCCAGGAGGTAGGAATGAGTACCGCAGCCTGTGGTCGTACCACGGGAAAGAGCGCTGATGCCAAAGATCGCCCCTGCTGTCGGCGAGCCGAAATCGAAGTCGACGTAGCAGACGTGGCCGCCCTGCAGGGCCCGCCGGTACACGACATTGCTCCCGGTCACCGAGCGCCCGGTGCCGCCCTTGTCCGAGGTCGCGATCAGCAGCATCGCTAGGTCATCCTGGTCGTGTCCTGGCGGGCCGCATCAACCATGTCGAGTTCGCGGAGCACATCGCCGGCCAGGATACTCGCGGTGCCGGGCCGGTCCCTGAGCAGTTCACGCGCCCGCCGCAGCTTTGCCCCCACCACCTGGAAGCTCTCCCGCATCTGCTCCCCTGTGTCGTTGGTACCACGCAACCGTTCCTGGTCAAAGAGGTGTTCCGCCTCGGCCAGGAGTTGCTGGGCGTTGCCGGCCAGCTCCGAGGTGGCGGCCGGCCGTGCCTGGGTGACGTTCGCGGCGGCCACAAGCACCTCGATGACCCGTTCGGTGTGGTACCAGGACGGCACCCCGTAGTCGGCGAACGACGGGCCTGTGAACACCTGCGTCGGTTCATCCCAGAGCCCGCGCGCTTGCGGTGTTTCGATCCGGCGCCGCTCGATGTGCGTCCAGATCAGGTCGGCGAGATCGAGGAACCGGACCCGCCCCGAGTTGTCATCGAGCAGCTCGGCCACTCTGAGCAGCCGTTTCAGCACAAGCAAGGTGAAGCTGGAGACGGTCCACTGAAGCTGGGGGCCTGCGGCCACCTTCTCGGTGCCGTACAGCCGCAGCCGCATGCCCGGCATGTGCAGGCCGATCGCCGGATCACCCTGGACCGGCCTGCGGGTAATCCGCCCGCGGTTGGCCAGTTCCTCGAGCAGGCGCCCGATCCGCTCGACGTCGACGTTCACGATCCGCTCGCTGCCGATGCCCTCGATGACGATCGAGGTGAGCAGCACCGAGTAGTAATCGGACTCCAGGCCGTCGGTGGTCAGCCAGGGCAGGTCTTCCAGCGGCCACCTGCCTGTGCCGAAGGTGGCCACCTTGGCCCAGAACTGCCTGGTCAGGTCCCAGCGGAGCTGCAGGGCCCGGGCCAGCCGCTGCTGCTCCTCGTTCAGCAGCCCGAGGATGCGGGTCCGTTCGCTGAACAGGTCCTGGATGCCGTCGAGGGCGACAACGGTGAAATACAGGTACGGGCGTGCTTCGGCTACACCCGTCGGCTGCTGGCCGATATCGCTCGCGTACGGAACCTCGGGCGCTCCGTCGACGATGCCCCAGGACCATCCGCATTGGAACAGGCGGCCGCGATTGTCCAGTTCCTCGGCCACCTGGCCGAGTCCGATCGTCAGCTCCTGCCGCAGTCCGGCGCGGATCTCGGCCAGTTCCCTGAGCAGGTTGCGGACCACCAGCTCGGTGGCGGCGCCGGTCTGGTTGATCATCGTGCACAGCGCCTGACCGGCTGGGTCGCCCGGGTCGAAGGTGTTCACGGTGAAGCTGCGCAACAGCCCGACCATGGCCGCGGTCAGCCGTTGCGAGGAGAGCTTCTCCAGCTCGTCGACCTCGCGGAGCATCCGCGCGCTCCGCAGGTCCTGCCGGTAAACCCGGAGGAAGCCCAGCGTGCCCAGGCACAGCGTGATGGACATCGAGTAGGAGTCGACCACGTGCAGCTGGCGCTGCTCGGGCTGGACGGTCCCGGTGTCGCGGTCCTCCAGCTCGAAATAGGTGTCTCCGGAGAAATCCGGCGTTCCGTCGATCAGGTACGTGCGCATGTAGTCGCGGATGAACCCGATCAGCCGGCGTGGGATGTCCAGCGCGTTGCCCAACGAGTGCAGGTAATCGAGCACGTCGTCCGCGGTCTGGTCAACGCTGTCCACCTTGAGCGACTCGATGACGGTGGCGGGGTACAAGATGGTCAGCAGCTGCTCGGCGTCGCTGATGGAATTTCTGCCGCTGCGGCCGCCCCACACCCACTTTCCGTCGCGGTAGCAGTAATCAACGGCCGCGCGCCAGATCTCGAGGATCTGACGCCGTGTCTGGATCTCCATAGCTCCCTGGCCTCATTACCGGTCGCCGACGGAGCCGGTGGCCACGATCATCGCCTCGTAGCCATCCCGCACCCGGTGCGGCGTCTGGAGCAGTTCCACGTTCAGTCCGTTCACGCCGAGTTCGATGAAGTGCAGCTGCACATCGTCCGGGGTGACCGGCAGGGCCGGGAAGCTGGTGCCGGCCACCGGGTACCCGTGCGAGCCCGTCATGAAGGCCGCCGCGAACGGGGCGCCGGGCGTCAGGGCGCCGAGGAAACCCGCGATCGCGGCGCGGAACTCCGCCGGGTCCTCGGTAATGGACTCGGCGACGAAGAACATGGTGCCCAGGTCCCATCGTGCCCGCGGCAGGTGGAACACGTCGTGCCGCTCGATCCCCGCGTATCCAGGCTCACCGGCGCAGGCTTCCCGCAATTGCTTACGCGGCTCGCCGATCCGGTCGTAGTCCTCCGCTTCTTGCAGCTCGGCCCAGAACGGCTGCCAGGTCCACGGGGTGCTCTCGGTGGCGACCTCGCGGCGGAGCCAGCGGACGTTGCTCTCGGAGAAGTCGGTGAGCAGGATCTGCTCGGCCCAGGGCAGCATCAGCAGGGCGGGATAGAGGTTCGGTCCCGAGCCAACGTCGATTCCTCGCTGAGCGCGCGGACGGCCGGCGAACTCGCGTCTGAAGAAACCACTCACCAGGCGGATGATTTCCTGATCTTCAGCACCTAGTTTACTGTAGTTATCATCCCAGTAGTCGGCGGGCGAAAATGTATTCCAGGATGCGTCTTTGTTCTGAACGGACATAGTAACATCAGCCATGGGCAGCAACGTTAGCGCGGCACCCGCAGGCGCGGGATACCATTAACCCGGCTGTTATCATGTGGGGCATCGATCTGCCGACGCCAGGCTCAATACGTACCATTCGTACCTCGGCTCGCGGGACCATACAATCCACCTCCTGTAGTGTACAGCACGGCGCAGTGGCCCGGTGAGCGTTTCAGCGCCGATCCGGCCGGGCGTACGCAAGGCGAGGCGGCCCGCGGACGGCGGGCCGCGCCGCCTGGCTATTGCGCCACGAATCCCGTGACCAGGAGCATGGCGTCGTATCCGGATCTTAATCTCCGGATGGAGTTGTCCGTCCGGAGAATACGGGTGGCCGTGACCGGGCAATTGGCTAGAAGGGCATCCAGGGACATCGGGGTTATCCTGACCGCCGGGAACCTGACGCCGCTAACGTCATAACCGGTCGAGCCTTCCATGAATGCCATCATGAATGGTGCGCCGGGGGTAAGCGCGCCGAGGAACGAGCGCACCGCGGCTTCGAACTCCGTCTCGTCTGAGGTGATGCCGTCCGCTACGAAGAACATGCTGCCGAGGTCCCAGCTGCGCGGGGGCAGGTCGAAGATGCTGAGGCGCTGGATCTCATAACTGGCCGTCAGCCGGCGTCGAGGCTGCTCGACGGTCTGGTAGCAGGGCAAACCCGCGACCAGGTCCCAGAAGGGCTGCCACGGCCACTCGCCGGAGGCGTCGGCCAGGTGCTCGTCAAGCCACTCGATATTGGACTGCGCGTGCTCGGTAAAGACGATGCGCTCGGCCCAGGGGAGCATGAGCAGCGCCGGATAAAGATTAGCGCCCGCGCCGACGTCCACGGCTCTCCTGACCTTCAGCGGTGTCCCGCACGCCGTAATCAGGAACTCGCTCGCGCACCGAATGATCTCTTCGTCCTCCGGCAGGACAGAAGCATAATTGACCTTCCAGTACCCGTCCGCGTCGAAGTCCGACCACGATGCCGCGTCGTTCCGTATCCTGGGCTCGCGATCCGCCATGGTAATAGACTGTATCAGGGCAAAAATCATAATAGGTATACTCTGGGCTCTGTCGCTTGCGCATGACATCAGGGATAATCAGGGCGAGTGACCTATAGGAAATATGGGGCGGGAGTGGTGCATGTGTCTTATAGCCAAGATTGGATTCCGGTTCATCGGGAGCCCGCCGTGTTCGTTGATCCAGCCCAGCGTCAGCCCGACAGTCACCGGCCTTGGTCCCGGGGTCAGGTCCGGGTCGTCGGCGCCTGGCCGACCCGTCGCGACCAACCGGTCAGCGTGGCCCTCTCCCCGGCCGCGGATCGCCTGGCCCTCGCCGTGGGCCAGCGACTGAGTGTCTCGGTCATCACCGATCGCACCCGGGTCGAGCCGCTGCTCCAGATGGCCTGCGCGCCGGCTCCCGGGCTGACCTGGTCCCCGGACGGCGGCAAGCTGGCGTTCCGCGATGACGACGGCCAGGGGCGGTTTGTTGACCTGTCGGAGCCGATTCCCGCTTCCGGGGCGGAGGTCGCGATGGCGGGACTCGGGGTGACGAGCGCGATGGCCTTCTCTCCTGATGGTGACCGCCTGGTCAAGCTGGCACTGTCATTACCAGGCAGGATGACGCTGACCTCGTTCGGTCCTGACCAGCAGCCAGAGTGGAAACTTGACCTGGCCAGGCTCCGGATGTCTCAGCGCCCGGAGGGAGTCAACCTGGCGTGGTCGCCCGACGGGAGGTTCCTGGCCTGTACCACGGGGATGCCGACCGTCTGGGTGATCGAGGCCGCCACCGGGCAGCTGATGCGGCCGTTTGACGGCCATGCGCAAACCGTCACGGGACTGAGCTGGCTCGACGACGGCCGTAT
Organism: Streptosporangiaceae bacterium; assembly: GCA_050013055.1. Classification (GTDB taxonomy): domain Bacteria; phylum Actinomycetota; class Actinomycetes; order Streptosporangiales; family Streptosporangiaceae; genus Palsa-504. The sequence goes on from JBEKGC010000023.1 coordinate 21,357, forward strand.
CGTGTCCGCCTCCATGGACGCGACCCTGCAGGTGTGGCGCCCGGAGGACGCGTTGTCCCCGACCGTCGTCGAGACCATCGAGGCAGCGGGAATGGCGTTTGTGCGCGAGCAGCGTACCGCGCTGATCTGGTCGGCCAACGGCGGGTTGCTCGCCTGGTCCCTGGCGGAGACACCGGCTCAGCTGTGGTCCCGCGATCCGCCGTCGCAGAGCGTGGCCGCGCACTTCACCAGGCTGGCGGTCAGCGCCGTCAACGGCCTGCTGGCCCTGGTCGACCCGGGCGCCACGGAGCTCATCCTGATCAGCGACTGGGACCGGACGGCCAGCGCTCCGGCCACGACCACGACCTACGCGAATGCGAAGGTCCTGCTGCTCGGCGACTCCGGGGTGGGCAAGTCGGGCCTGGCCATGGTGCTGGCGGGCGAGGCGTTCCGGCCGACAGAGTCGACGCACGGCCGCCGGATCTGGCGGCTTCCCGCCCCGGAGGATACTGCCTCCTCCGGGGCTCACCGAGAAGTCCTGCTCTGGGACCTGGCCGGCCAGCCGGGATACCGGATCGTCCATCAGCTGCACCTGGAAGGCGCGGCGCTGGCCCTGATCCTGTTCGACTCCAAGAGCGAGACCATGCCGCTGGGCGGGGTGCGTTTCTGGGCGCGGGCGGTCCGGCACGCTCATCCGGTAGCGGCAGGCAGCCTGACCACCTTCCTGGTCGCCGCCCGCATCGACCGTGGTGGCATCACGGTCTCGACCGAGCGGATCCAGCAGCTGAGGGCGGACTTCGCGCTCGATGACTACTTCGAGACAAGCGCGAAGAACGGGACGAACACGGACCTGCTGCGGTCCCGGCTGCTTGCGGCGATCGACTGGGACCGGATCCCGGTGATCACCTCGACCGATCTGTTCGCTGCGGTGAAGCGGTTCGTCGTGACCCAGAAGTCCGCCGGCGCCTTGCTGACCCCGGTCGATGACCTGTGCCGGATGTTCCAGGCGGAGGAGCCGAGCGCCCCCCAGCTGCTGACCGGCGATGAGCAGCCGCCGGACATGACCGACTCGCGGGAGGCCTCGTCGGCCGGGCTGGTCTCAGTTTTCGAGGGGTGCATCGCTCGCCTGGAGTCGGCGGGGCTGGTGAAACGGCTGAAATTCGGGGATTACGTGCTGCTCCAGCCCGAGCTGCTCGACGCCTATGCCAGCGCGATCGTCAACGCCGCCAGGGACGAGCCGGACGAACTCGGCAGCATCCTGGAGACCAAGGTGGTCAACCTGGACTTCCCGGTCCCGCTGGCCGACCGGGCGCCAGCGGGACGGCAGGAGCGGCTGCTCGTGTTCGCCACCCTGGAGGAGCTCATCCGGTACGAGCTTGTGCTGCGTGAGCCGACCGAGGACGGCGTCCAGCTGGTTTTCCCCACGGCCTACCGGCGGGACTTGCCCGCCTCCCAGGCGCCGAAGGGGGACGGCGTGGTCTTCCGGTTCGAGGGGCCGATCGCCAATATCTACGCGACCTTGATCGTCCGGCTGACCCGCAGCAACCGGTTCACCAGGATGGCCACCTGGCAGTCGGCGGCCCGGTTCGCCGCCGATGTCGGCGAGTGCACGGTCTTCCTGAAATCCGACGGCGAGGGCAGAGCCGAACTGTGGATCGGGTATCACGGCGTACCGGACCTGCTCAGGAAGCAGTTCGAGCGGTTCGTCCACGTTCACCTCGACCGTCGCGCGCTGCCCGGGAGCGTCACCCGGGAGCGTCAGTACAGCTGCCCGTACGACGGCACGGCGTTCACCGCCGAGCAGGTCGAGCAGGTCGGCCGCCGCGGTAAGACGAGCATCTTGTGCCCGGTCTGCGAGAAACGCGTCCCGCTGCGCGACGACTACGAGTACGAGCTGGTCAACGACACCGATAACGCCACCGCGGCGATGGACGCCTCGGCGGACGCCGGCCGGGAGATCGCCGCCGCCTCCGCGGTGCTGCGGGGAAAGGAGGAGGTCGCGGAGTTCGACGTCTTCCTGTGCCACAACACCGACGATAAGCCCGCGGTCAGGGAACTTGCCCAGCAACTACGGGAACGCGGTTTGCGCCCGTGGCTGGATGAGCGCGAGCTGCGCCCCGGACTTCCCTGGCAGCGGGCGCTTGAGGAGGTCATCCAGGCCATCCCGGCCGCGGCTGTGATCGTCGGCTCCCGGATAGGCCCCTGGCAGGATCAGGAACTTGCCGGGTTCCTCCGGCAGTTCGTCAGGCGGCGCTGCCCGGTGATCCCGGTGCTGCTGCCCGGCGCCCAGCGCCTCATGCTGCCGGCATTCCTCGAGGGCATGACCTGGGTCGACCTCACCGCGGCCGATCCGGACCCGCTTGAGCAGCTTGAGTGGGGCATCACGGGCAGGCATCCCAACAGGTGAGGCCGGTCAGCACCAGGCGCCGGGTGCGCGGGCGGCCCGGCTGGGCCGCCGCCCGCTACCGCACGGTCAGGTAGATGGCGCTGCCGAGACCCGCGATCAGGCAGTAGATGGCGAACGGCGTCAGCGTGCGGGAGGCGTCGGACAGGTAGCGGACGAGGAACTTCAGCGCGAGGTACGCGCCGATGAAGGCCAGGATGCTGCCGAAAAGCACCTGACCGCGGATCCCGTTGCCCAGCGGCCCGGTCAGGTCGCTGATCTTCAGCGTGCCCGCCGCGAAGATGACGGGCGCGGACAGCAGGAACGAGAACCGGGCGGCGTCCTGCCTGGTCAGCCCCCGGAACATGCCGCTGACCATGACGATGCCGTCCCGGCTGATGCCGGGCAGCAGCGCCAGGATCTGCATCGCCCCGAGGACGAAGCCACCCAGGTACCCGACGCCGACCAGCCGCTGGTCCGATTCCACCGCGAGCTGGGCCTGCTGCTGCTTCAGCGCCCGCTGCCCGGAGCCGTGCCGCCCGGCGGCCGTACCGACCGGGCCGCGCCCCCCCGCGGCCACGCCGGCCCGCTGCCGCGCCTCGGCCATCTCCAGGTCGGCGGCCATCTGCTGGGATTCGGTGTCGGCCCCGCGCCGTCGCAGCCGTTCGCCGCCCAGCAGGATAAGCCCGTTCACGCACAGGAACACCCCGGTCAGGATCGGCTTGCTGAACACGGTGCGGAACAGGTGCTCAAGGGCCAGCCCGGCGATCCCGACCGGGATCGTGGCCAAGATGATCATCCAGGCGAGCTTCTGGTCCGTGTTCTGCGGCTCCCAGCGCCTGGTGCCGGGCGCGGGCCGGGCCGCGTGCCCGAGCGAGGCGAAGAACGCCCCGACGATCCGCACCCAGTCCCGCCAGAAAAACAAGATCATGGCGAGCGCCGTCGCGACGTGCAGCCCGACAATGTAGGCCAGGTACGGTGACTCGGATTTGGACACGTTCAGGTCCTTGGCCCACTGGCCGCCGACAAGCGCCGGGATGAGCACGCTGTGGCCCAGGCTGGACAGCGGGAACAGCTCAGTGATTCCCTGGATCAGCCCGACGACCCCGGCCTCTGCGTACGTCAAAGTTGACATAGATGTCCTTCGCTCCCGGCAACATTAAAAACCAATAATTCCGAACGGCCGGCGGTATCACTGCCGAAACCACCCTTGCCCGACAGCCGAAACGAGTCAGGCAACCGGGGCCAGGCCACCTGTCATCGTAGCCGGGCGGCCACGCCGCTCAGGGTGATTTCATGCTGTCTTAATCCACCGAAAGCATGTTCACGGTGCCCAGCCCGCCCGCCGATCGGAGTTAAGAGGTCTATGTGCCAACGACCCCCTAACGCCGGGGGGCGGAGGGTGGCGGGAGGGGGATCAGGAGGTGCCGGGGACCTTGGGGGTGTCCTTGGCGGTGCGGCGGCCGATCTTGGTGCCGAGCCAGATCAGCGGGTCGTACTTGCGGCCGACGACCCGTTCCTTCATCGGGATGAGCGCGTTGTCGGTGATCTTGATGTGCTCCGGGCATACCTCGGTGCAGCATTTGGTGATGTTGCAGTAGCCGAGGCCGAAGTCGTCCTGGGCGATCTCGCGCCGGTCGGCGATGTCGGCCGGGTGCATCTCGAGCTCGGCGATCCGCATCAGGAACCTGGGTCCGGCGAACGCGGCTTCGTTCTCGTCGTGGTCCCGGATCACGTGGCAGGTGTTCTGGCACAGGAAGCACTCAATACACTTGCGGAATTCCTGCGACCGGTTGACGTCCACCTGCTGCATCCGGAATTCGCCCGGCTTGACCGAAGGCTCCGGGGTGAACGACGGGATCTCCCGTGCCTTGCCGTAGTTGAAGGACACGTCGGTGACCAGGTCCCTGATCACCGGGAACGTCCGCATCGGGGTGATCGTCAGCGTCTCGTCCGGCTCGAATATCGACATCCGGGTCATGCAGGAAAGCCGCGGCCGCCCGTTGATCTCCATCGAGCACGACCCGCACTTGCCCGCCTTGCAGTTCCACCGGATGGCCAGGTCGCTGGCCTGTGTCGCCTGCAGCCTGTGCAGCACGTCGAGGACGACCTCGCCCTCGTTGGCCTCGACCTGGTAGTCGGCGAGCTTGCCGCTACCCGCATCTCCGCGCCAGACCCGCAGCGTCGCCTGGTATCCCATCAGTGCTTCTCCTCCGCGGCGCTTTGCGTGCCGGATCCGTTACCGCTGCCCGCGGCGCTCAGCCCGGTCAGCTCCTCCTCGGTCATGTACTTCTTCAGCTCGCCCAGGTCGAACAGCTCGAGCAGGTCGGTCCGCATCGGCACCATCGGCTGCCGCCGCAGCCCCACGCTGCCGTCGGCGTCGAGGGAGCAGATCAGGTTGACCTTCCGCCATTCCGGTGACATGACCGGATAGTCGTCCCTGGTGTGACCGCCGCGCGACTCCTGCCGTTCTAGCGCGGCCTGCGCCACGCACTCCGCGACCACCAGCATGTTGCGCAGGTCCAGGGCCAGGTGCCAGCCGGGGTTGTAGGCCCGGCCGCCGGCCGCCGAGACCTGGGCGGCCCGGGCCCGCAGCTTGTCCAGTTCGGCCAGCGCAGTCGTCATCTCCGATTCGCGGCGGATGAGCCCGACCAGGTCGTTCATGATCGTCTGCAGCTCGCTGTGGATGGCGTACGGGCTCTCACCCGCGGCCCGCTCCAGCGGCTCGACGGCCACGGCCGCGGCCGACGCCAGGTCCGCCTCGGACACGGTCGGCCGGGATGGCAGGGCCGAGACGTACTCGGCCGCGCCCAGGCCGGCCCGGCGGCCAAAGACGATCAGGTCAGACAGTGAGTTGCCGCCGAGCCGGTTGGACCCGTGCATGCCGCCGGACACCTCGCCGACCGCGAACAGGCCGGGCACCGAGGCGCCCCCGGTGTCCGGGTCTACCTCGACCCCGCCCATCACGTAGTGAGCGGTCGGCCCGACCTCCATCGGCTCCTTCGTGATGTCCACGTCGGCCAGTTCCTTGAACTGGTGGTGCATGGAGGGCAGCTTGCGCAGGATCTCCTCGGCCGGCAGCCGGGCCGACACGTCCAGGAAGACGCCGCCGTGCGGCGACCCGCGCCCCGCCTTGACCTCGGAGTTGATCGACCGCGCCACCTCGTCCCTCGGGAGCAGCTCCGGCGGGCGCCGGTTATTGGCCTGGTCGTTGTACCAGCGGTCCGCCTCTTCCTCGGTCTCCGCGTACATGGCCCGGAACACGTCGGGCACGTAGTTGAACATGAACCGCTTGCCCTCGGAGTTGGTCAGCACGCCACCGTCGCCGCGGACCGACTCGGTGACCAGCAGCCCGCGCACCGAGGGCGGCCAGACCATCCCGGTCGGGTGCAGCTGGACGAACTCCATGTTCAGCAGCTTGGCCCCGGCCCGCAGCGCCAGCGCGTGGCCGTCGCCTGTGTACTCCCACGAGTTGGATGTGACCTTGTAGGTCTTGCCGATGCCGCCGGTGGCGAGCACCACCGCCGGCGTCTCGAACAGCACGAACCGGCCGGTGTCCCTGAAGTACCCGAAGGCCCCGGCGATGCGCCCGTCGGCCTTGATCAGCTCGGTGATCGTGGTCTCGGCGAAGACCTTGATCATCGCCTCCGGGTCGCCGAACTTCACCGCGTCCTGCTGCTGCAGCGCGACGACCCGCTGCTGCAACGTGCGGATCATCTCCAGGCCGGTCCGGTCCCCGACGTGCGCCAGCCGCGGGTACTCGTGGCCGCCGAAGTTCCGCTGGCTGATCTTGCCGTCCTTGGTCCGGTCGAAAATCGCGCCCCAGGCCTCGAGCTCCCAGACCCGGTCCGGGGCCTCCTTGGCGTGCAGCTCGGCCATCCGCCAGTTGTTCAGGAACTTGCCGCCGCGCATCGTGTCGCGAAAGTGGACCTGCCAGTTGTCCTTCGGGTTCACGTTGCCCATGGCGGCGGCGCAGCCGCCTTCGGCCATCACCGTGTGGGCCTTGCCGAACAACGACTTGGAGATGATCGCGGTCTTCTTCCCCTGCAGCCTGGCCTCGATCGCGGCGCGCAGTCCCGAGCCGCCCGCGCCGACGACCACCACATCGTAGGAGAAACGATCAATCTCGCTGGCTGGCCCCGTGTTGGTTGGCACTGTGGCCAGCCCCGCCTCGCTGGTAGGTACTGCGTCGGTCATAACCACTGCCCGTTCGGTTAATTAAAGAATCTTGGGTCTGGGAAAGCGCCGCTGGCCACCAGCATGATGTAGAGGTCGCTCAGCATCAGCGTGCCTAGCGTGATCCAGGCGAACTGCATGTGCCTGGCGTTCAGCCAGGAGAACTTCGTCCAGGCCCAGTACCTGACCGGGTGGGAGGAGAAGTTCTTCAGCCGGCCGGCGGTGATGTGCCGGCACGAGTGGCAGCCCAGCGTATAGCCCCACAGCAGGACCGCGTTGGCCAGCAGGATCAGCGATCCGATGCCGAACCCGAAGTTCCCGTCCGGGCCGCGGAACGCCTGCGTCACGTCATAGCTGAGCAGGATCGCGATGAGCAGGGCCATGTAGAAGAAGTAGCGATGCAGGTTCTGCCCGAGCAGCGGGAACCTGGTCTCGCCGGTGTACTTGGCGTGCGGCTCGCGCACCGCGCAGGCGGCCGGCGAGCGCCAGAACGCCTTGTAGTAGGCCCGCCGGTAGTAGTAGCACGTGGTCCGGAAGCCGAGCACGAACACCAGCGCCACGAACGCGTAGGGGATGATCGGCGGCACCGCCGGGATCCAGTGACCCAGGCTGCTTGATCCCGGCACGCATTCACCGCTGACGCACGGCGAGTAGAACGGGGTCAGGTAGTGGTCCTTGGGCACGTAATACCAGTGACCGGTGAAGACCCGCACCGTGGCGTAGCCGACCCAGATGGTGAGCAGGGCGGCCGTGATACGCGGCGCCTGCCACCAGTGGTCCTTGCGGAACGTGCGTTCGGAGATCTGCGCCCGGGTCCTGCCTGGCGCTTCCGGTGCCTGTGTCATCCTCAGCGTCCTCGCTGCTTTTCGATGGTAAGCGTAACGCCACGCACGGCCCGGCGATACCAGCGGGGCTTTGGCGTGTGTCCGATGTGATGAACTTATTCCCTTGGCACACCAAATACAGTGACCGAGACCTCATCGTGCGTGTGACCCTGGCTACACTCCGGTCTCCGCCGCCGGTTTGCGCCTGGACCGGGGCCAGCCCCGCGGCCGGAATCCGGTCCAGCCCCGCTCGTCGCTGATCGCCCGCAGCAGCCGGAACGGGAACGGCGAGGGGTTGCCGGCCGTCATCACGACGGCGCCGCGGCCGTCGTGCCAGGATCCGACCAGGATCGAGAAGAACCCGGCGGCGCCGCCGATATGGCCGAAACGGTCCTCGCCGAAGCCGAACATGCCCAGCCCGCAGGCCTCCGGGCGGCGCAGGCCGAAGGCGGGCAGCATCATCCATTCACCCCGGGCCGGTACCCGGGTGCATGCCGTCAGCAGCTGGGCGGCGGCGGCCGGGCGCACCGCCGATGCGCGCCCGGCCGCCGCGGCGGCCACGGCCCCCGCGAACCTGGCCAGGTCCCCTGGGGTGGTCCACAGCCCGGCCGCGGCGGCTTCTGGGTACACCCGCCAGTCCGGCCGGGCGGCCGCGGCCCGCAGCCCGGCCGGCAGCGGCTGGCCGAAGGTGCTCGAGGCCATCCCGGCGGGTTCAAGCACCAGGGCCCGGGCGGCCTCGGCGAACGGCAGACCGGTCACCTCGCTGATGAGCTGCTGGATGACCGTGTAGCCGCCGCCGGAATAGCGGAACCTCCCGCTGTGACCAGGACCGGCCCGGACCGGTTTGGTCGTCGCGGGCGGGCCGCCGTCCAGGGACTGCCGCAGCGTCGGCACGACGGCACCCTGGAGGTAGCCCGGGTAGAACGGGACGCCCAGGCCCGAGGTGTGCCCGAGCAGCTGCCGCAGCGAGACGCCCCGGCGACCCGGCAGCTGCCACCCGGTGAGCCGGTCGTTCACGTCGGCGTCCAGGTCGAGGTCGCCGCGGGCGCCAAGTTCGAGGGCGGCCAGCGCGGCCACCGGCTTGGAGATGGACCCAGCCTGGAACAACCGGTCCGGCGGGCCGCCGCTGACCACCTCGAAGTCCTCAAGGACCGCGACCCCGAACGCCTGTCCCGGCCGCCGCCCCCTCACCCTCGCCCCTCCGCCGGCCGCTGCGGGTCCGCCGCCGGCCGCTGCGGGTCCGCCGCCGGCCGCTGCGGGTCCGCCGCCGGCCGCTCAGGGAAGGCCATGGTCAGTACCGTGACCAGGCGGGTATCCGCGGGTCGCAGGGCCGGATCGCCGAGCCTGCCCAGGTAGGGCTGGAGCGCGTCCCGCAGCCGGCCGCCCAGGTCCGCCAGCTCGGCCGCGGTCAGGTACAGCATGGTGTCGCCGAACTGCGCGGCCTCGCGCCACTCGTCCGGTTCTCCCGGCTGCGCCTGCACCCAGCGCGCCATCAGCGCGAAGTAGTGCTCCGCCGCGCTCAGCGCCACTGCCTGCGCCGCGGCGGTGGCGACCGGATCGGTGCCGGAGGAGTCCAGTTCTGTGAACATCGCGGTGGCCCGCCACGGCTTTTCCCTGCCCCGCACGGCGGCCGCCTCGACCAGGCCGTACTTGGCCATCTGGCGCAGGTGGAAGGAGCAGCTGGCCACGCTCTCGCCGATCGCCTGGGCCGCTTGGGTGGCGGTCTGCGGACCGTCCCGGCGCAACAGCGCAACCAGCGCCATCCGGGTCGGATGGGCGTAGGCACGCAATGCCCGCGGATCGGTCAGCCGCACCGAAGGACCCGAATCCATCACTAGCTAAAGCTATCTTGCTAAAGCTAGCTTTAGCAAGATAGCTTTAGCATTCCTCTCGGCCGCCTGCTTGCTGCGCCGGCGGGATACTCACCAGGTGACGTTCATTTACCACATCGCGACCGCCGCCAACTGGGCCCGAGCCCAGCAGGACGGGCAGTACACGATGTCGACCCTGGACCGGACCCTGGCGCAGGAGGGTTTCATCCATGCTTCGGTGGCCGCGCAGGTGACCCGGGTGGCCAACGCCTTCTACCAGGGGGAGCCGGACCTGCTGCTGCTTGTCATCGACCCCGGCCTGGTGGAGCCGGATATCCGCTACGAGCCGGTGCCCGGCCAGCCGCTGCCGTACCCGCACATCTACGGCCCGCTGAACGTCAGCGCGGTGATCCAGGCCCGCCCGTTCGGCCCGGGCCCCGACGGCCAGTTCTCCTTCCACCCGCCGGACGTGCCTGGCTAGCGGCTCACGATCGAGGCAGCGGTCAGGGCCCGGGTCGCGCACCCTCGGCCGTCGCTCCCGCCGCGTCGCGTCCTACCCGCGGGGCGGCTTATCGGAAGACATGATGAAGGAGTCACGTCTTAGCAGCGGGGGCGGCGGGATGGGTGCCGTTGTCGATGGCGCGGCGGACGCGGGTGAGCAGGGTGGCTTCGGAGAACGGTTTTTCCAGCAGGTCGATCTGGTGGGCGAAGGCGCCGTGGGTGTCCAGGATCGGCT
>JBEKGC010000024.1:0-32878 GCA_050013055.1 Streptosporangiaceae bacterium
TGCGTCTCCGCTATCGTGACCTGGTCACTCCGTGGTGGCCGCAGTACAACATTCCTGCCGCAAGGATGGCGCCCCTGGTCGAGGGCACCGGCTGGCACATCGAGGTGCACGTGGAAGACGGCGAAGATCACGCCGTCCTGCTGCGCCGAAGCTGAGACCTTGGTGGAGGTCACAGTGACGCTGAATCAGCCGTGCGCTCCGGGTACAGGGACGCTGGCCAGCTGGTGACTTCGCGCAAGCAACGCCAGCAAGACCACCGCATCGGTCCAGGCGAGCGGCGCGACTGAGACCGGACGACTGACGCCGTATACCTGCTCGGGCAGTTCGCCCAGGCTGGTACGGTGCGCCGCCAGCCAGGCCATGAGCACCCCCGAGTCCGTACGCTGCCCGGTGGCGGCGTCGAAGAGCGCGAAAAGCGCGGTTTCTGCCGTCCAGGCCACTCCGGGTACACCCGCCCAGCTTGCACCCGGCCGCAAGCCGCCATCAGTTTCGTCGAGCGACTTCTGCGCCACCGCGGCTGCGCGCCGGACGCTGGCGTCGGGGTCCGCAAACGGCGGCCCGAGGAACGTTACCGCCGCGTCCGTGCCCGTCTGGCTAAAGGCCACCCGCGGGAAGCCATACGTGCCGAAGCCGGCCGAAATCCCGGTCGACAGGCGAGCGGCCGCAGCAGCCCATAGCCGCGCCTGGCCGCCGTCACCTTGCTGCATGGCGATATCTGCCGCTGCCCGCAGTCCGACAAGCAAAGGAGCGGCCGTACCAAGAGTGACCTGAACAGAATCCTCCCAGTAATCCATGGCCGGGACCGGCAGCCCGTCCGCGGTAAGCGACCGCGCCGCCGCGTCAGCGGCGGCTACCACCATCGGCCACAGCCGGGCCAGCTGCTGGCGTGCCGACCGGTCGCCGGCCTGGCGCGCAGCGGCCAGCCACGACCAGACGGCCCACGGTACCCAGCCGTCGGCGTCCAGTTCGGCCGGGCGCCCGTCGCTCACCGGCTTGCCGCTATCCGGCCCGTACCTAGCCGCCCAGATTCCGCTGCCAGGCTGCACTCGCTGCAGGAATGTCAAGATCTTGAACGCCTCGGCGGGATGCCCTGTGTCCGCGAGCGCCGTCGCCACCCAGCTGGAATCCCGGGGCCATGCGTAGTCCCACCCAGGGCTCCAGCCGGCGATCACCGCGCCGTCGGGCCGCACCGACAGGTAGAGGTCGAGCAGTGCGCGAAGGGCGAGCGCGCGCTGCTGTTGATCCGCGCCAGGCACGAAACCGGACCGTAGCCAGTGCTGCTCATCCTGGCCAGTCGTGCGGAGGCAGGACGATATCGCGCCCGTGAGCGGCGTGATGCGGCCGGGGGCCAGGTAAACGCCCGCGGCCGTGCGCAGCACGCTGGTGTCCGCGTAATACGAGCCCGCGGTGCCCACGGGAACCGCGAATACCTCAGCGGGAGTACACGGATCCTGGGCAATTCCCGCCATCCGAAGCCGGGGCGGGTGAGGCGGGTGCCCGGCCACGGTCAGGGTCAGGCCGGCCAGCAGCAGCAGCGCGCCGCCGCACGCCACGATCACCCGGCCCGGAGCCGACTTCAGGAATGTGCGCAACGCCTTCTCTCTGCTCGTTCTCTCTGCTCGACGCCGCCTTCGGCTGCGGTACTACCAAACGTAGTAACATATCGGGGGTGAACGGCGCCCTGCCCACGACGATCATCGTCGCTGGTCTCGCGCTCGCCGGATACGCGCTGCTGATGACCGCCCTGAACCGGCGGATGAACGTCCCCCTCCTCGCCGCGGTGGCCGTCCTGGAGATCCTGGTGCTTGTCCAGGTCGGCCTCATCGTAGCTAAACTCGCCGACGGTGAGCACCCGGCCGGGCAGGCGACGCTCATCGGATACCTGTTCGCGACGCCGCTCGTCCCGGTGGCCGCCGCGTTCTGGGGGCTGCTCGAACGATCACGGTGGGGCCCCGCGGTCATCGCGGTGGCTGGGCTCGTCGCGGCCGTGCTGATGGTCCGGCTGCATCAGATCTGGCCGGTCATCCGTGTCTGAGCCCACGGCATCGCCTGGGCCCACGGCATCGCCCGAGCCCGTATCCTCGCCTGAGCCCACGGCACCGCAGCCGGGCTCGACCAGGACAGGCCCGGGCCGGCTGCTGGTCGCCATCTACGCGCTCTTCGCGCTCTCCGCCTCCGCCCGGGCCGGGGTGCAGATCGCGACGAAGTTCGGCCACGCCCCGGTCGCCTACGTGTTGTCGGCCTTCGCCGCCACGGTCTACATCCTCGCCACGGTCACCCTCGCCAACGGCAGCCCGGCCGCGCGCCGGATCGCCGTCCTGTCCTGCTCGGTCGAACTCGCCGGCGTGCTGGCGGTCGGCAGCTGGAGCCTCGCCGACCCGGCCACCTTCCCGGACGCCACGGTGTGGTCCGGCTACGGCAGCGGCTACGGCTTCGTCCCGCTCGTCCTTCCCGTTTTCGGCCTGCTCTGGCTGCGTCGCTGGACCGGGCGGGCGAGAACCCGGCGGACGATCGTGACGTCAGCGGAGGACGCGGGCGAAGCGGCAGGCGGCAAGTTAGTGATCTCCGTCTGCTCCCGGCACCAGTGACGCACCCGGCCGCCGGGACAGGAAGAGGCTCAGGACGGCGGCGAAGGCCAGGAGCTTCGAGACGACGTTCAGCGCGAACGGGGCCGGGGCGGAGGGGTAGCCGAATCCGGTCAGGGCCCAGACCGCCCACACGGGGGCGACAGCCGCAGGAGCAGCAGCGTGGTGATCTCGGTCAGCAGCAGGGGCACGTAAATTAGTGCCCGGTACAGCGCCGGGTCGGGCGGGATCGGCGGGTAGATCCTGCCGTCGCCAGCGTTACGTGCTGAATGTAGTGGCGGCCCTCATCCCCGGCTAGGACGAGTGGTGGTCAGTCGGCTGGCGACATGCTGATGATCTCGATGCCGCGAACTCCGATATGTGCGACGAACTCGGCGTTCCGCCTGATGACCGACCGGACGGTTTCGGCCGCGGCCGACGGCTCATGAGCCTCGCATTCGATCGTGACCGTCGCCTCGGCCAGCGTGTCCCGGAGGGCGCCGCGCCGTCCGGCGGGTCAGCTGGCGGGCCGGTCCTGGAAGGTGCGCCGGTAGGCCTGGGGGCTGGTGTGCACGGCCCGGCTGAAGTGCTTGCGCAGGTTGGCTGCGGTGGAGAAGCCGCTTTTCTCCGCGACAGAATCTATCGGCAGCTGGCTCATTTCGAGGAGCCGCTGGGCGAGCTGGACGCGCTCGCGCAGGAGCCACCGGTAGGGGGTGGTGCCGGTGCTGGCCAGGAACCGGCGGGCGAACGTCCGTGGGCTCATGGCGGAACGAGCCGCCAGATCTTCTACTGTTATCGGCTCGTCCAGATGCTCCTGGAGCCAGCGCACGGTGCCGGCGAACAGGCTGGAGCTGTCGAGCTCAGGCATCGGGGCGTCGATGTACTGGGCCTGCCCTCCCTCGCGCTGGGGCGGGACCACGAGCTGGCGGGCGAGCTGGGTGGCGATCTCGCTGCCGTAGTCCAGGCGGACCACGTGCAGGCACAGGTCGATGCTGGCGGCGCTCCCGGCCGAGGTCAGCACGTCGCCCTCGTCGACGAACAGCACTCCGGGGTCGACCGTCACCTGCGGATGCCGGCGTGCCAGCGCGTCGCATTCTGTCCAGTGCGTGGTCGCCCGGCGGCCGTCCAGCAGCCCGGCGGCGGCCAGCGCGAATGCGCCGGCGCACAGCGAGACGATGCGGCTCCCCCGGGCGTGGGCCTGTCGCAAGACCTCAGGTATCCCAGCCGGGACACGGTCATAGGGCACGGCCGGCAGCACGATCACGGTGTCGGCGTCGCGAATCCGGTCGGCTCCGTCAGCGGCCAGCATCTGGAAACCAGCATCCACCGTCACCGGTCCCGGGGTGATCGCGCACACGAAGGAGCGATACCAGGGAACGCCGAACGTCGCCGACCAGTCGCCGAAGACCTCGCAGGCGACCCCGAGCTCGAACAGGGTGACCCCGTCGGAGACGACGATAGCGACCGTATGCGCGCCGCGCCCCAGACCTGTGGCGCGGTCCGATGCGCTCCCGTTCTTCCGGGCGGCAGGCGGCAAGCTGGCAGGATCGTTGCGCATATTGTCTATCCTGCCACTTATCACGTGCCCCTGTCGAGGCGCAGGCTGGGCAGATGACCGCAAAGTCGCCGCTTCGATCCGCACCACCCGGCGACCGGCCCTGGGATCGCTTCCTGGCCCGGGCGCTGGCTTCGTCCCTGGACCGTGAGCTCGCGGCGGGATGCCCGCCGGGATTTAGCCGGGCCATGGCCCTCCGCGCCCAGCGGATCGTCTCGCCGGCCGGACGCCGTGCTCTCGCCGACGGCTGGGAGCGCGTCCTGGTTCAGGCCAGCCGGCCGCCGGCACCGCGCACGCCGCGCGGGCCGCTGTGCCGTGACCGCATTGCCGCCGCCCAAGGCGACGTGCGGGAACTGCTCGCCGCCCTGACCGGCGCGCTCCCCGTCGCCGCCCGCGGCGCGGCGATGGCCAGCGTGCTCCTGACCGACGGCACCGGGCCGCTGTACAGCTACCGCTCTCCGCTCGACCTGGGCACCGCGGTGCGCGAGGCGACCAGGCAGCTGAACCCGCGGCCGGCTGCGCCGTACCCAGGAATGGGCCGGGACGGTAAACGGTGATGCCGGTGAATCCCCCCCAGCCGGGCCGCCGCGAGATCGACACCAGCCGCTCGGTCAGGCCTGCGGATCTCGCCAGCCTGCGCCGTGGTTTCACGGGACAAATTCTGCTGCCTAACGAGGATGGGTATCACCAGGCACGACGGGTCTGGAACGCGATGGCGGACCGGCGCCCGGCGGTGATCGCCCGCTGCGCGGGCACCAGCGACGTCGCCGCCGCGCCGGCCAGGGCCACCCTCACCGCCTGGGCCGGCGTCGCGGGCGACTGGCCGTTCCTGCCGCGCGAGCTGCGCCGCCAGCCGCTGGCGAGTGTGGGCTACGTGTGGACCGGCGACCCCGACGACGGGCGCCGGCTGCTCCCGGTCTTGCGCGGCGGCACGACGCCGGTCGCTGAGCAGAGCCAGGCGCTCACCTACCTGGAGCTCCAGAGCATCGACGACACCGCGCAGGCGCCGCACAGACGGCGGTACTGGAAGGGCCACTATCTGCGCGACTTGACCGACGAGGCGATCGCGGCCTTCCTGTCCCGCGGAGCCCGCGACGGCGACGATGAACCCGGCCCGGCCCGGCTGGCCTCCGGCGACCTGCAGGCCTACGGCGGCGCGATCGCCTCCGTCGGCCCGGGCGAGACCGCCTTCGGCCACCGCGACGCGCTGATCGAGTTCGTCGCCCGGGCCGGCTGGACCGACCCCGCCGAGGACCAGGCGCGGATCTCAGCCGCGCGGCGATACGGCGCGGCCATCGAGCCCTACGCGAGCGGCGTGTACGTCAACGACCTGACCGACGAGGGCGAGGAAGGCGTGCGGCGCGCCTACGGCACCGCCCAGCTGGCCCGGCTCATCGCAATAAAGGACCACTACGACCCAGACAACATCTTCCACCTCAACCACAACATCCCTACCAGCCAGGCCATCGTGAGGCCCGGCGCCAGCGCGGAACGATGATCCGGGGTGGCAGCGCTCCTTTGACGGATACCGGCGCGGCCTGATTTAGGATATTGTCGGTTGGAAAAGAGGAAATAAGCGGACCTGAACGCGGAGAGGATCATCGTGGCACTTGTCAAGACATCGGTCGTACCGTTCGTGCTGGCCGCGACGGGAACGGGAACCGCTCAGCATCTCACCGCGGCCGGCGACGCCGGGCACCGGTTCAGCACCGACGCCTACCCCGCGTTCGGCGGGCAGGACGCGGCGCCGAGCCCGCTGTTCTACGCCCTGGGCTCGCTGACCTCCTGCAACCAGGTCACCGCCACGCTGGTGGCTAAGGACCTGGGTATCAGGCTCGGCACCTGGAGCTTCGAGGTCCAGGGCGATCTGGACACCAGCGTGCTGGTGGGCGGCGCGGACGGCAACGCCAACTTCGACCGGGTGACCGTGCGCGCCACGGTCGAGACCGATGCGACCGACGAGCAGTTCGCCACGCTTATCGCCGAGACCGAACGGCGCTGCCCGGTGACCCAGTTGTTCAAGCGCAGCGGGGTCGAGTGGGACAACCAGTGGGAGAACGTCCCCCTGCCCGAGACCGACTGACCCGCCGCTCGTCGCCTGGGTGGGACACAGTAGCCACCGGTGCACCTGCCGCCTGGGGTGGCCGGGTTGGTGGCGCCGGGCCTACCTGGCCTCGGACGGCGACCAGCCGAGCTGCGGGGCGATCGATACGGCGACGTCGGAGAGGATCTGCTCGTACTCCTCGTGCGCGAAGGCGTAAGGCAGTTCCAGCTGGAGCTCGGCGACCTCCGCCAGCACCGGGTCGGCGCGCAGCGACGCGACGATCTCCGCCGAGGAGCCGACGAGGTCCCGGGCGATCAGGATGCGCCGCTCGCCTATCGGGGCGAGGGTCCGCTGGTGGCGCGACGCCTGGTAGTCGCGATATTTGCGCCGGGTGGCGGCGTCGGCGCCGTCCAGCGGCACGATGACCCGGCCGGCCACCACACGGGGCCGGCCCGACCCGGCGAACTTCTGCCGGTAGGTGCGGATCTGAGAAAGCTGCGCGGTGCCGAAATCATCGGTGCCCAGGCCCTCGCCCGCGCAGATGTTGCCGACCACCAGATGCAGGCCGTGCTCGGCGGCCCACACCACCGATCGCAGGCTGCCCGCCCCGTACCACAGGCGCTCGGCCAGGCCTGGGTCGTGCGGCCGGAGCCGGGGCCGCTGCGGCCCGCCCGGGTGCGGCACGACGGTGTCCGGGCCGCCCAGGAACTCACCCCGGAGGTTCTCCGCCAGCCTGGTTATCCGGGCGTGGGAGAAGTCGTAGCCGCGCCAGTCGCCGTCGTAGACCAGCCCGGCCAGCAGCTCGGAGTTAGCCGGGACCCCGGCGCTAAACCCCACCTGCAGCCGCCCCCGGGATAGCACGTCGGCCATCGACAGATCCTCGGCCAGGCGGAACGGGCTCTCGTAGCCGATCGGTATGACCGCCGCGCCGAGTTCGATACGCCGGGTGCGCTGCGACGCGGCGGCGAGGAACACCGGCGCCGAGGACACGTTCGGGACCAGATGCTGCTGGCGTATCCACGCCCCGTCCAAACCCAGCCGCTCCCCGTACTCGAACAGCCGCAGGGTGCTCTCCAGGCCCTGATAAGGGTCGTCGTCGGTGAAGCTGCCCGGGACCAGCAGCGACAGCGATCCGACGGCCGTCGTCATCTGAACGCCACCTCTCTGCTCTGGGCGAGCTCCAGTGCTAAAGTCTACTAAAACGATCGGAATAATAGATAGATGCTGCCGATCAGGATCGCTCCGAGGTGCTGGCCGGGCGGTAGCTCACGGACAAGGCGGGCGGAGACATGGGCAAGAACTCCGCAGCTATCCGTACAGGCAAGCCCACGGCAATGACGTTCGGGGAACTCGCCGGACGGATACGCGCCCTTGACGACCGGGCCGTGGACCTGTCCGATCCGGCCAGCCCGCGGCCGCTGAATGGTCGGCGCTGCCGTGTCATCGGCATCGACGGGATGTCCGGTTCCGGCAAGTCCTCCTTCGCCCGCCGTCTCGCCGACGAGCTCACTGCCGCTGTGCTCTCCGTCGATGACCTGGTCCCCGGCTGGGGGGCAATCGCCGAATCGGCCGGCCTGCTGGCCGACTGGGTGCTCCGGCCGCTCGCGGCGGGCCGGCCTGCCCGCTGGCAGCGGTATGACTGGCTGGCCGGACAGCCGGGGGCGTGGGAGGACCTCGACCCGCGCGACTTTCTCATCGTCGAAGGGTGCTGCGTCGGGCTGGAACCCGCGACCGGCCTTTTCTCCTGCCTGATCTGGATCGACACCATGGCAGAGGAACGGCGGCGGCGGCTCGAGCTGCGCCCCGACTGGGCCACCTACGCGCCGTTCGTGGAACGCTGGACGCGCCAGGAGGCCGCGCTGCAGGCGGCCGCGGACACCCCGGGCCGGGCCGACCTCGTAGTGGACAACAGCGACAAGCGCGGCGACGGCGGCTGGGCGGACCGGTTCACCGTGCGGCCGGGCCGCTGACGGCCGAGCCTAGTCTCCCGTTATGAGCGGCAGCAGTGACTCTGTGATCCGGTGCATGAGCCGCTTCGGGTCGGCGCTGAGCAGGCCGACCATCACGTCGGTGGCGCCCGCCTCCGCCAGCTCGGCGAACCGCTCCGCGCAGCTGCCGACCGGGCCCACGGCGGCCACCTCGCGGACCAGCTCCGGGGTGATCGCCCGCGCGGTCTCGCCCTGCCAGGCGGTGACCGCGTCCGCCAGCGCGCGATCGGCATCCTCGCCGGTATTGACGTTCAGGTACACGCAGACCGGGAAGTCTGCCGGTAGCGGCCGCCCCGCCTCCCCGGCGAGCTCGCGCAGCAGGCGCAGTCGCTCGGCGAGCAGCTTCGGCGTGACGGCGAAGGTGAGCCAGCCGCCGCCGAGGGTGGCGACGCGGCGGAGCACTCGCTCGACCACGTGCCGCGGCGCGTCGGCCGGCGGGTTGGCCGCCAGCCAGATCGGCAGCGGGCGCTGGACGAACCCCGGCTGAAGCACGAGGCCGCGGATCGAGAAGTACTCGCCGTCGAACCTCACCGGGGCACTGCTCTCATGGGCGGAACTCACCGCCCGCAGGAATCCGATCGCCTCCGCCATCCGGGCGGTCTTTTCCCGGTGGGTCATGCCGAAGACGGCCAGCTCGCGTGCCCTGGGCCGGCCGGACGGGGTGTCGCCAGGCGGTTCGCCTGGACACGCCACGAGGATCATCCGCCCTGCGGACAACGCGTCCAGGTTCGCCCACTGCTGGGCGACGAGCAGCGGGTGGCGCAGTCCCAGGCTGGCCAGGCAGGCGACGCCGAGCCGGATCCGCGACGTGGCGGCCGCGCAGGCGGCGAGCGAGACCACCGAGTCGTAGAACGGAAGGGACAGCACCGAGTCAGGCACCCAGGCGTGCGACCACCCGGATGCGCGGTCGGCCAGCACGGCCAGGTCGATGAGGTCGCGCTGGCTCAGCCCACCCCCTGGAGCCCCGTCGCCGAGCCGTGACGGCAATGACACGCCGATCCTCATCGGCACCTCCCGCAAGAGAAGATTTTTCCGATCGTGATAATAGATTTTGTCCGATCCGAGGAGGCCCATGATGTCCCTGCTGGCGCCGCTGGTCAGGCCCGAGGAACTGCGCGACGCCGCGGGCGACGACCGGGTCCGCGTGTTCGATGCCACCGTCTTCCTGCGCCGCGAGGTCCCGGGCGGCCCGTATCAGGTCATCAGCGGCAGGGCAGACTACGCCCGCGCGCACCTGCCCGGTGCCGCCTTCGCCGACATCCCCGGCGAGCTTTCCGATCCTGGCTCACCGTTCGCCTTCACCGTGCCCGCCGCCGGCCGCTTCGCCGAAGCAATCGGCCGCCTCGGCGTCGGCGACGGGACGCACGTCGTCGCCTACGCGCACGACACGCCGATGTGGGCGACCCGGCTCTGGTGGCTGCTGCGCTACTTCGGCCACGACGACGTCAGCGTGCTTGACGGCGGCCTGGTGGCCTGGGCGGCGGCCGGCTTCGGAGTCGAGTCGGGCGAAACCCGCTACCCGCCGGCGGTGTTCACGGCGAAGCCGCGCCCCGAACTGCTCGCCAGCCGCCGCGACGTCGAGGAGATCAGTGCGGCAGGCGCCACGTCCGCCTGCCTGGTCAACGCGCTGACCCCCGATGCGTTCCGCGGCGATGGCCCTGGCGCCTACAGCCGCCCCGGCCGCATCCCCGGCAGCGTCAACGTCCCGTGGAACGGCCTGGTCGACCCGGCGACCAACCGCTTCCGCCCGATCGCCGACCTCGCCGCCGTTCTGGCGGCCGGGGGCGTCCGCGCCGACCAGCCAGTCGTCGCCTACTGCGGCGGCGGCATCTCGGCTACCGTCGACCTCTTCGCCCTGTCCCTGACGGGCCGGGCCGGCGCCCGCCTCTACGACGGCTCCCTGACGGAGTGGAGCGCCGACCCGGACCTGCCCCTGGTCACCGGTTAGCGCCTGTCGGGGAACCGGCGGCCGGCGGCCGGCGCGCGTTGTACACCGACGCCGGCGCGTCGATCGGCACCTGATACCAGCGGTCGTAGATCGACTGCGCGTGCGGCAGCAGCAGCCCCGCCAGCTCAAACAGTCGCGACCCGGCCGGATGCACCGGGTACAGCCGGCCGGCCAGGGACAGCAGCCGCTCCCGCAGCGCGTCCTCGTCCACCGTCACCATCCGCCCGCCGGACACGATCACCCGGCCGTCCACAAGCACGGTGTCAAGGTCACCGGCGGACGCCCGGTCGAGCAGCACGTCAAGCACCGGCACCCCGTCGAACCGTCCCGGCGGGAAGAACAGGTCGCCGGATCGCAGCAGCAGCAGGTCCGCCCGGTACCCGGCAGCCAGGCGGCCGAGCTGGCCGGCGAACCCCGCCGCCCGCGCCCCCGCATCGGCGGCAGTACGCAGCAGCAGCTCGGAGGAGAGCCGGTGCTCACCGAACACGTCCGGCTGCCGCTGCAGGTACGCCGCGAGCCGTATCTCCTGGAAGAAGTCCTCCCGGTCGGAGAACGAGATCCCGTCGGTCCCGTAGGCCACGGACGCCCCGGCGGCGAGCAGGTCGCGCACCCGGCAGATCCCCGACGACAGCCGCAAGTTGGAACCAGGGTTGCAGGCCACGACAACCCCCGTGTCGGCGACGATCGCGATGTCGCTGTCCGTCGCCCAGACGAAGTGCCCGAAGCTCACGTCGTCACGGAGCACGCCGAGATCGAGCAGCCGCCGCACGGCCGTCTTGCCGTGCGTCTCCAGGTTCCACATCATCTCCGACCGCGTCTCGAGTACGTGCGTGGTCAGCCCCACGCCGAACTCATCCGCCGTCCGCCGCGCCCGGCGGAACAGGTCATCGGAGCAGGCCGGTGTCCAGTCCGGGGCCAGCAGGAAACGGATCCGCCCGTCCCGGTCGTGCCACCGCTCGTGCAGCTTCCCGAACACCTCGAGCACATGGTCCACCGGCCACGCGTAGCCGAGCGGCGACGAGCGGACCTCGTCGGCGATGGCAGCGGGAAGCCGCGTCAGGAAGGCCGAGTCCGCCTCGTGCGCGTAGATGTTCTGGTCCCGCAGCGTCACCCCGAGCGCCGTCCGCAGCCCCACCTTCTCGTACGCCCGCAGCACCGGCTCGGCGCCGAGCAGGTCCATCGCCGGCTTGCCGTAGAAGGCATCGACCGTCGTGGTCTGCCCGCCCTTGGCCGCGTGCACAAGCCCGAGCGTGGCCAGCAGTTCCAGCGCGTCTTCGTCGATCACCGGCGCGCCCGCGCCCATGAAGAGGTTGGTGTACTCGAAGATCGTGCCGATCAGCCCCCGGGCCGTCCAGCACTCACTGTGGTAGTGCGCGTTGACGAAGCCGGGCATGATCAGGTATCCGGCACCGCCCAGTTTCCCGCTGAACGGTCCGTGGTGCTCGAGCACCGTCCGGGGTCCCGTCTCGGCGATGCGGCCGTTTTCAGCGATGATCGCCCCGTCCGCGATCACCGCCGGATCGCCGAGCGTGACGACGTAGTCGCCGCTGATCAGGAGCCGCTCGCCGCGCTCGGTCACGGCGGCACCTCCGCCGCGAGCGACCCTGGTTCCGAGAACTCGCCCTGGACGGTGATCGCCGCGTGCAGCTCGTGCCGGACTCGCCGCGCCAGCGCGACGAACGCGTCGCTCTCCCGCAGTTCGGCGGTCCGGGGCCGCGGCAGGCCGACGTCGACCACCGCCGCGATCTGTCCCGGCCGCGGCGTCATCACGTACACCCGGTCAGCGAGCAGCACCGCCTCATCGATGTCGTGCGTGACGAGCAGCACCGTGGCGCCCACCCCGCCCCACGCCCGGAGCAGCCATTCCTGCAGGTCGGCACGGGTGATCGAGTCCAACGCGCCGAACGGCTCGTCGAGCAGGATGAGCGCGGGGTCGGCGATGATCGTGCGCAGCAGCGCTACCCGCTGCCGCATCCCGCCGGACAGCTGCCACGGCCACGCGCGGCCGAATTCGCTCAGGCCGAACCGCTCAAGCAGCGGCTTCGCCTTCGCCAGGGCCGACCTTTTGGATATCCCGCGCAGCTCGAGCGGGAGCGTCACGTTATCGATCACCCGCCGCCAGGGAAGCAGCGCGTCCCGCTGCGGCATGTAGGCGCTCGCGCCGAGCCGGTCGGTGACGGGCCGGCCGCCGATGCGGATTTCGCCGGCCGATGGCTGCTCGATCCCGGCCACGATGTTGAAGACGGTGGACTTGCCGCACCCGCTCGGCCCGATCAGCGCGACGAACTCCCCGGCCCGCGCGTCCATGTCCACGTCGCTGACCGCGACGACATCACCCGCCCCGCCGTGGCCGCGGAACCGCTTACCCAGGCCGCGCAGTTCCAGCGAGGTCGCGGTGGTGGCGCTCATCGCCGTTCCTTCCATGGCATCGCCAGCCGCTCGGCCCCGGCCACCAGCGCGAACAGCAGGATCGTGAGCAGCGCGATCACGACGATCGCGCCGAACACCAAGTTGGTGGCGACTGGCGCCGCGTGCGCGGCGGTGTACATGTACAGGCCGAGGCCCTGCTCGGCGCCGACGAACTCGGCGACGATCGCCGCGCCGTAGGCGTAGGTGACCGAGATCTTCAGCCCGGTAAAGAACTGCGGCAGCGCGCTGGGCAGCCGGACCCGCACCAGCAGCGCCAGCCGGGAGGCGCGCATCGTGCGCAGCAGGTTGAGCGCGTCCGGGTCGCTGGAGGCCAGCCCCTGCACGAGCCCCACGGCAATGGGGAAGAAGCTGAACAGCGCCACCAGCACGACCTTGGGCACGAGACCGAACCCCCACCAGATCAGCACCAGAGGCGCGAGCGCGATCATCGGGATCGTCTGCGAGGTGATGATCAGCGGATACAGGCCACGCCTGACCGGCAGCCAGGAGTCGATGGCGATGGCGGAAACGAACGCGACCGCGGTGGCGACAAGCAGGCCGAGAATGGCCTCCTCGGTGGTGACGCCGATGGCCGGCCAGATATTGTTCCGGTCATCCCAGGTGGCCCAGACCACCTGCCACGGCCCAGGGAGGAGCTGCGGATCGACGTGGCTGATCCAGACCCACAGCTGCCAGAGCGCGACGGCGGCGGCCAGGACCACCGTGGGGGGCAGCCAGGTCCTGAGGCGGAGAGAGTTCATCTGATAATTGTGATCCGTGATCCGCGAGTTACCGTATCCTACTAAATCTATCTGCTTACTAGGATATACGGTATGGTGACCGAACCTACCGATGAAACCGCTGATGAAAGCCGTACCGTGATGTCTCGCACCTCTCGCCGCACGAAGACAGCGCTCGCCGCCTTGCTCGCCCTCGCCGGACTGGCTGGCGCGGTCGCGTGCTCCTCGGCCAGCTCCACTACGTCCGCGGCGGCCACGCCAGCCGGCACCGCGTCCCGCGCCGCGGCGCTCCAGCCGCTGCGCATCGCCCTGGACTGGACGCCCAACGTCGACTTCCTCGGCATCTACGCCGCCATCAGCAACGGGTACTTCGCCAAGGAAGGCATCAACCCGGTCATCATCCCCTACAGCGGCACGCCCGGCGAGACGCTGCTGTCCGCCGGCAAGGCCGACCTCGCCTTCACCTACCCGCCGAACATCCCCGCCTACCGCGCGGCCGGCCTCAAGTACCGCGCCGTGGCCGGCCTCGCCCAGGTCAACACCATCGAAATCGCCGTGCTCAAGTCCTCGCCTTACGCCAGCCCGGCGCAGCTGTCCGGGCAGCTCTACGGCGGCTTCGGCGTCCCGAGCGACCCGCCGATCCTCAAGGCCGTCATCGCGAAGGCGGGCGCCAAGAATCCCGTCTACAAGGAGGTCGTGCTCTCGACCTCCGCGTACCAGGCGCTGGTGTCCAAGCGGGTCGCGTACTCGGTGATGTTCGGCGGCGTCGATGACGTGACCGCCGAACTGCAGGGCGCGCAGCTGCGGCTCTTCCCCATCAGGAACTACCTGGGCGCGGCCGCCAGCTTCCCTGACGACTCCCTGGCCGCCACCGACGCCGAGATCGCGAACAACTCCTCGGTCCTCCGCCGCGGCCTCGCCGCGCTGGCCGAGGGCTATATCTGGTCCGCCAAGCACCCCGCCCAGGCCGAGCAGATCCTGATCAACGACAACAAGACAGCCCTCGATCACAGTCAGAACATCATCGTCGCCACCGGCAACGCCACCGCCCCGACGCTCCTGAACGCCGCCGGGCAGTGGGGAGGCCTCAGCGACGCGAGCTTCGCCGGCGTCACCCAGCTGATGGCCGCCGGAGGCCTGTTCAAGGGCAAGACCCCGCCGCCGCCCTCCGACGACTACACCAACAGCCTGCTGCCGCAGGGATGACGGCGCAGTGTCTCTAACCACTGGGTCTCTCACCACTGGGTCTCTAACCGCTGGGCCCCGTCCGCTCGTCTTCAACGCGTTTCTGACCAACACCGTCTCGCACATCCACCACGGCATGTGGCGCCACCCGGACTCCCGCCAGGCCGATTACACCGACCTGAACCTCTGGATCGACCTGGTGCGGACCCTGGAGCGCGGCCACTTCGACGCGATCTTCTTCGCCGACACGCTAGGCCCGATGGATATCCACGAGGGCAGCTGGAAGTCCTCGGTCAGGGAGGGTCTGCAAATCCCGTCCGGAGATCCCGTGGTGCTAATCTCCGCCCTCGCGGCGGCGACCGAGCACCTCGGGCTCGTCGCCACCAGCTCGGTCCAGACCGAGCATCCGTTCGTGCACGCCAGAAGGTTCTCCACGCTCGACCACATCACGCGTGGCCGGGTGGGCTGGAACATCGTCACCGGCACCAGGCGATCCGAGGCACGCAACCTAGGCCGCGACACGGTGCCGGCCAACGAGGTGGCGCCGCACGCGGAGCGCTACGCCGCGGCGGAGGAGTACGCCGAGGTCGTCTACAAGCTCTGGGAGCGCAGCTGGGCCGACGGTGCCGTGATCAGGGACCGCGTCGCCGGCCGCTACAGCGACGAGACCAAGGTGCACGCGATCGACCACGAGGGCCCCCGGTACCGGGTCGCGGGCCCGCACCTGGCCGAGCCGTCGCCGCAGCGCACCCCCGTCCTGTTCCAGGCCGGCTCCTCCGAGCCTGGCCGCACGTTCGCCGCCAGGCACGCGGAGGGGACGTTCATCGCCGCGCACGACCCGCACTCGGCCGCCGAGGTGGTCGCGGACATCAAGCGTCGGGCCGTCGCCCAGGGCAGGCGCCCCGAGGACATCCTGTTCATCCAGGGCCTCACGTTCGTCGTCGGCGCCACGGACGACGAGGCGAAGCGGAAGAGCGCCGAGATCGACGAGTGGCTCAGCGATGAGGCCATGCTCGCCCATATGAGCGGTACGATCGGCGTCGACTTCGCCACCATCGACCTGGACAGGCCGATCGGCGACTTCACGACCGAGCGCACCCAGGGCATCGTCGCCAGCCTGGCGGCGTCCGCGCCTGACAAGTCGAAGACGTTCCGCGAGCTGACCCGCTGGGCGTGGTCACAGCGCGTCGTCGGAACCCCGGAGCAGATCGCCGAGCAGCTCAACCGGTGGCGGCAGGCGGGCGTCGACGGCGTGAACGTCATCTACATCACGCTGCCAGGCACCTACGCCGACTTCATCGACCACGTCGCCCCCGTGCTTCAAGAGCGCGGTCTCATGCAGCGCGAGTACCGCCCGGGGACACTGCGCGAGAAGCTGTTCCCCGGCCGCGGCCCCCGGCTCCCCGAGAGCCACCCGGCCCGTCAGGTCCGCATCCCAGCCGACGCGGAGAATCCCGTCCGATGACCCGTTACATCCGCGTCGTCCTTGACTACCTGCACCCCTGGCCGAACTCGGCGGGCCTGTTCGTCGCCAGGGACCGGGGCTGGTACGCCGAGGCCGGCCTCGACGTGGAACTCCGCGTGCACGACTACGGCTGGGGCGACACCCTGGAGTACCTGCACCGAGGGCAGGCCGAGTTCGGCCTGTTCCCGCCCAACCGGCTGCTGGTCCGCAGGGAGCGCGGCGAGCGCGTCGGGGCCATCGCCGCGATCAACCACGAGGGACTGGAAGCGATCCAGGTCACGGTCAAAAGCGGCATCGGGCGCCCGCGCGACTTGGCGGGCCATCTGGTCGGCTACGCACCCACCCCGCGGGGCAAGGCCATGGTCGCCGCGGTGGTCGCCGCCGACGGCGGTGACCCCGCCGCGGTGCAGACCGTCGACACCGACGCCACCGAACTGACCCCGGAGTTCCTGGCCACCTCAGGCCTGGACGCGACCTTCGGCGGTTACTGGTCGTGGGACGCGCTGACCGCCGACCCTGCCGCCGCCGAGCAGGTCCGCGTCTGGCCCATGCGCGATACCGGTGCCCCCGGGTACCACAGCTACGTTCTCGGCGCCCCCGAAGCACTCCTCGGCACCGAACCTGACCTGATCCGCGCCTTCCTCGCCGTGACCGGCCGTGGCTATGCCACCGCGGCCGCCGAGCAGGACCGCACGGTCGAGCTCCTCGCGAAGACAGTCCCCTACGTCCCCGCCTGGCGCCTGGCCCGGTCCCTGGCCCTGGTCACCCCCACCTGGTTCCACCAGGGCACGTGGGGCCGCCTCCGCGCGGACTTGCTCAAGGGCTACTCCGCCTTCCTGGCCGACTACGGCATCCTCGCTACCCCCGATACCTGGCCCGCCGCGATCACCGATATCTTCCTGCCCTGACCGGGGATGTCTCGGCCACCGTCCTGACGATAACCGGCAGGAGGAGCTATAGTCGATAATTTCTATAGTTTTAGTCGATATTGCGCGGGGTGAGCGCGGCCAGCCCGAATGATCCGTTCAGCTCTTCCGGGGCGCACTACTTCGCCGAGGGCGCGGCCGCCGAACTTCGCCGGCGCGGCCTGCTGCCGGCCCTCGCCTCAGGACTCCGCACGTGAGCGCCCGCAGACGGCGAATACCAGGGGCGCCCGTGACGTTGGGAGTGACATGAGCAGAGCGGTGATCCAGGAGCAGTTCGGCGGACCGGAAGTTCTTGAGGTGCGCGACGTCGCAGAGCCCCACGCCGGGCCCGGCGAAGTGCGGGTGCGGGTGTCGGCGGCCGGGCTGAACCCTGTCGACTGGAAACTAGCCGGGTCGGCCGAGGCCGCCGGGCGGTTCGGCCTGACGCTGCCGACGGGTTTCGGCAACGACTTCGCCGGAGTGGTCGACGAGGTCGGCGACGGCGTGACCGGCTTCGCGGCCGGAGACCGCGTCTACGGCGGCGCGCGGGGTCGCGCGGTCGCGGACTACGCCGTCGTGCGGCCTGGCACGGACCCGCTGCTTCGCACCCCGGACGGTGTCGATGACATCACGGCGAGCACCCTGGTGATCGCCGGGCGCACCGCCGACGCCGTGGTCAGCGCGATCGGCGTGCGCGCGGGCGACACCGTGCTGATCGGCGGTGCCGCCGGCGGCGTGGGCGTGTTCGCCGTGCAGCTCGCACGGCGCGCGGGCGCCCGGGTCATCGGGACGGCGTCCCAGGCGGCCTCCGGCTTCCTGCGCGAGCTCGGCGCCGAGCCCGTCACGTACGGCGATGGCCTCGCCGACCGGGTCCGGGCGCTCGCCCCGCAGGGCGTGACCGCGGCGGCGGACCTGATCGGCACGGATACCGCGCAAGCGGCCGTGGATCTGGGGGTCCCGCCCGGCCGGATCGCGACGATCGCGGCGGCCAGCCCCCCGGACGGGGCGCGCGCCACCGGGGGCAGGGACGCGACACCAGGGGCACTTGAGCGCATCGTGGCGGCCATCGCGGCCGGGGAATTCGCCGTCCCGATCGCCGCGACGTTCCCCATCGAGCAGACCCGCACCGCGGTCGAGCTGCAGCGCGCCGGGCACGTTCACGGCAAGGTAGTTATCACCCTCTCTTGATCTGCGGATTCGAGGGTTGCGGGGTCGAGTGCCCGGCGACGCACCTGCAGGGGCAACGGCCGGCTCGCACTGTCGGCGGGCGAGGCGGTCACTGGTCCTGGGACGGCGCGCAGGACATCGCGCTGCTGGTCTGGAAGCGGGCCGTACCGCCCCGGCCCGAACTGGACATAACCGGGTCGGCGGTCGTCCTCAAGCGCTTCCTCGCGACCGACTACATCCCCGATCCGCGCACCACGCCCGCGCACTGAGTTCCCGCGACATGAGTGCGGCCAGGATGATCCACCTGGTTCCCCTCAGATGCGCCTGCCTCGGCAGCCGTCAGCCGAGCCCAGGAACCCTGGCCGTCACGACCGTTAGGCTGTCACCATGCCCGCCAGGCCGAGACAGGTGTTCGCTTTCTCCGGGGTCCTGAACCGCCCTCCAGGGCAGAAGCGTGACCCGGCGTTCCTTGAGTACGCGGTGAGCCTGGCCGCCGGCGACGGGAAGAAACGGGTCTGCTTCATCCCCACGGCTACCGGTGATTCTCCGTCCGCCATCGAAGCGGTGACCGAGGTTTTCGCCGGCCGTGACGACGTCGCCTTCAGCGTGCTCACACTGTTCACGCAGCCCAGCGTGCCCGATGTCGAGGCGCACCTGATGGCGCAGGACGTGCTGCTGGTCGGCGGCGGCAGCGTGGTCAACCTGATGGCGGTGTGGCGGGCGCATGGCCTGGCCCCGGTCATGCGGGACTGCTGGGAGGCGGGGGTGGTTCTCGCCGGGTGGAGCGCCGGCAGCCTGTGCTGGCACCTCGGTGGGCCGACCGACTCGTTCGGCGACTCCCTGGCCGTGTTCACCGACGGCCTGGGCCTGCTGCCCTACAGCAACGGGGTGCATGACCTGCTTGACGATCAGCCCCGCCGCCGCGTCTACCGCGAGCACGTCGCCGGCGGCGAACTCCCGGCCGGGTACGCCACCGAGGACGGCGTCGGTCTGCACTACGTCGGCACCGACCTGCATGAAGCCGTCGCCATGCAGGACGGCGCCCGGGCCTGGTGGGTGGAGCCGTCCCCCGACGGCGGCTACCAGGACGAACCGATCCCGCCACGCAGGCTCTGATGCCTGGCGGCGGCTACTTCCGGATCACGGGTTGCGGCCGCTGGCGGGCTGGATGTTCTGGTTGATGTGGAAGGTGTTGTCCGGGTCGTAGCGGTCCTTGACCTGGGCGAGCCGGCCGTAGTTCCCGCGGTAGGACGAGCGGACCCGGTCCTGGCCTTCCTCCATCAGGAAGTTGACGTAGGCGCCGCCGGCTGAGGTCGGGTGCAGTTCCTGCCAGTAATCCCTGGCCCACTGCGAGATGAGGCCGGCGTTGGCCGGGTCAGGGTCGACGCCGACGATGACGCCCGCCCAGCCGCCGTCTCGGTAAGCAAAGGCGGTCGCGTCGGCGGGTACCCTGCTCGCGGCACCGTCGATCGGGTACAGGTGCATGGTGGAATGACCGGTCGGCAGCAGCCCGCCGAACTTCAGGTGCACGTCGATCGCGGCGTCGGAGATCTCGTTGAAGAAGTCCGCCCGCCAGTACCATTGCAGCCCGGCCGGGTACAGGCCGTCGAACGCGCTCTGCAGCACGCTGAACGGCATGGCATGCAGGCCGACCAGCAGCGGCGAGCCGAACGTCCTGATCGGGTCGAGCACCTCATCGGCCCGATCGTGCGATCCGGTGTAGCACCAGACGATGCCGCACGCCTTGCGGCCCCACAGCGCCTCCGGGAACGGCGGCGCGGGCGGGATGGTGATCAGCCCGATCCAGCCGCTCAGCTCCTCGGGCAGCGACGGCAGCAGCTCCCGGTACCAGCGCATCACCTCGGCGGTGTCAGCGATGTCGTAGAGCACCGGGCCACCGATGATCGTGCCGTGATCGCCGATGTCATGGCAGCGGTACGTGAACGACGTGACCACGCCGAAGTTCCCGCCGCCGCCGCGCAGCGCCCAGAACAGGTCGCCGTGCGAGCTTTCACTGGCCGTCACGAACGTGCCGTCGGCGAGCACCACATCGGCGGCCAGGAGATTGTCGACGGTCAGGCCGAAGCGGCGGGTCAGATAGCCGATGCCGCCGCCGAGGGTCAGCCCGGCCACGCCGGTGGAGGCGAGGAAGCCAGATGGGGTGGCCATGCCGAACGCGACGGTGGCGTGGTCGACGTCTCCCCAGGTGCAGCCGGCGTCGGCGCGGACGGTGTGATTCTCAGGGTTAACCGTCGTGCTGCGCAGCAGCGACAGGTCGATGACCAGGGCGTCATCCCAGACTCCCAGCCCGGCCGCGTTGTGACCGCCGCCTCGGACGGCGATCTCGACGTCATGCTCGCGGCCGAAACGTACGCAGGCGATGACATCAGCGACATCCCGGCAGCGCGCGACGGCGGCCGGGCGCTTGTCGATCATGGCGTTGTAGACGGAGCGCGCTTCGTCGTACCCGGGATCGCCTGGCGTGATCAGGTCACCGCGCAGGGTGGCGGCGAGCTCTTCGTACGGCATGGTGGCGGTTTCCGCTGATGTTGTGGTCATGTCGATCCCCTTCGGTGCGTCCCTCGATGATCTGGGCATACCGACGTTAGGATCGGCGGCGTTCGCGGAGCGTTCGCCGGACGCGCGTTCGCGTCAGGTCGTCGTGAGAACGCTGGGAGCCGAGCCGTCCATGCCGTGCTCGGCGAGGTCACGCTCGCAGCGCCGGAGCAGCGCCACACTGCCGTGGGCCGCCGCCAGCTGCGCGGCGGAGCGCAGCCGCAAGCTCGCGGCCTCCCCATCGTGGGCGGCCCGCATCCGCATCACCTCGGGCAGCCACCACAGGTCGTCACGGGCCTGCCCGGCGGCCAGCGCGGCGTCGAGGGTTGCTCGTGCGGCCGCGGGCCGGTTGTTCCGGGCCAGCATGTCCGCGAGCAGCGACAGCCAGTACGGCATCCGGGCGAACGAGCCGGCCGACCTCAGGTTGCTGATGCCTTGCCTGGCCAGGCCGATGCCCGGCTCATCCATGCGGGACCAGCCGTCCAGGACCAGCCCCCAGTCGCGGTAGTAGGCGAAGCCGTACCGTTCGCACAGCTCGCGCAGCTCGCGGACGGTGTCCTTCAGCTCGGAGATGTCCTGGCGCACCTGGTGGGTGATGGCGCCATAGGCCAGGGCCACGGCCAGGCTGTACGGGTGGTCGATCGTGCGGGCGAGCTTGATGGCGTCGTGGCAGCTGGACAGGGCCTCAGCGTCGTGACCCAGGAGCCAGTGGGCGTGCGCGGCCCAGGCCGTACCGTGCACGTCGGGGCGGGTGCCGATGCTCAGCAAGAGCGCACCGCTGGCCAGATGGGTGGCGAGCTCGAGCTGGCGCAGCCCCTCCGCGGGCCTGCCCAGGCTGATAGCCGGCCCGCCGACCATGAAATGAGCCGGGCCGCTCGGCTCAGATTCCGGGCCGACTAGGGTCAGGGCGCGGCTGGCCACCTGGTACCCGTCGGCGGTGCGTCCCTGCACGAACCGCGACGCAGACAGCGCGACCAGGCTGGTGAGCTTCGAGCCCAGGTGCCCAAGTGATTCCGCCAGGTCGATCGAGCGTTCGAGCGTCTGCTGGAGCTCCGGGGACGAGTAGCCGAACCTGGCGGTGAGCGGCGCCGCCATGGCTTCCAGGACCGCGAGCTCTTGGCCGTCCCTGTCTTTTCCCTCGGGCAGGCCGCGGACGATCGACAGCGCCTCCTTGTGCAGCCGGATCGCCTCAGCATGGGCGAACCTGCTGGCGGCGACATCGGCGGCGCGCCGGTAGTAGGCGACCGCTCGCCCGGGCCGCCCGCCGCGGGCATACTGCTCGGCGAGCTGAGCCGAGACCATGTCCATATCGTCGGCGTGGAGCAGTTCGAGGGCCTGGGCGATGCGCCGGTGCAGCAGCCACCGCTTCGGGGGGCTGACCTGCATGTATGAGGTTTCGCGGAGCAGGTCGTGGGAGAAGTCGTAGCCGTCACGGAACTCGTGCATGATCCTGCGCCGCCACAGCTCGTCGACGGCCCCTACCACGGTGTCGGCGTCGAGGTCACTGGCCTCGGTGAGCAGATCGAGGGTGAAGTTCGTCCCCACCGCCGCCGCGAGGCCGGCCACCTCCCGGGCCGCCGCGGTGGCCTGCTCCAGCCGGTCGCGCAGCACCGCGGTGAGATCACCGGCCGGCCGGGCCGAGCGGCCGAGCTCGACACCGCTGCGGACCGCCTCGATGACGTACAACGGGAAGCCCCCCGTCGTCGCCTGGAGCAGGCTCGTGTCGGCCTCCCGAAGCGGCCGCCCGCAGATCTCCGCAGCCAGGCGCGCTGTGTCGGCGACCTCCAGCGGGCTGAGGGAAAGCTCTGTCAGCAGCCCGGTGGCCCGCATCCTGACGGTCCAGCCTCCGAGTTCGAGGTCGTCATCGAGGTTGTCGTCGCGCAGTGTCCCGGCCACAAGAATCTGAGCGCTGGCCGACAGCCCCAGGCAGAACGTGAGGAAGGCCAGGGTCTCCTGGTCGCACCATTGCATGTTGTCCAGAACCAGCAGCATCGGCCGGCCGACGGCCAGCAGCGCCCGCGCGAGGCCCTCGAAGAAGCGATGGCGTTGCCAGGCGTCGGCCATGGCCCTGGATCCGGCCCCGCGCTGGCCGCGGCCGCCGGATGGCACCAGCCTGTCCACCTCGGCGCGCCAGGCCGGATCCAGCGTCGCCGTCGCTGACTGGACGGCCGGGTTCCGCACCCAGTCCGCCACCGGTGCCAGCGCCAGCCGACCCGATGTTCCGAAGCACTGGGCGCTGGCCACCACTGCGCCCTGCAGCCGCGCCAGGTCGGCTATCTCCGCCACCAGGCGGGTCTTGCCGACCCCAGCGCCGCCATAGACCATCGCAAAACCGGGGCGGCCTGCGGCCGCGGTCCGCCACAGCTCCTGGAGCAGGCCGAGCTCGGCCGACCGGCCGACGAGTTGTGCCGCCGCGAACCCGGAACGGCCCCCCGCAGGCCCAGTCACCGGAGGCGCCGTCCCGGCTGGATCCACGCGGGCCATCAGGCGCTCGAGCACCTGCCGCGTCGCCGGGCCCGGGACGACGCCGAGCTCACGCTCAAGGACAGAAGCGCAGTGGTGATAGGTGCTGACCGCGCCGGCCCGGTCGCCCAGGTCGGCCTGCAGCAGCATCAAGGTGCGGTAGCCGACCTCCTCAAGCGGCAGCAGCTGAATGCGGCGGCGGGCGGCGTCGGCGGCTCCGGTCAGGTCACCCCGGGACACGCGCGTCTCACAAAGAAGATCGCACAAGTTCACGCACTGGCGCTCGAGCTCCGCTCTGGCGTCGAGCAGCCAGTCGTCGTACACGCCTGGCAGGAGCTCGCCTCTGTACTGCGCGATGGCACAGGCGGCATGCGCGAGGATCCCCTCGCTGTCACCGGCCGCAGCTGCCGCCAGGGCAGCCCTGCGCTCGGTGTCGAAGTCGCGCACGTCGACGCGAGTCAGCTCGCTGTCGCGCCAGCACAGGTCCCTGGGCGTCACCAGGAGAACGGGCTGATCGGCCAGGATCTGACGCAGATGGTGCAGCTCGCGGCGCAGGTTGGTGAGCGCTTGCGCATCCGTCGAATCCGGCCAGAACAACCCGGCGATACGCTGTCGCGGCTGGGGCGACCCGGCGTGCAGGACCAGGAAGGCGACCAGCGCAACCGTCCGCGACGAGCGCATCCGGATGCGGCCGGCCTGCTCGTCGGTGATGGCCTGCTCCCCTAGCAAAGTCACGTGCAGCATGTCAACGCGACCTCCCAAGAGCCAGGTTAAACCCGGATACCGTCCGGCGGCAGACCTCTCAGGCGGCCGGCCCCCTGCGCAGCGAAGTTGGCCGTCCTGCTAGCGGGGCGCAGGGGTCACTGCACGACGGACCACACGAAGGTGGCCGTGCCGGAGACTCCTTCCGTGTCAGTCGCGGTCACGGTCACGGTGTAGGTCCCGGCCGTGCTGCCGGAGCCGGAGATCGTCCCGTTGGAGGCGATGGTGATGCCGGGCGGCAGCCCGGTGGCGGCGAAGGCGAGGGTCTGGGACGCGTTGGAGTCCACGGCCTTCATGGCGAACGAGACCGCCGCGCCCTTCGGGCTGCTGTAGCCGAAGGGGTTGACCACGCCGACGGTCTCCGCGCCCGGGACGCCCGAGTTCGGGGTGACGTTCGCGCTGACCGCCGTGTTGGCGGCCGAGACGCCCGCGCCCGAGCTACCCGCGGCGACCTGGCCGGTCAGCGTCTGGGCCAGGCTGGCCGAGCCGGTCAGCGGCAGGTTGCTCGACGCGTCCCCGACCTTGATCGAGTACGCGCCGGCCTGCGCCTGGAAGGCGTTGGCGGAGGGTGCGAAGGAGGCCAGGTCGTGAATGGTCAGCGGGAAGGTGACCGTCGCGCTCTGGCCGGCGTTGAGCATGACGCGCTGGAAGCCCTTGAGCTGCTCCGGCGGGTCCTGGCTGGCGGCCGGGTCTCCGACGTACAGCTGCGCCACGTCCGCGCCCGCGACCGACCCGGTGTTGGTGATCGTCGCGGTCACCGTGGCCGTGCCGTCGGCGTTGAAGGTGCCGACGGACAGGTTGGAGAAGGAGAACTTCGTGTAGGACAGGCCGAAGCCGAACGGGAAGGCGGGCGTGATGTTCTGGGACTGGTACCAGCGGTAGCCGATGTCCACGCCCTCGCTATAGGTCACCCCGGTCGAGGTGCCGGGCCACTGCGCGGTGGTCTGCGCGGGGACCTGGCTCAGGCTCGCCGGGAAGGTGACCGGCAGCTTGCCCGAGGGGTCGACGGTGCCGAAGATCAGCGCGGCCCCGGCCGCCCCGGTCTCCCCGCCGCCGTACCAGTTCTCGAACACCCCGGCCACGTCGTTGAGCCACGGCATGACCACAGGCGAACCGCTGTTGATCACGACGATGGTTTTCGGGTTGACCGCGGCCACGCCCTCGATCATCGTCTCGTCCGCGCTGGACAGGTCGAGCGTGGTCAGGTCGCTCTCCTCGCCCTCCGGGGCGCTGACGTAGACGATCGCGTAGGTCGCGGCCTGGGCCGCGGCCACCGCCTGCGGGATGTCGGTGGTGCCGTTGTCGTCACCCGCGGTATAGGTGACCGTGACGTTCGGCCCCACCGCGTCCTGGATGCCGGTCAGCGGCCACACCGTGCTGGCGCTGTCGACCCCGCCGCTGCCGCCGCCGGCGAGCTCGACCCCGGCGCCGCCGTCGGTGCCGATCACCGCGATCGACTCTTTGCTGGCGGGGTTGGGGTTGAGCGGCAGCAGGCCGTTGTTCTTCAGCAGGACCGTACCCTCCTCACCGAGCTGCAGCGCGGTCTGCTGGTGCGCCGCGGTGGTGACGGTGGCGGAAAGAGAGCCGGTCTGCGGGTTGTCGAACGCGCCAAAGGCGAACAGCTGGGTCAGGATCTGGGCCACCAGCGCGTTGACGGTCGGCTGGCTCAGCGTCCCGGCCGCCAGCGCGGCGGTCACGTTGCTGGCGTCGGAGAACGGCATCGCTATGTTCATGCCGGCCTGGGCATCGGCAACGGTGGCACCGGCGGCGCCCCAGTCGGAGGTGACGAAGCCGCCGTAGTTGGCCTGCTCGTCGAGTCCCTTCTGCAGGAGGTCAGCGTTCGCGCAGGAGGCGGCGCTGTTGACCACGGCGTAGGAGCACATCATCGCGGCCGGCGCGGACTGGGAGATGGCGCTCTGGAAGGGCGCCAGGTAGAGCTCTTCGAGGGCCTGCTGGCTGACCGTCTCGTTATTGCTGCCGTTGGGGTACTGCTCCTGGTCGTAGGCGGCGACGTGCTTGACCATGGCCATCACGCCCTTGCTCTGCAGGCCCTCGACCTCCGCCGAGGTGATCTGGCCGGCCAGGTACGGGTCCTCGCCGTAGGTCTCATAGGTCCGGCCCCAGCGGGGGTCGCGCACCAGGTTGGTGGTCGGGCCGAGCGATACGGTCGCACCCTTGCCGGCGAACTCGGCGCCCATCGCCGCGCCCTCCTGCTTGATCAGCGCCGGGTCCCAGGTCGCGGCCGCGTTCTCGCCGTCGGGGAAGGCCGTCACGCCGCCGTTCCCGTCACCGACTCCGGACGGGCCGTCCTCCATGTTGATCGACGGGATGCACAGATCGGGGATAGCGGCGACCTGGCCGATATAAGACGAGGTGCCGTCGCCGGAAAGCATGGTGGCCTCTTCCGACTGGTCCATGGTGTTCAGCACCTGCTGGACCCGCTGGGCGACCGGCGCGGTGGAGCCGACCCACGGGCAGGTGCCGTTGCCGCCGCTGCCGCCGGCCAGCGGCGGGGTGCTGGTGGGGCCGTAGACGTCGAACTCGAAGATCGAGTAGCCGAACTGGGTCGCCCGCACCGTGCCGTACATGCGGATGTAGCGGGCGGTCGTGGTGATCGGGAACGTCTCGTTCCCGCCGGTGCCGGTCGTGGTGGAGTAGACCGTGGTCCAGGTCGAGTTGTCGGCGGACACCTGGATCTGGAACGCCGTGGCGTACGCGGCCTCCCATTCGATGCCCACGCTGCAGATCTTATATTAAGCCATATATAATAGGCTTCCCGGTTCGTCAAGGGCCTCGGCCGGGCGGCCGCCCAGGCGGTCAGTTCGCGGTTGATCTGGCGCCTCCGCACGTGAAGTGACGGTCAGGATGGCTGGCACCGGCGGGTTGATTCTCCAGCCGCTGGAGGATGCAGACTGGCGGGTATGGAGGACGACGGGCCGCTGCTTTCCATCGGCGAGCTGGCCAGGCGCGCGGGGCTTCCGGTCCGCACCATCCGGTTCTGGTCCGATATCGGCGTGCTGCCCCCGGCGGCGCGGAGCGCGAGCGGCCGGCGGCTGTATGACACGGCGTGCGCGGCCCGGCTGGAGCTGGTCGCCACGCTGCGCGACCTGGGGCTGGGCGTGTCCGACGTCCGCCGGGTGCTGGATGGCCAGGTGAGTATCGCGGAGGTCGCCGCCGTCCACCTGGACGCGCTGGACGCGCAGATCCGCGCGCTGCGGCTGCACCGCGCGGTGCTGACGGTCGTGGTGAAGCGTGCGGCCGACCAGGCAGAGATGACCTTGATGAACAAGCTGGCCAGGATGTCGGTAGCCGAGCGCCGGCAGATGATCGATGAGTTCCTGGCCGACGTGTTCGGGGGCCTGGATCCCAGCCCGGCGTGGGCCCCGCGCTGGAACGCGGCCCCGAACCTGCCCGATGACCCCTCGCCTGAGCAGGTCGACGCCTGGGTGGAGATCGCTGAGCTGGTCAGCGACCCGGGCTTCCGGCAGCGGATCCGGCAGGTGCTTGACCTCAGCGCGCAGGCCGGTGGCCGCGTTGAGGTCCAGGCCAAGCGGGTGCGGCCACGACGCCAGGGACACCCGCCAGGCCACCTGGACCATGCTGGTGCCGACCGCGGCCGGCAGGCCGATGCTGGCGGCGATCACGATGAGCCCGTGGGTGTCGATGCCGGGAACGGGCTACGGGACACCCATGACGAGGCGCGCGAGAGCGCGGTGGCGGCGGTGCTGCGGGGGTGCCCGCCGGATTCCGCCGAGGCCGCCCAGGTCGTGAGCCGGCTCCTGGAGCCTGTCCCGGGGGAGGATCCGGTGGACCGCGAGGAGCTGATCGCCGCGCTCGAGGTAGCCACCGATCCGCGGATCGACCGGTACTGGCAGCTCACGGCCACGATCAACGGATGGCCGCCGTTCCCGTCCCATATGCCGGGAGACCTTTGGCTGCTCGCCGCACTGCGCGCTCACGAGTGACCGAGCGGTTTTATGACTCGCCCATCGATTACCGGCGGAAGGCGCGAGATCCGGCTCGGGGATTCCGGCGCGCTAAAATCGCCAGCCGGACCCCGGTCAACAAACCAGTCACCGATAGCGACGCGCAGCAGCACCTGTCCCTGGAGATAGCTTAAGAAACAACAGAAACCTTTGTCTCGTTCGATGTGATACGCCCATTCTGGGCGCTCGCGTAACGGTGAGCTGATCGTTTCCCCGATGGTGGGAGGTGTTGGGAGATGTTGGCTTCGAATCAACGGCCAGCCGATCCGATGGCTTTACCGAGGGTGCACAGTCATCTCACTCGACGACGCTTACCTGGGCACATTATCTCGTGTGGCACCCATTCCTGCGAAAAGTCTTGACAAGCCGCAGGGAAAGTGGAGGCTGACGGTGGGCCGGAATTCCACCTAAGAGCACGGTCGAAGCTGATCGTTGCCGCCGGTTTCTGGGGAGTCGTTAT
Source organism: Streptosporangiaceae bacterium (assembly GCA_050013055.1). Lineage (GTDB taxonomy): Bacteria > Actinomycetota > Actinomycetes > Streptosporangiales > Streptosporangiaceae > Palsa-504. The sequence goes on from JBEKGC010000024.1 coordinate 28,198, forward strand.
GTATAGTCGCTCTCGTATCCGCCAAGGGACAGTACTACTAGCCGCCGCCGGGCTGCTTTCGCTGGGCATCAGCGGCACAGCCGCGGCCGCCGGGCCGCCGGGCCCTGTCTTCAAGGGCAAACCGTCAGTGCTGACGGCGGCGCAGGTCGCTCAGCTGTCAGCTAACGCCAGTGACCGTTCGATCATCGTGTTCAAAAACCAGCTGTCCAGCCTGCCCGCGAAGGGCAGCACCGCGGGCGCGCGGGTCAGCGCGGCCAACGCCGCCCAGGCGCCTGTCCTGGCCGAGCTCAACCAGGTGCACGCGACGCACGTGACCAGCTTCCATATCATCAACGCGATCGCGGCGACGATCTCCGCGGCCGAGGCCAGCAGGCTGGCGGCCAACGCGGCAGTCAGCGCCGTCGTCCCCGACGCCATGCAGCAGTTCCCCTCGGAGGTCAGCGAGCCGGGTCCCGCCGTCCCCGCCAGTGCGGCGAAAACCGGGAGTCCGGCCACCGCCACACAGCAGATCTGCCCGAGCGACCCGGCCAAGCCGCTGATCGAGCCCGAGGCGCGCCAGGTGATGAACGTCGACGCCGCCGATCAGATCGTCAACGGGACCGGGGTGAAGGTCGGCATCATCGCCGACGGCATCGACCCGAACAACCCCGACCTGATCCGGGCGAACGGCCAGCACGTCATCTTCGACTATGAGGACTTCAGCGGGTTCGGCGTCGGCGCGCCGACCGACGGCCGGGAGGCTTTCCTGGACGCGGGCACCATCGCCTCGCAGGGCAACCAGACCTATGACCTGTCCGGCTTCGTCAACCCGGCGCACCCGCTGCCGCCCGGATGCACCATCAAGATCGAGGGCGTCGCGCCCGGCGCGAGCCTGGCCGTGCTGAACGTCGCGGGCCCCAACGCCGGGTTCTTCAACTCCCAGATCATCCAGGCGGTCGAATGGGCCGTCCTGCACGACCACGTCAACGTGCTGAACGAGTCCATCGGCGGAAACCCGATCCCGAACACAGAAAACGACCCGGTGGCCCTGGCCGACGCGGCCGCGGTGGCCGCGGGCGTCACGGTCGTGGCCAGCAGCGGCGACTCGGGCCCGTTCAACAACATCGGCTCGCCGGCCACCACACCCGGCGTGATCGCGGTCGGCGGCACCACGACCTACCAGGTCTACCGCCAGACCACCCGGTACGGCACGCAGCTGTCACCGGGCGGCTGGGAGAACAACAACATCACCGCGCTGAGCTCCGACGGCGTCACCGAGTTCAACCCGCACACCGTGGACGTGGTCGCCCCCGGCGACCGCGGCTGGTCGCTGTGCAGCAGCAACACCACGGCGTTCTTCGGCTGCGCCGACATAGACCACGGCAGCAACCCGCCGCCCATCTGGGCGGCCGGCGGCACCAGCGCGTCAGCCCCCGAGACCTCGGGCACCGCGGCGCTGGTCATCGCGGCCTACGAGCACACGCACAACGGCAGCCAGCCGTCTCCGGCGCTGGTCGAGCAGATCATCGTCAGCACCGCCACCGACCTCGGCGCGCCCGCCGACCACCAGGGCGCGGGGCTGGTCAACACGCTCAAGGCCGTGCAGCTGGCCGAGTCCGTCAACGGCGGCAGCCCGCAGGGCAGCGCGCTGCTGGTCAACAAGACGAGCCTGGACGCCACGGTGAACGCGGGCCAGACGGCCACGTTCAGCGTCGGCGTGACCAACGAGGGCACCGGCTCCCAGACGGTCACCCCCACCGTGTCCGGCCTACCGACCACGGTTTCGAACAACACGGGCACCGTGACCCTGAGTTCCTCCAGCCCCACCTACATCGACGGTGAGGGGAACACCGACCACTACGCCACCCACACCTTCACCGTCCCCGCCGGGACGGGCAACCTGAACGGCAACATCACCTGGAACGACCAGACGATCGGCGGCGTCGCCTACGAGACGCTGTTCGACCCGAACGGCAGCGTGGCCGCCTACTCCCTGATCGGGACCAACCAGAGCGGGTACGGGCACGTCGAGGTGCACAATCCGATCGCGGGCACCTGGACCGCGGTGATCTTCACGAACAGCACCGCCCCGTACTACGGGCCGGTTACGTTCTCCTACTCGACCGAGCAGTTCCATTCGGCCGGGACGGTCTCGCCGGCCACGCTGACGCTGGCGCCGGGGCAGTCCGGCACGTTCCAGGTGACCGTCACGGCCGGCCAGGCCGGGGACGAGGGGCTCAAGCTGCACCTGGGCACCGGCGGAACGACGGACGGGAGCATCCCGATCGTGCTCCGCGCGCAGGTCCCGGTCTCCTCCACCGGCGGTTCCTTCAACGGCACGCTGACCGGCGGCGGCAACTCGTTCAACGCCGGGCAGGAGTTCACCTACCAGTTCACCGTGCCCTCGGGCCAGCCGTCGCTGAACCTCGGCGTCCGGCTCACCGACTCCGACTACGGCCTGGAAGGATTCCTGATCGATCCGAACGGTGAGCCGCTCGACGCGCAGACCACGGCCAACGACGCGCTGGCAGACGGCCCGACGATGCAGTTCTTCCACGGCACGCCGGCCTCCGGCCTGTGGACCCTGGTGCTGCTCGTCGCGGCCCCCGTCGACGGCGCGCACCTGACCGAGCCGTTCACCGGCTCGATCTCGTTCACCGCGCCGTCGGTGACCAGCAGCGGGATACCGGACTCGGCCAGCACCGTGCTGCCCGCCGGCCAGCCGGTCACGGCCACCGTCACGGTGACGAACACCGGCAACATCGCCAAGGATTTCTTCACCGACCCGCGGCTGAACGGCAAGGTCCCGCAGGAACTGCTCGGCTCGGACGTGAACAACGTGCCGCTGCCGCTGTCGCTGTCGGCCCAGCCGAACTGGCTGGTGCCGACCAACACCAACGCGGTCGTCTTTGCCGCGCAGGGTACGGTGCCGATCACGATGGACGTCTCCTGGGCCTTCGGGGACCCCGACCTGCTCGGCATCTCGGCCGGTGACGACGCGGTCGCCGCCCTGGCGGCGCCCGAGGTCGCGCCCGGGTTCTTCTTCGGCTTGCCGGACGCCACCGGGCCGTTCACGACCGGTACCACCGGAACGGTCAACCTGGCGGCGGTCGCGAACACCAACCCGTTCGATGCGGCCGTCACCTCCACCTCAGGCGACGCCTGGGCGCAAAGCGTGAACGCGAGCGCCCCCTACTCACCGCTCACCCTCGCGCCCGGCCAGACGGGCACCATCACGCTCACCATCACCCCGAGCGCGCCCAAGGGAACGGTGGTGCACGGCTTCATCGCCGTGGACACCCTCAACCTGGCCACGGTCGCCGGTGACGAGCTCGTCAACCTTCCCTACACCTACACGGTCGGCTAGCCCCGGCTCGCAACGCGCTAGCCTGGCTGGCCTGCCCGTGCAAGCAGGCCAGCCAGGCGGCAGCAGCCCGGCCGCGCCGTGAAGCCACGGCCGGCCGGGCTCCTCACTGTGGTCACCGGGCCGCGGACCCGGACAGCGCGGTGTGGGCCAGATCCTCGTTGCGGGCCAGGTGGTCCGCCAAGGCCCGGGCGGCGGCCTGGGGGTCGCGCGGGCGGAACTCGTCGACGAGCAGCTGGTGCGCCTCGCGCCGCCGGTCGTGCTCACGCGGGTCCGGATCGAGCCGCCCGAAACCGATCCGGACATACCGTTCGCTCGCCCGCCAGCTCATCATCAGAATGCGGATGTCCCAGGCCGAGGCGGCTGGCGCGAGCAAGGCCAGGTGGAACGCCCGGTGGTCGTCGTAGATGTCATCCATGCTGCGCTCGGCGCCACCGAATTCCGCCGCGGCCTGGTACAGCCGGCCGAGCTCGGCCTCCCCGAGTTGCAGCACCGAGCGGCGGGCCAGGTCGGGCTCGAGCATCCGGCGGACGCGGTAGATCGCGTGGAACTCCTCAAGATCCAGCGGGGCCACGCTCGCGCTGCGCCCGGCGGGATTCACGACGAGACCCTCGGCCTCGAGCACCCGGAGCGCGTCGCGGACCGGGATGAAGCTGACGCCGAGCTGCTCGGCGAGCCGGCGCAACGACAGGCTCTGCCCGGGTGGGAGGGTGCCGGCCAGGATCGAGCGGCGGATCTCGTTGGTCACCTGCTCCGAAACTGACCGGGTCGCGATGGGCCGGACCGATCCGGAACTGGCCGACGCGACGGTCATGTCCGCTCCCGCTTCGTGTCTCGGCTGCTCGGGGACGATATCAAAAATATCAGAATCTTGACTGTTATCACATATCAGGATTAGCGTGTGAGCTGCGGCACAGCAGAGGAGACCGAGATGTCCAAGCCCAAGTTCGCCCACAACGTCTTCCAGACCGCCCACCCTGAGGCGATGCGCGACTGGTACTGCACCGTCCTGGACGCGCACGTCGTGTACGAGGACGCCACCTTGACGTTCCTGACCTTCGACGACGAGCACCACCGCGTCGCGCTGCTGCACCCGCCCATCCCGATGCAAGCCAAGACGGCCACCACCGCGGCCCTGCACCACTCGGCCTACACCTTCGACAGCATCGACGACCTGCTCGAGCGCTACACGATGCTGCGTGATAAGGGGATCACTCCCGCCGTCTGCATAGCCCACGGCGTCACCACCTCGATGTACTACCAGGACCCTGACCGCAACTTCGTGGAGCTGCAGATCGACCGGTTCCCCGAGCCCGACCAGGCCACCGCCTACATGCT
>JBEKGC010000025.1:0-39509 GCA_050013055.1 Streptosporangiaceae bacterium
GGGAGCGGACCGTCGGCCCGGACCACCCGGATACCATCGCGGCCCGCGCCAACCTCGCCTTCTGCTACCGCAGCGCCGGGCAGCTGCGCGAGGCCATCCCGGTCTACGCGCGGACGCTGGCCGACCGGGAACGGGTATCCGGCACCGACCACGCGGACACCAGGACCGCCCGGGCCAGCCTGGCCGGCGCGTACCTGCAGGCCGGGCGGCGCGCCGAGGCCATCACCCAGTACGAGCAGGTCCTGGCCGACTGCGAGCACATCCTCGGCCCCGGCGAAGTTGAGACGCTGACCGTCCGCTCCGCCCTGGCCGCGGCGCAGTACGCGGACGGCCGGCTGGTCGAGGCGATCACGCTGCTCGAGCGCACCCTGACCGACTGCGAGCGGTACCTCGGCCAGGACCACCCGCTCACCAGGACCGTGCGGGACAACCTCACCGCCGCTAGCGAGGCCTGATCCGGGCCAGGCACGGGCCGCTACCCGGGCGGGGCGGAGACGGTCACCGCATAGGGGGCCAGACACAGGTTCAGGAATTCGGCGCCGCGGACGTCGTCCAACCGTCTGGACGGCACCGAGCGGTCGGTCAGCACGGTTCCGCCTGGGCACCGGTCGCCGAACAGGACGATCGATCGCTCCGGCACGTTACGGCGCGAGCACCAGATGAGACCCTGCGCGTCGGCGACCTGCTTGCGCAGCCACGAGGCCCAGTCTCTGGTCCCGTTGTAGTCAAGACCCTCCGCATGGACCAGCCAGTCGTTGTGCTGGCAGATCTTGGCCAGGTGAGCGGTGCTGACCAGCGACAGCAGCGTCAAGGGGGCGGTGGTGGTCAGCCTGGAGAGGACCCTGTCCCTGACGTTCTTACGCAGGAGCTGGCGGCTGCCGCTCTCGAACGGCAGGTCACGCAGCAGCGTCTCGCACAAGGCCGTCTCGGGCGAGAATCCCGCGTAGAGAAAAGGGAAATGGTCCGCGGGCGTGCTGTCGAACCGGCCGCCATCCCAGACCGACTTCGCCGCATTCAGGTTGAACTGGTCCGCTGGCCGTAGCCGCCCGTGCACCCGCCACAGGGCGGAACCCGGCGGCAAGGTGAGGAGCTCGGGATCCCCGCACAACGCACCCGGCGGCCTGAAGGCAGTCACGGGTTCACCAGTCCGCCGTGCCGTCGTCAGCCGCCGCGATGCGCAAGGAGCGGTCGTCGCGGCCGATCAGGCTGGCCGGCGTGGCGTCCAGCCAGGCGTTCCTCCCGAGCCACCAGTCAGCCGCCCCCCAGGGGTCCTCATCCGCGCACAGCTGCTCGTTCACCTCAAGGACCAGGGGAATGACGTGCCCGGCGGGGTCGAACTGGAACGCGGGGAGACGCTGCCCGTTCGCGGGGGTATCGAGCCGTATCAGGAACCGCCGGTCCGGATCCTCCCCGCGGGCCCGGACTTGCGCGGGCGAGCGGGAGGCCGCCTGGAGCAGCCGAGCGCGGACCTGAGCCCGGGTTACCCACACAGAAAGCACGCGCAACTGGCCGGCCAGCCGATCCCAGCCCGGCGTGCCGGGCCCGAGCCCGGTTCCCCGGTCAAGGTCCCTGTGGGCCGGGTGTTCCGCCGGAAGCGCCCGCTGGATGAGCTGGATGAGCTGAGGGACGAGCCGGCCAGCGGCGTCCTCGTCGGCGGCCGGCCGGATCAGCTCCCGCATCAAAGCCGCGAGTTCCGTCCGTCGCGCTTCCGCCAGCGATGCCCAGATGTCGGCCCAGTGGTCGGTCAGGACCGTGCCGACCGGCTGACTGCCTGAGTCCGTCTTGTCCCGCACCGCCAGCGTCACCGCTGACCAGTCCGGATCGGGCGGTTTACGGAACAGGTACCCGCCCGCCAGCTCACGCCGGATGGCATGCTCCGGCGGCAGCCCCTCGGCCAGGAGATCCGCGATCCGCGAGACAACCCGCCGGTGATCCGGGCCGCCCAGGCCCTCGACCAGGTCACGGAGCTCCCCGGCGCGGGCGGCACCGAGACGGGAGATCACGTCATCCCAGTGCTCGGGCAAAGCCGCGATGGCGTCCTCGGTGGCCATCCGCCTCACCCGCTCACGTCGTAGCCATCCACCGACCGGCGGGCCTGGTCCATGCCGACCTGGTCCAGGCCCCCGATCTGCAGGTCAAACCGCAGGTCGCGGCCTGATGCGGGTTCCGTCGCGTGCACCGTGAGCAGTCCGGTCTCCGACATGAAGAAGGTGACCTCGATCGGCGTTCTCGCGGGCAGCCGCGGCGGAAGATGCCGGAGGATGCCCTCACCCACCTTGCGGTTTTCGCTGAGATCGGGCGATTCCAGCGGGCCCGCCTGTTCCCACACCTCAATGCCCACCATCCGCTGGTTGTCGATGACCGTGTGGAAGGTGTACGGCCCGGTGTCGGCGGGCAGCGAGGTATTGGCGGGCAGCAGGTGGATCACGATCTGCCTGGCGTTGACCGGGTCGGTCGCGGCCAGCGGGTCCGATCCGTCGATCCCCTTGACCCCGAACCCGCGCGGTATCACGGTCGCCACCCGCTGACCGGCCATCTTCTCCACCTCGGCCACGGTCAGGCCGGTCATCGCGGCCACGTCTTCCGCTGTCTTGTCCTGTCCTGTATCCGGGCGAACCTTACGGAGCAGGGCGAAGAGCGCGGCACCCTTGGCCACCGCGAGGTCGGGCTCGTGGTGACGAGCGTCCAGGCCCAGCCGTTCCTTCAGGATCCGGGTCACCGCCGGGAGCCGGGTCATGCCCCCCACCAGCAGTACGTCATCGAACTGCCGCACGCCCTTGGTGCGGGCCGTCGCGATCGTCCGCTCGGTCACCGTGACCGTGCGATCAAGCAGGCGGCCGGTCAGTTCCTCCACCTTGTCCCTGGTCAGCTCCACCTGCGTGACCGCACCGCCGAACCGCAGGATGTGCCGCCTGGCCTGGGTCATGCTCAGGTCGCGCTTCAGCCGTTCGGCGGAGATGAGGAGATCCTGCATGAACTGCGGGTCATCCCGCGGCCTGAGCCCGGGATGCTCGGCCTCAAGCTGACCGAGCAGGTAATCGGCGATGACCCGGTCCCAGTCCGCGCCGCCCAGGCGGTCATCGCCGTCGGTGCAGACCACGGTGATGTCATCGCCGTCCAGCCGGATCGCCGTGGTGTCGAACGTGCCGCCGCCAAGGTCGTACACCAAGATGTGCTTCGGGGCGGAATGCCCGCTGGACACGGACTGATAGTGCATCGCGGCCGCGACCGGCTCGGCCAGCACGTCCAGCACGTTCAGGCCCGCCAGCTGCCCGGCCCGCCGGGTGGCCTCTCGCTCGGCGACCCCGAAGTACGCGGGGACCGTGATCACCACGTCGCGTACCTCCGCACCGGTATGCTCCGCCGCCGCGCGGGCCAGCTCCCTGAGAATGAGCGCGGAAACCGTCTCCGGCGTGTGACGCTCGCCGTGGAACACATACTCGGCCTGGCTGCCCATGTCGCGCTTCACCAGCTGCGCGACCAGATCCGGTGCGAGCAGGGCCTCGTTCTTCGCCGCCCGGCCGACGACCACATTCTGCCGCGACTCGAAATACACCACCGACGGGGTCGTGTCCTCACCGATAGCGCTCTTGATAATGACCGGCCGGCCCGTGTCATCGATACGCGCCACGCACGAGTGGGTCGTGCCGAGGTCGATTCCTATCGTCATGTCACCTCACCGGGTATCTCGTCAACGGCCCTGGTAGGCGAAGGCCGCCCAGGCCTCGGGGTGGGTCAGGCCGGGGTCGCTCGCCTCGTCGCCCAGGACCGGCGGCAGGCCGTCAGGCACCACCCGGCCCGGGTCGAGCATCCAGAGCTGCGCGGCCCGCAGCGCCCGCGCCGGGTCCGGCTGGCCGCCGTTCAGGTAGTGGTGGAACACGGTCACGAACAGGGCCGTCCGGGCGTCAGCCACGCTCCACCGGGCCGCGACCACCCCGGTGGCCCCGGCGGACAGGAAGGCTGTCGCCACGGTCAGGGCCTCATCGAAATCGGCCTCGGTCACGTCGCTGAGGCAGGAGGCGAGGACGACAAGCCCCCCGGACTCGGCCGACGCCGGTATCCCGGCTATCCCGGGTACCCCGGCCCGCCATTTCCTGGCCTGCCTGAGGATGTCCCGCACCGCCAGATCTCCTTCGTCGCCGAGATTCAGGCGGGAGCCGAGAGCAGGCACCTGGGCCCGTCCGTGACAGCCGAAATGCAGCAACGACGCCCCGGGCGACGTCCCGTGCGGCAGCGTCGCGAGGACGTCGGCGGCCGTGGCGGCGGCCGAGCCTGGCGGCGGCTGAGCCAGCCGGCTGTTCGCGTAGCCGAAGACGGAGCCCGCCGGGTAGTACTCGGTATGGAGGTAGCCGATCCCCACCGCGGTCGCGTACAGGGAAGGCTCGGAGTCGGAGATGAGCACCGGGTCAAGGGCCCACTGACGAGGACGGCGCCGGGCCGCCTCGGTGAAGTGCCGCGCCGAGGGCGCGTAGGAGAAGATCGCGTCCTGGCAGGCGTACCTGTGTCCGCCGCCGTCGGGCCGGCGGGCCGCGTGCCACGCGACCAGGCCAAGCTCGCCGCCGGGCACAAGGACGACGCGGCGCTCCGGTCCCCGGCCGCGGGCCGGGATGACGCTGAGCAAGGGCCCGATGGCGGCACGCCACGCCCAGTCGCACAGCTCGCCGAGCGCCTGCTGCCAGTCCTTCCTGGCCGCGTGGTCGCGGCCGGCCGCATCGGCCCGCTGCCTGGCCCGCAGGGCCGCCTCGACGGGGCTGCCTGCGCCCGCGTACAGACCAGGAAGCGGTACCCGCCGCACGCCTCCGCCGGGGTCGACCAGGACCCCGAGACCGATCCCGTCCTCCCCTCTGGGCAGGAGGTACACCAGCGCGTCCGCGCGGCATTCGGTCAGCGCCGCGCCGATCTCCCGGGCTGATGGCGGGGAGAGCAGCCTGGCCTCCGCGGTCGACCCTTCAATGGCCGTCATGATGCGGTACCTGAGGTCGGCTGCCATCTCCCCGCCGGACAGCTGGCGGGCCCACTCGGACGCGAGGTCCTCATGACCCGCGTCCCGCAGCACCTCTCCGAGCTCGGCCCCCGAGGTGGCGGCGTGCAGCACCATGCCGCGGCCAAGCTCGATCGCGTCGATGGCCGGAGCCGGCCGGCCGCGGTCGAGGAACCAGCGGGCCATCTCGGTCGCGTCGCTGGTTCCCTGCCGCGCCACCGACAGCGCGTTCTCGTCGCTGTCCTGCAGGAGCACGTCCCCGGCGTGCTCGCGCAAAGCGGCCAGCCCGGTGGTCACCGCCCTGTCCACGTCGGCACGGTTCGCGGTGAACCGCGCGGGGTCATCCCGCCCGAGCTCGGCCTGCCTCGCGTCCGCCCGGTAGCGGTAGGCGCGCGCCAGGGATGCCAGCACATCGGCGGCGTACGGGCTGCCCACCTCCTGCTCGACGGCCCGCCGCGCCTCCTCCAGACGCTCGACGGCGTTACTCAGGTCACGCCGGGCACGGCTGAGGTGATAACGCCCGAGCAGGGCCGATCCGTGCAGGTCAAGCAGCCTGGGCCGCTCGCGGGCGGTGAGGCCGGGGACCGCGCACGCGGCCGCGATCAGCGCGATGGCCCGGTCGACGAGGGAAGCATCCTGATCGGCGAGCGCGCGGACCATGAGGCCCGCCGCGGCGCCCCCCGCCAGCCCGGGGAAGTCGGGGTGGTCGTGGCTGATGTTCTCCGCCTCGGCCAGGACCTGCTCAAGTGCCGTTCGCTCGGATTCCCCCAGCGGTATACCCGGCCCGGCCGGAGCGGACATGATGCCGCGCACGGCCCGGGCCGCCTGCAGGGCGGCGACAACCCGCGGCCGGAGCGGATCCTGCCCCCCGATCAGCCCGGCGGCCTGGTCCAGGTCCCCGATAACCTCGGCCGGAACACCGGTCACGGGCTCGCCCTGACCAGGGATCATGCGCAGCATGGCGCGCAGGTACAGCAGGTACCCGTTGGGAGCCGCCCCGGTCGCCTCGAGGAGGCGGAAGGCTTCCCGCAGATACTCGCGGGCGGTCTCGATCTGGCGCAGCTCACCGGTCATGACGTACCGGTCGGTCAGGGCGATCGATACGGCCATGGCGGCATACGGGCGGAACGGGTGCTCCGGAGGGAGGCCGTCGCCGCACCGCATGAGTCCTGCGATAGCGGTGTCCGCGACGTCCGGCCGGTGCTCCATCGCCGCCCGCATGCCCACCGCGGACCAGTAGATGAACTCGGCGAGGGGCCGGTCCTGGTCCGCGGGCGCGATGCGTTCCAGAGCCCGCTCCTGCTGGGCGATCAGCCGGTCAACCGGTATGGCGGTCCGATTCGACAGCCCGAGCGTGAACAGCCGGATGCCCACGGAGGTCAAGGTGCGCGCGTAACCAGGATCATCGGGCGGCAGCCCCTCCAGCGTGGCCACGATCCACTCGACCTCGGCCGCCACGTCAGCCGCGGATCCCGCCGTGGCCGCCTGATCGCTCAGCGACACTCTCAGCAGGTCGAGCAGCGCGGCCCGGGCCGGATGCCCCGCCGGGAGCCGCGGCGCGGCGTCTCGCAGGGCATCGGCCGCCGACTTCAGCTGGTCCGGCCGGCCGGATTTCCCGGCCTGGACGGCGAGCAGGGCGGCCCGCAGCGTCTGCAGCTCCGCGTATTCCGGTGTCTCTGGCGACCCCTGGCTGGCCGCCTGCCACAGGTCAGCGGCCACCCGGCCGGCATCGCCTGTGTCCAGGCCCGCGCCCGCGGCGGCGAACAGCGCCAGGGCCCAGAGCATGGGCACGATGTCCCCCATCTCCCCGGCGGCGGTAATCTGCCGCAGGTGCGAGAGGGCGGTCTCCACGTCGTCAGGGGAGATCTCGACGCGGCCAAGCGCGGCCAGCATCTCCGCCGCCTTCGCGCCGTCGCGCCTGACCTGCTCCACGGACGGCCCGGTCCTGACCACCGCACGCTGCGCGCTCGTCAGCTGCCTGGTCAGCGCCATCCAGGCGATGACCAGGTGACATGTATCCGCCTGGCCGGCGTCGGCGCCCGCCGAGGCCAGCCCCTCCGTGGCGTAGCGAAGCGCGGCGTCCCGGTCTTCCGGCGAACCCTCGAACGCCGCGTAGCGTGCCGCATCGATCAGCCCGGCCAGCAGCAGGAGCCGATCGGGCGCAGAAGAGGCCTGATCCGGCGCTTCCCGCAGGCTCGCGATCCGGTCACCGGCGCTGTCTGCCGTCATCGCCCCTCACCCGCCGGGCCGTCCGGCGGGCCGCCGTCGGCATGGCGGTAGATGGTGACCCTGGCGGGCGTGACCGGCCGGCCCGTGCCGGCCTCGGCATAGCCGTCCGTCACCACGCCGGCGACCGTTCCGTCCAGATCAGGCCGGGTCGTCCCGACGACGCCCGCGGCCTGCTGCTGGCGCGGGTCGAACTTCGTCTCCGGCTCCGGCCGGACCGCCACGATGCCGCAGCGTTCGAGGATGAGCACCACGCTGTCGGCGTAGGACTCGAGCAGCACGGCCACCTCGCCGCGGGTCATCGAGTCAGGCACCGACCGGGCCTGCCTCGCCAGGTCATCCCGGAGCCGCCACAGGTCGGTCACCACGGGCCGCAGCAGCGAGCGCGCCTCCCCCGCCCGGAGTCCCTGCACTTCGGCGTGCAGCCGGTCGATGACGCCTTCTCTCGCCTGCGCGCGATCATGATCCCTCGCCACCTGCGACACAAGCTCCGCTATCGAGACGCGGAGCTCCCCGATCGCGGAAAGCGCGTCCCCGGCGGGAGTAGCCGCATCCGCCACGGCCCGCCCCTCATCAACCGACGTGTCCTCCCCGCGAGAAACCATACCGAGAATTGCACCATAAACGGGGATACTCACGGGGCCGCAGATAGATTTACGGAAAATTGCGGCAAATATCTGGTTTGCCGGGATGTTGTCCATGAAATACCCGGTGCAAGACTAATGACATAAAACGGGCGATTGCGGCAAACGCGGTTGCCAGCCGGGACGCGGCGGGCCATGCTCAGGGCTGTGTCCGAGCAACAGGACCTCATACCGGTCGAGCAGATCGTCACCGATCTCAGGCTGCTCAGGGAACGCGGCCTGGTCAGGATCAGGCACACCGAGCTGGCCGCACTGCGTTCGGCGGCGGAACGCATATCCGTCCTCCCGGCGGCCGGGGCCAATCCCGGTGCGGTCGAGGCGCTGCTCCGGGCCGCGGTCGAGAACCTCGGCGGTGGTTCCCTGGCCTCGGCGGCCGCGCATACCTTCGGCCTGAACCGCGGCGCGCGCGACCGTCCCGCCCAGGACCGGCGCCGCCGGGCCGCGCAAGAATACGGCGTCAGCGTCGAGCGGTTTCGCAAGCATCAAGAACGGGTGGTGATCGAGCAGGTCGCCGAGGAAATCCTGAAGCTGTGCCAGCCGGCGCCGAGCCGCCCGCCCACCGGCGCGGGACCGCCGGAACTGGCCGGCGAGATAGCTCTTGACTGCCGGGCCGGAGACGCCAGCTTCCCGGTCGTCGTGCACGTCGAACCCGTGGAGCTGCTGCGCGATGTGGACGTCGTGGTGGCGCCCACGAACCTCTACCTCGAGATGCCTCAGCCGTACAAGGCCTCGGTCTCCGCTGCCCTCAGGCGGGCCGCGGCCCGCCGCGCGCCGGACGGCGCCACCGTCGCCGACACGATCCTGGACGAGTTGCAAGCCTGGGTCAGGGATCACGGACGCCCCGGCCTGCCGGTCACCGCCGGAACCGTGGCCGTGACCTCGTCCGGGGCGCTGGACCGGCAGGGCATCCGCAGGATCTACCACACCGCGGTCGCCTCGCCCCGGCCGGGCACGAACGATTACGACGTCGAGCCGACCGCGATCGCCCGGGCCGTCAGCAATACGTTCGCCCTGGCGAGAGCCGAACGCGACCTTTTCAGCCCGCCCCTGAACTCGCTCGGCTTCCCGCTGCTTGGGGCAGGCCGTGGCGGCATGGACCCGGCCGTCAGCTTTACCTGGATATGGTCCGCACTGGAGCGCGAAATCCGCCGGGATAACAGCTGGCATATCCACTTCATCACCCGCAGGCGGGCCACGGCGGAGATCATCGTCGCCGGGATCGGCCGCCGACCTGAGGGCCGGTGACCCGGCCGGGGCGGTAACGCTCCGGCCGGGACGGCCCTGGCACCTGCCCGGGCGCGGCGGCGGGCTGATGGCTGGCACGCCCGCAGCCCGCCGCGCGCTCAGGCCAGCGCGCCGAGCAGCATGAGCAGGAAATAAATCACGTGCGGCTGCATCTGCGCGGCCCCCCTTCCACTGGCTACGCCCGCCGGTCTCGGCCAGGCACAGTCAGTAGAACCAGGGATCCGGCCAGCTGGCCGGGCAGGAACCGGCCGACATCCGGTCGGCCATGGGGCGCTCCCCGCCCACCGGGTCACTCGCGCCAGCACAGACCGTAACCAAGGCCAAGCCGGAGGTCGCGGAAGCTGACGTGAACCTCGCCGAAACGGTCGGGAACCACCGTTTCCGCGGTCGGCCCGCGCTCATAGATCACGGCCGTCGGCGCCCCGCGGAGCAGCCAGACCGCCTGCGGCGGCCGCCGGACATCGAAACGGACCCGGAGGTCGAAATGATCACTGCGCCGGAACGGGACGTGCACGTAGTGCGAGGCCATGCGCTGTCCAGCGGGAATACGCAGCCGCATGGCGTATTCGTGGTGCTCACCTGAGCGCAGCGGCCTGGGCAGGACGATGACGTGGCGGAAGTAGCTTTCGTACGGCTGCTCGCGCAGTTCGAGCAGGCCGCCGTACAGAAGCTCAGCCTCAAGCCCGTGCGCTCCGCCCGCGTCATCGGGGTGGCGGGGAACGCTCACCGAGGTCGCGAGCTCGGCCAGGCCCTCGGTGGTCGCGACCACAAGCCGGCGTTCGATCGCCTCGACCGGATCGGCGTCGAGCTGCAGCAGCGCGGTGAAGGACTCGATGAACCAGCCGTCAGGCGGGTCCGCGGCAGGCCCGGCGAGAGCGGACTCGGCGGCCGCCACTGCCTGCGCCCAGGGCGGCTTGACCGGCCGGTCAAGGCCGTCCGGAGCACCACGGTCGAGAGCGCGCTGGACCTGCGTCCAGTAGACCCGCCATGACTGGACGTCGCCGCCGCAGGCCTTGACGAAGGCCAGCGTCACGCGAAGGGTCGGAAGGCGTTCTCCCGATGCGGCCGCTTGCACCGTACTCGTCGCATAATGGGCATTCTTCCCAAGTTGCTGGAAAGTGAGACCCGAGCTCTTACGAAGATCGCGAAGCCAGAACGCGAACTCGCGCACCGGCGAGCCGTCCCTGTCCAGCGGCTTCTGCGGACGTCCCATGATCAAACATTCCCTCGGCGTGACCAGCCCGGCTTATCGGTAAATTTTCCACGATTCACCCGATCGTACGCGCTGAACTGCGTGTTCGACTGGGCCAGCGAACCCCGGTTTGCAGCAATTGACCCGAAATCGGGCGTCGGTCTTGAACTTGGCCGCCCGGTAGCGTAGAAAACGGAAACCAGGCACGTCAAGGAGAGGCAGCCGACAAGGGGGTACCGCGCTCGCCGGCATCCAATGGACCGGCCCGGCCCGAAGATCCACGGACTGACGACCAGCCGTCCGGGTTCCGGGGGGCGACCGCAGCGGCGAGCATTTCCGTCCGGCCACGCCCGGAGAGGCGGCCGGCCCGCTTCTCCGGTATGTCAATCCCTTAATTACGGGTATCACCGGGTATCCAAGGGCATGCCAACCTAGGTACGCACTGGTACGTCACATATATCTAAGGCAGCACCGGCAATCCAAGGCAATCGGGAGTACGAGCCGACGCGGATCACAACGGTCCCGGGGGGGTCCCAAACTCACGGAGCAGATCAAGCGTGCTTGTCCTGCGCACGGCTGGAAAGGGATAAATGTGGTATCAGCATGGAATTCGGCCGGTGGCGACGGCGACGGTGGCAGCAGCAGCGGCGAAACAGGCGGCGCAGGCTTCCCTGCCGTCACGGCCCCTCCGGCCGACCCGCCGCTGACGGAACCGGCCGGAGCCGCCGCCGAAGCAGCGGCCGGAGAACTGGCCGGAGAACCGGCCGGGGCGCCCGAGGACCTGATCACCGAGATCTCGGTCTCGGTGCGCAAGCTCGCCGATTCGTCGCAGCGCTACCACACCCGGGCGGAGCAGCGCGAGTCCGTCATCGACTACCTGCGCGCCGAACTCGAGCAGCTGCGCCAGGGCGAACGACGGGGCCTGCTGCGGCCCGTGCTCGCGGAGATGTGCCGCCTGCGCGATGACCTGCTCAAGCAGGCGGCCACGCTGCCCGCGGACTTCGACGCGGCCAAGACCGCCGACCTGCTGCGGTCCTACGCGGAGAGCATCGAGCTCACCCTGGAGAGCAACGGCGTCGTCACCTACGCGCCCGAGGCCGGCGATCCCTTCAACCCGCGGATGCACCGCCGGGTCAGCGGTGAGCCGACGGCCGACCCGACGCTGGCCGGGCACGTCGCCGCGCTCAACCGCGACGGCTACCTGGACATTGAGGCCAACAGCCCGATCGCGCCAGCCGAGGTCACGGTGTACGCGGTCACGCAAGGAGAGCAGGGGCAATGAGCGAGCCAGCACACGGCATTTACGGCATCGACCTCGGCACCACGTACTCGGTGGTCGGCTATATCGACGAGACGGGCCGGCCGGCGGTCACCCGCAACAGCGAAGGCCAGGACACGACGCCCTCGGTGGTGTACTTCGAGACGGCAGAGAACATCGTCGTCGGCAAGGTCGCCAAGGAGTCGGCCGGCGTGTTCCCCGACCAGGTCGTGTCGCTGATCAAGCGGGCGATGGGCGACAAGGAGTGGCACAGGGACTTCTTCGGCCAGGACTACACGCCGCCGTCCATTTCCGCGCTGATCCTGGGTGCGCTGGCCAAGGACGCGGAAACCAACACCCACCGGCCGGTGAACGACGTCGTGATCACGGTGCCCGCGTACTTCGGCCTGCTGGAGAAGGACGCCACCAAGCAGGCCGGCGACATCGCGGGCCTGAACGTCATCGGGATCGTGCCCGAGCCGGTCGCCGCGGCCCTGCACTACGGCGTCACCGGGAGCGCGGACGGCACCACGTTCCTCGTGTACGACCTGGGCGGCGGGACCTTCGACGTCAGCCTGATCAAGCTGACCAAGACCGCGGTCGAGGTGCTCGCGGTGGGCGGCAACTCCCGGCTCGGCGGCGCCGACTGGGACGAGAAGCTCTTCGACTACATCCTCGACCAGCTGATCGAGCAGTGGGGCGACGAGTCCGTCCGCGACGACGAGGCGGAGCTGCAAGCCATCCGCACCCTCACAGAGCAGCTGAAGAAAGACCTGTCCAAGGCCGAGAGCAAGCAGATCATCCGGCGTTACACCGGGACGTCCGCCAAGTTCACGGTGACCCGCAAGCAGTTCGAGGGGATGACCGCGGACCTGCTCGAAGAGACGATCCGCATCACCAGCCGGACGCTGAACGAGGCCGAGGAACGGTATCCGGGGATCCGCGGCCAGATCAGCCAGCTGCTGCTGGTCGGCGGGTCCAGCTGGATGCCGGCCGTGAGCGAGCGGCTCGAGCAGGAATTCAGCTGGCAGCCGCGGCTGTCCGACCCGGACCTCGCGGTGGCCAAGGGCGCGGCCCTGTACGCGGCCGGCCAGACCGTCAGGTTCGTCGACACCGGCGACGCCGACGGGCAGACCGGGTCCGGCGCCACCACGGCCGACGCGAGCCGCCCGGGTGCGGGGCTGCCCTCCGGCCCGGTGACCGACGCCGCCGTCGAGGAAGTAGCCAACCGGACCGGCCTGGAGGAGGACAAGGTCCGCAGCCTCGCGCAGCGAACGGTCGTCAACGTCCTGCCGAAGGCGGTCGGCGTGAAGCTCATCGACACCACCAAGCCCGACTGGGAAGACGACCCCGAGGGCGCGTCTTACATCGAGCACCTCATCGCCGCGCAGACCCAGCTGCCTTTCCAGGCGGAAACGCTGGTCGCCAGCACCGTGGTGGCCAACCAGCCCGGGGTCGAGATCGAGATCTGGGAGCAGGCAGGCGATGTGCCCAGCGCCGGCCTGGCGGCCAACCACCGGGTGGACGACGCGGGGCTGATCGAGGGCCTGCGGCCGTTCGCGCTGCCGGCCGGCTCGCCGGTCAACATCGACATCACGGTCGACGCCGAGGGCACCGTCAACCTCTTTGCCTCCGAGCCCAAGAGCGGCAAGAAGCTGGAGATGAACGTGCGGATCAGCGTCCTGTCCCGGGAGCAGGTGGAAGACGCGAAGCAGAACCAGCGTGGCCTGTCCATCAGCACCTCGTAGCGGACATGAGCTTCGACGAGACGGAGTACCGCGAGGAGTTCCTCAAGAAGCACCGCGGCACCCGGGTCGCCCCCGGCGACCTGATGGCGCGGTACGCGATCACGCTCCCCGCCACGGACAGTGAGATCGCCGCGCAGATCAGGGCCGTGCGCGCCGCCTGGAACAAGATCTACATGGGTAAGTCCAACATTGCCCAGGTCGCCAAGCTGTGCCGGGCCGAGGACGAACGGCTGCAGGCCGAGCACGGCGCGAAGATGGAGACGCGCGGATGGTGGCAGCAGCGGCAGTCGGACCAGCAGAAGGCCTCCGACGCGTCGATCACCAGCATGGCCGACGAGCTGCGGCGGCGCTACGGCACGCTCGGCGTGGCCTCGCCCGGGATGCTCGGCCAGTTCGCCGCCACGCTCGGTCTTACCGCGGCCCAGGGCCAGCTCGCGGCTGAACGAGCCGGGCTGACCGTCATCAGTGACGTTACCCTGCCGGTGAAGGAGCCGATCGCCTCCTTCACCGCCCTGCTCAAGAGCATGTCGGAGTGCGCCGTCCCCTCGGTAGCCGAGCTTGTGCACCCGGGCTCGGGGACGTTCCGGCTGCTCGGCAGGTACGAGTGCCTCGACGACCCGCGCAAGCGGCTGGACGCCGTGGCCCTGGACGCGCAGAGCACCGAGGCCGACAAACGCGGCAACTCGGCGACCGAGGACGCCCGCCGGGCCGCGCTCACGACCCTGCGCAAGGCGATGCGGGACGGCGTCAGCCTGGACGACATCGCGCTCTACCACCTGGTGACGATCGCCAGGGATTCGGCGTCCGTGTCGGCCGACATCGCGGCCGGGAAGCTGCGCGAGGCCGGGCTCGAGGCGGGCGACGCCGCGGTCATCGCGGTCCTCGTGGCCGAGCAGGGCGGGGGCGGCACCGCCGGTCCGCAGCGGGTGCCGGACCTGCTCGCCACCGGGAGACTGCGGGAGGCCAAGGCCGCCGCGGCTCAGCTGCCGTCGGAGGGCGGGCGCATCGACGCGATGCTGCTCGTCGAGGCCGCGCAGCAGCGGCTCGACCAGCTGATCGTGGCCGCGCGGGCGGCGCTGGCGGCGCCCGACGAGGCACGTGCCGAGACGCTGCTCAAGGAGGCGGCGCTACACAGCGCGGAAGATGCCGCCGCTGAGCTGGCGACGGTCCCGCTGCCACCTCCGGCAGGCCTGCGCGCGGCCGACCACGGCGCCGCGGTCCAGCTGTTCTGGCGGCCCGCGCCCGGCCACGACCCGGACACCGTCTACGTGGTCCGCCGGTCCGCACAGCCTCGCCCGCTGACCGCGCCGACCGAGGGCGAGCCGGTACACCGCGACCGCGGCGACACGTGCACCGACGAGCGGGCCCCGCTGGCCCGGCCGGTCCAGTACGCGGTCTTCGCCGTCGGCGACGGCAGGCCGAGCTCACGCCCCGCCACCGTCTCGATGACGCTGCTCCCGCCGGTGTCGCAGCTCAAGGCCGAGGTCGGCCCGGCCACGGTCGCGCTGCACTGGCGGGTGCACCCGGACGCACGGGTCCAGGTGACCAGGACCGCGCCGGGCACCGGGCCGGCGCCGGTCCGGGTGACCGGCGCCAGCTGCCAGGTCAGCGGCCTGGTCGAGGGGCAGCCGCAGCACTTCGAGGTGACCGCGGTCTACACCGGGCCGGACGGCGGTGAGCTGCGCTCGGCGACCGAGCACATCAGCGCCACGCCGCGGGCGCAAGCCCGGCCGATCTCGACGCTGCGGGCCCGCTCCGTCGGCGCGGACGGCGCGATCCGGGTGCGGATCAGCTGGCTTCCTGTCGACAATTCGGACGTCAGGATCGTGCGGACCGACCGGGAACCGGCGATCCCGTTCGGCGCCATGGTGTCGGCCGACGACATGGCCGCGGCCGGCCCGGAGGTGACCGGCACCTTGATCTCGGCCGGGCGGGAGACCGGCTTCGAGGTCGAGCTGCCGTCCGGGGTGCACCGCCTGGTGCCGTTCTCCATCGGCGGGACGGGCATCGTCATGGGCAAGCCCACCACGGTCGCCGTGACCGATCCAGTCCGGCACCTGTCGGTGACGCCGTTCGCCGACTACGCGACCGTGTCCTGGGAGTGGCCGCCGAGCGCGCAGATCGCCGAGGTGAGCTGGCGGCTCGACGGCACCGAAGACGTCGTGCACGTCGACCGCGGTCAGTACAGGTCCGCGGGCGGCGTCAAGATCCCGCTCGGCCGCACTCCCTGCGAGGTCGAGGTGCGCGCGGTGATCACAGTCGGCAAGGCCTCCTTCACCTCGCCGCCGGCCGCCGCCACGATCGGCCACGTGGTGGAGACCGCGATCCGTTACCGGGTGTCCAGCCTCGTCCCGTCGATCGGACCGCTACGCGGACGCTCGAAGAAGGTAGCGTTCACCGCCGACCAGGCGTGCGACGGCGTCCGGGTGCGGATGGTGGCCTCCCCCGGCCGGGTGCTGCCGACCAGCCCGTCCGACGGCGAGACCGTCCTCGACACCTCCCTGACGCTGCGGCCGGGGGTTCCGGCTGAACACAAGGTCATCCTGCCGCGCAAGACGCTCTGGGTGCGGTGCTTCGTCGTGGCCGGGCACGCCAGGCTCATCGACCCCCCCATCACCAGCCTGAAGGAGTCATAGTGGCCACGACCACGGTCTGCCCGTTCTGCTTCCAGCGCATCGACCCGTCCCGGCTGTGGTACCAGTGCCTCGGCCGGGGCAACACCGAGTGCAAGAAGGAAGCCGACGAGGAGCGCAAGCGGCTGACCAAGAGCACCCGGGAGACGTTCCCGACGTTCGCGCCGCCGGACAAAGTGACCGGGCCCGCGTCCTGCCCGGAGTGCGGCGGCCGGACGAACCTGCGCGCCTGCCCGAAGTGCCACACCGCGCTGCCGTCCGATTTCGCGGATTCCAAGAGCCCCATGATCGGCCTGGTCGGCTCGAAGGGCAGCGGCAAGACGGTGCTGATGACCGTGCTGGTCAAGCAGCTGAAAGACGTCGTCGGGAAACGGTACGACGCCGCCGTCAGGCTCGCGACCGACAATCCCGACGGCCACCAGGGGCTGAGCGACTACCAGGCCAACCGCGAAGCCCCGCTGTACAAGGAACGCGTGCTGCCGCCCACCACCAACCAGCTGGCGGCCCGGGGACACGCCGCGCCGCTGCTGCTGCGCTGGCAGCAGGAGACCTCCCGGCTGGGGCGCGCCTCGGTCAGGTCCACGCTGCTGTCCTTCATCGACACCGCGGGTGAGGACCTGAACGACGTGACGACCACGTTCACCCTGAAGTACCTGTCGGTCTGCGACGGGCTGATCGTGGTGCTCGACCCGTTTGCCCTGCCCGGCGCCCGGGCCAGGCTCAACCTGCCGGGGGCGGCGATCAACGCCGACGACGACGCGCCGCTCGACGTGGTCAACAACATCACCGAGATGCTCAAGGTCGACCACAACGTCAAGCGGAACAGGAAGATCACCCTCCCGGTCGCGGTCGTCTTCACCAAGATCGACGCGTTCTTCCCCGCCCTGGACCGGACCAACCCGATCATGACCGGCGCGCCCCGGGTGGCCGCCTACGGGAACGCGGACGGCCAGGCCGTGCACGAGCACATGCTGGCCCTGCTGCACGAATGGAACGCCCAGGACATCGACACGCACATGCGGCTGAACTACACGGATTTCCGCTACTTCGGCGTGTCCGCGCTGGGCGCCGAGCCGGACTACGAGACCAAGACGGTAGCCGCGGGCGGCGTCCGGCCGCACCGGGTCGAAGACCCCGTGCTCTGGCTGCTGGCCAAGTCGGGGACGGTGCGGTCGGCATGACCGCCGAGTTCTTCGACCGGCTGCTTTACACCGACTGCAAGCCCGGCACCGGACGCGGGGCCGGCGGCGGATTCCAGGTGCAGGCCCAGTCATCCGAGGTGGACTCGGCGCAGTCCAAGCTGGCGGTCGGCGGGCTGCTGTACGACGTGCAGCTGCCCTGGCTCACCCAGCGGCGCCCGGTGGAGGAGTTCCCGCTGGGGTTCGCGCACGTCGGCGGCGAAGGGTACGGCACCGCGCAGAGCCGGTACCTGGGCAAGGTGGCGACCGGCGGCCGCGACGGCAACCACCTGGCCGACTGCCTGCTGACCAGGGACCCGGACCTGTACGGGCCGGTCCGGCCGGCCCAGCTGTGGCGGTCGGGCCTGTGGCGGGCCGAACCGTGGGACAGCAAGGACTGCCCGCGGTTCGACGCCGCCGGACTGGAGCCGGGGCCGCTGACGGTGGAGGGGGTGGCGGACTGGACGCGCGCGGCGCCGGACCGGGGACCGATCCTCGCCCGGCTGCTCAGCGTGCTCGAGGACGCCGAGGGCAAACGCGTGGTGATCGTGACCGACGACCCGGACGAGGCCATGACCTGGATCGCCGCGGCCACGCTGCTGCTGCCGTCGCGGGCGGCGGCCGGCATCTCGTTCAAGGTCTTCAGCTCGGCTCCGCTCGACGCCGGCCACCGCGTCACCGCCGCGCCCGCCGCCCTGTTCCCGAGGATCGCGCCCGGCCTGGTCAGCCAGCGGTTCGTCCTTGACGCCAGGAGCTGCACCTCGGACGCGGTGGAAACGAGTGAGCGAGCGGCCTTCTTGGCCGGCCACTTCGCCGCCGGGCAGGACCCCTACGACGTCGTCGACACGGTCGAACTCGCCGATGTGCTCGGCGGCGGCCAGGACGGCATGCTCACCGCATGGGCGCTGACCATGCCAGATCAACCCCAGCCCGAACCGGTAACGCTGTTCCGGTGGCTGTCCGGCGCCGGGCCTGACCTGCTCGCCGAATACGGCCCGGTGGTGGCGGCCATGATCTGTGCCGCCGCCCCGCCCGCCGAGATGCTGCGCTGGATCGACGCCGCCGTGGCGGGCAAGCGCCTGGACGTCGACCCGGCCGCCGTGCGCGCCCAGCTGCTCACCGCCGAGCTCGCCGAGATCCGCGACGGCCGCGGAGCGCCCCCGGCCGAGGTGCTGCCCGCGGCGCCGCTCGACGCCAGCGCCCACCGGGACGCGGAAAGCGAGCTGTCGTCGGCCATCTTGCTCGGTTCCGATCAGCAGGCGGACCGGCTCCTCTGCCTGGCCCGCAGGCACGGGATCGAGCCGGAGCTCGCGCCGCCGCTGCAGCAGCGGCTACGCGGCTTCGTGACCGGGTGGATCGACCGTCCCGGCGCGTACCACCTGGAGGGGTGGGCGCTGCGCGCCGAGATCCTCGACTGCGCGCACGACGAGCTGCATCACCTGGCCGGCCTCGGGGGCCTGGCCAGCGTGACCGGCGCCGTGCGGCGGCTGAACCGCTACTTCGCTGACCGCGCCGACCTCAGCGACCCGCTCGACTGTCACATCCAGGCGTCGCTGATCGCCACCGCGGGCCGGGCCGACCGGGTGCCGCGGCTCCGCCGGCTGCTCGCCAGCATTGCTGACCTCACGCCGCCGCAGGCCCCGCCAGCCGCCGCGGCGGCCGCGGCGGCCGGACTGCAGCGGGCGCTGATCGAGTGGGACGCGGTCGACGGCGACGTCGCCGTCACCGTCCTCATCGACCTGCCCGACCGGCTCGACGTCGAGCCGGTGATCGCCGAACGCGCGGCCGACCAGCTCACCCAGATGTCGGAGAAGCCGTCGCGGGGCCTGCTCGAGCTGCTCGCCAGCCTGGACAAGCGCGGCAAGGCGCCGGCCTCTGGCCCGCTCGTCAAGGTGCTCGAGGCCGACCGGCGGGTGCGGACCTTCATCCACCGCGCGGCCGAGGACAGGCTGCTGACCGACACCAGGTACTGCGAGGGCGCCATCATGCTGCTGATGGAGACGAACCCGGTCATCATCCGGGCCAGGGCCGACGACGTGCTGGCCGCCTGCCTGGAAACCCGGCACCCGTCCCTGGCGCCCGTCGTGCTGACCTCGGTCAAGTCATCACTCGCCCGGCAGCTGGTGGAACGGTGGTCCGCCACGCTCGGCACCAGGGACCTGGTCCGTGACGGGATCTGGTGCGCCCGGTGCCTGGATTACGACGAACTGCCGCCACGGGTGGCGGAACAGCTGGAGGCCGCCATCCGCGACTACGCGAGCAGGCTCCCCTCGCCGGACGTCGAGAGGTGGTACGTCACCGTGCGGCGCGAGCTCTGGCCGGGGGCGCGTCAAGCCTGGGAGTCGATCTTCGTGCCTGAGACACCCCGCGCGCGGTCCCACCTGTGGATCAACCGGGATGGTGGTCGCTGATGAGCAACTACCACGTGGCCTACCCCGTCGCGATCGCGGCCGGCTGCGCGCTCGCCGTCGGCGTGGCGCTCTTCGCGGTGGCGATCGTCCGGTCCCTGGCCGGGCACCCCGACCTCGTGGTGCCAGCCACCGACCGGAGCGAGCAGGTGAAAGTGCACCCCGTCGGGCCGGGCGGGTTCGAGCCCGACCTGGCCTGGCCGGGCTACCCGTTCCGGCAGTCCCGGGCGGACCTGGAGCGGACCGGGGCGAACGTCGCGGACCTGAACGGCGCCCTGTGGCGCCGCCCGGCCGAGCTGTTCTTCCGCGAGGCACGCGGCTGGTGGGTCCTGTTCCCCATCCCGGTCACCATCCTCGCTTTCCTGCTCCTGGAGAGTCTGGCCAGCTGGTTCTGCTACCTCGTGTACGCGCTGGTCAACATCGTCTGGGCCGGCCTGAGCCTGGCGTTTGCCGTTCCGGCGGCGGCGGCCCTGCGGGCGGCGGAGCGCTGGCGGCGCGGCCGGCTGCGCACCCAGGCAGCGTGCATGCGGTGCTTCCATGTGACCCAGTGGCCCGCCTACCAGTGCCCCACCTGCCGGCGCCCGCACCACGACGTCAGGCCGGGCCGGCTCGGGCTGCTGCTGCGCCGGTGCGAATGCGGTACGCACCTGCCCACGATGGCGTCCCGCGCGGCCTGGCAGCTCACTGCGCTGTGCGTGCGCTGCCGGGCCGCGCTGCCGGACGGCGCGGGCGCGGTGCGCGACGTCCGGGTCCCGGTCTTCGGCGACACCTCCGCGGGCAAGACCCGGTTCCTTTACGCCTCGCTCAACAGCCTCATGCAGACCTCAGCGCAGGCCGGCATCAACGTCAGCTTCCCGGACGAAGGTTCGCGGAAGCTGGCGGAATTCGGCCTCGGCGTCATCCGCGCGGGCCGGGAGACGGCGAAGACCTCCACGAACGCCCAGGTGGCGCTCACCTGCCGGCTGGGTTCCGGTCACCGATCCGAACTTGTGCACATGTTCGACGCCGCCGGGGAGCACTTCCGCGCCGCCCGGCAGCCCGACGCGCTCCGGTTCCTCGACGAGGGCCACGGCCTGGCGTACGTCCTTGACCCGTTCTCGGTCAAGGACATCAAGCTGCAGCTGGCCGGGCGGGGCCGGGCGGCGCTTGATCTCGCGCATGCCGCCGCCGCCGACCCGGAGCTCACCTACGACGAGGTCGCGTCCCGGCTGCGGGACAGCGGCATCCCCGCCAGCACGCAGCTGCTCGCCGTCGTGGTGTCAAAGGCCGACCTGCTGCGCTCGGCCGGCCTGGTGGTGCCGGCCGGCTCGGACGAGATCGCCCGCTGGCTCTGGGACTCCGGCGTGCACAACCTCGTCATCTCCGCCCCCCGCGAGTTCGCGGAGGTCAGGTTTTTCACGGTCGCGTCGCAGAACGTTCGGCCCGGCGGCCTGGACGACCCGGGCGCCCCGCTGCGCTGGCTGCTGACCGCACACGGCGTCCGGCTGCCCCCGGACCCGCCGGGGGCCTCCGGCGGGTCCGGGCGCTCCGGCCGGGGGAGCCCGTCCGGCCGATCCCGACGGATCCCCAGCGAGGCCGCGGAGGCCCGGTCATGACGACGCCCCTCAAGACACCGCCCCTCAAGACACCGCCGTACACCATCGCCTGCCGCTCGGTCACCGCGACCATCACCGTGCTGATCCTGCTGGCGGTCGGCTTCGGGCTGGCGGGCTACGGGCCCGGGTCCGGTCTGCACCGCCTCGCGAGCCCGGTCACCCATGCCCTGCACCTGGACAGGATCCAGGGATGAGCGGCCACGCCCGGCGGGTGGTCGGGATCGACCTGGGGACCACGAATTCCGTGGTGGCCTCCGTCGATGACGACGGCACGGTCGTCGTCCTGCCGACGGCCAGCGGCGGCGAGATCACGCCATCGGTCGTCTACTTCGAGCCGGACGGAGCCGCGGTGATCGGCGAGGAGGCCGTGCAGGCGACCACGGCCGACCCGGAAAATGGCGTGCAGCTGATCAAGCGGGCCATGGGCACGCAGTTCCCGCTGCTGATCCGCGGCCAGCAGCACACCCCGGAATCGGTATCCGCGCTCATCTTGCGGCAGCTCGTCGCCGCCGCTACCAGCTCGGCCGGCCAGGTGCGGGCCGTCATCACGGTACCGGCGTACTTCGGTCTGGCCGAGCGCGAGGCGACCTACCAGGCCGGGGTCATCGCCGGGATCGACGTACTCGAGTTGCTCGACGAGCCGGTAGCGGCGGCCGCGCACTACGGCCTGACCTCAAGCGGCGACCGGACGGTGCTCGTCTACGACCTCGGCGGCGGCACCTTCGACACCACGGTGCTGAGGATCTCCGGCGGGGCGGTGCAGGTGATTGCCACCGACGGGCACTCCTCGCTCGGCGGTGCCGACGTCGACCAGCGCCTCCTCGACGTGATCCTGGCGCGGCTCGCGGACCAGCTTTCCCCGGACGACCTGGACCGGCTCACCGACGACAGGCAGCTGCTCGGCGACCTCGTGCTCGAGACGGAAGCGGCCAAGAAGGACCTGAGCGTGCGGACCTCCCGGCCGGTGACCGTACGCACCCCGACCGGACGTACCTCGGTCACGATCACCCGCGCGGACCTGGACGGCGCCTGCGGCGACCTGTTCGACGCGACGGCGGAGATCATCGAGCGGGTGCTCCGCGCGGCCAAGGTGGACGGCCACCGCGACATCGACGACGTGATCATGGTCGGCGGGTCCAGCCGGCTCCCGATGCTGGCGCCGCGGCTGACGGCGATACTTGGCACCACGCCACGGCTTACCGATCCGGACCTGGCCGTAGCCAAGGGCGCCGCGCTGCGCGCCCACCACCTCGCCGGAACGCCCCAGCTCACCGCGCTCACCATGGTCCGGCGCGGGGCCGGCGGCGGACTCGACCGCACCGGACAGGTGGTGCCCGTGACGCCCCGCGCGGTCGGCGTCCTGATCGACGACAGCTTCGATGAGTCGGGACAGCGCAGCTTCGTCGAGCACCTGGTGGCCGCGAACACCCCGCTGCCCGTCAACCGGACCGAGGAAAGGTTCGGCACCATCCTCACCGGTCAGCAATCGGTCCGCGTCCAGGTGTACGAGCAGGCGGGACCGGTCCCTTCGCCGGAGGTGGGTCACAACCGCCGCGTCCTCGACGGCGAGCTGACCGGGATCGGCGACCTGCCGGCCGGCTCGATGATCAGGATCACCATGCGGATCGCGGTCGACGGCCGCCTGACCGTGCTCGCGCACGAGCCGCAGTCCGGCCGTGAGCTGCGACTCGAAGCCTACGTGGAGGGTGTCGTCGACAGCGCGGAGACCGAACGGCTCACCAGGCTCGTCGGGCTGACCACCGTGCGCGGGTGACCAGGTGGCCAGCTGGATAAGGCGCCCGTTCAGCGCGCCGGGGCTGACGCAGATCCCGCCCGGGCCGCACCTGCGCGCCGTGCAAGGCCGCTTTGGCGGCACCGTGATGCTGTGCATCGACATGAGCGGCTCCATGCACGGCGCGCCGATCCTGGAGGCGGTCCGCGGGGCCAGGCAGTTCGTCGCCGACGCCGTCACCGCGCGTTACCACGTGGGCGTCATGCTCTGGAACGACCGGGTCGAAGCCGTCTCCGAACCGACCGCTGACGGGAAGGCCGCGCTGGCCCTGCTCGCGCCGGTGAACTCCGCGTGGGGTGAGAATGACCTGTTCGTCGCGCTCACGCACTGCCATCAGATCCTGGACCGGTTCACCGGTGACCGGGTCGTCGCGGTGTTCGGCGACGGCGACCTGACTCCGAAACACCAGGTGCTGATCAAGGTCGCGCAGATGAAGGCGGAGAACATCCGGTTTGTCACCCGCGGTCTCGGCCCGTCCGCGGCCAGGGAGTTCGGTGAGATCTCCGACGAAGACCCGTCGAGCGCCGCCGTCGACAACGTGGCCGACCTCGCCGACAGCATCGCCGACATGGCGACCAGCCTCAACCACCGCGGCCTGACCCGCTGACCAGTCCGCACCGCTGACCGGAGAGTACGAGCATGGACACCTGGATACGCCGTTCGTTCACCTCGGCGGGGCTGACCCAGATCCCGCCTGGCCCGCACCTCGGCGCCCTGCAGGACCGCTTTGGCGGCACGGTCGTGCTGTGCATCGACGTGAGCGGCTCGATGACGGGCACCCCGCTCGCCGAGGCCGTGCGCGGCGCGCGGCAGTTCGTCGCCGAGGCCGTGGCCGCCCACTACAAGATCGGAGTCATCCTCTGGGACACGGGGGTGGCCGCTCTGGCCGAACCGGCGCCCGACGCCCTGGCGGCGACGGCGGTACTCGACCGCGCGCACATCCACGGCGGCACCGACCTGCTCCCCGCGCTGATCCGGTGCCATCAGATCCTGGACGACTTCACCGGCGACCGGGTGGTCGCGGTGTTCGGTGACGGTGACCTCGGTCCGGCCCGGGATGTCGTGCTCGACCGGGTGGCGCGGATGAAGGCGGAGAACATCCGGTTTGTCACCCGCGGTCTCGGCCCGTCCGCGGCCAGGGAGTTCGGTGAGATCTCCGACGAAGACCCGTCGAGCGCCGCCATCGACAACGTGGCCGACCTCGCCGACAGCATCGCCGGCATGGCGACCAGCCTCAACCGCCACGGTCTCACCCGCTGACATAGTTTGCTGACGTGGCCATGGGCACAGGGGATGCGAAGGTGACAGCGGTGGAGCAAAGGCGCGACCAGCGGTCAGCGGGAGTATCCGTCCACCGCATCGGCGGAAGGCATCGCGTGGCGCTGACCGTGGCCGGCCTCGCCTCCTGGCTGGCGGGCGGGGCCGCGTCGTTCCTGGCCAGCAACGGACCAGGGTCCGCCGCACTGATCGTCGTCGGCGGTATCTGCGGCATGCTTGGCCTGATGGGGCGCTGGCCCTCCCGGATATCGGTGACAGGCAACGAGGTCACCTGGGAGACCATCGACCAGGCCGTGAGCACCCAGATCCAGGTCGCGGTGGAAAACGATGAGAGCGAGACCGTGCTCGCCGAGCTGACGAGCCTGCGGGACCGGCTCGCCGAACTTCAGCGGACCGGCACCGTCCCGAAACATCCGGCCCAGGTGTACGACGAGGACGTGGTGGCCGCGATCCGCCGCCTGCTCCCCGGCAGCAATGTCTTCCGGCATGAGGCCAGGAACCGGGCCACCCCGGATTACCTCATCCAGCACCGCGGCAGCACGCTGTTCGTCGAGACCAAATGGCGCGCCGAGACCGCCCGGCCGTTCGGCGGCAGTACGCTTCCGCTGCTCACCGCGGGGCTGCCTCCGGACGCCAAACTGCTCGTGATCACGAACACCAAGGTCCCGCCCTTGCCCGCGGCGCACGAGACGCTGCGGCAGGACCTGGGGGACCGCGGACGCATCGTGCGGTGGCTGGACGCCACCGACGACGGCGCCCTGGCCGAGGCCCTCACGTCCGTCCTGACCGGCGCACCGGTCAGGAATGGAGAAGCGCCGGTCACCGAGCGCAGCTAGGGTAACCGGCATGGGCAGCACCGTTCGGCTGAATGGAGGCACGATGAGCATGGCCGGGAAGACGGGCACGCAGCCGCCCGCGCCGCACGTGGCCGACAGCCACGGGCTGATCCGCGTGCTCGGCGCGCGGGTGAACAACCTCAAGGACCTCAGCGTCGAGATCCCGAAGCGCCGGCTGACGGTGTTCACCGGCGTCTCCGGCTCGGGCAAGAGCTCGCTGGTGTTCAGCACGATCGCCGCGGAGTCGCAGCGGCTGATCAACGAGACGTACAGCGCCTTCGTGCAGGGCTTCATGCCGACCCTGGCGCGGCCCGAGGTCGACGTGCTCGACGGGCTGACGACCGCGATCATCGTCGACCAGCAGCGGATAGGAGCCGATCCCCGCTCCACCGTCGGCACCGCCACCGACGCCAACGCGATGCTGCGGATCCTGTTCAGCCGGCTCGGGAAGCCGCACATCGGCTCGCCCCAGGCGTTCTCTTTCAACGTCGCCTCCATCAGCGGAGCGGGCGCGGTCGAGTTCGAGCGCGGCGGGAAGACCGTGAAGGAACGGCGCAGCTTCAGCGTCACCGGCGGCATGTGCCCGCGGTGCGAAGGCCGGGGCACCGTCACCGACATCGACCTGTCTGAGCTGTACGACGACAGCAAATCGCTGAACGAGGGCGCGATCACGGTCCCCGGCTACACCGGGGGCGGCTGGAACTCCCGGCTCTACGGCGAGTCGGGCTTCGTCGACCCGGACAAGCCGATCCGCGCGTACACCCAGGCCGAGCGGCGCGACTTCCTCTACCACGAGCCGGTCCGGATGAAGATCGCGGGCATCAACATGACCTACGAGGGTCTGGTGCCACGGATCCAGAGATCGATGCTGTCCAAGGACCCCGACGCGATGCAGCCGCACGTCCGGGCGTTCGTGGACCGCGCGGTGACGTTCGCCTCCTGCCCCGACTGCGGCGGCACCCGGCTCAGCGAAGCGGCCCGCTCCTGCCGGATCAGGGGAGTCAGCATCGCCGAGGCGTGCGCGATGCAGATCAGCGACCTGGCCGAGTGGGTCGACGGCCTCGACGAGCCGACGGCCGCGCCGCTGATCGGCGCGCTCAAGGGCCACCTTGACTCGTTCGCGGAGATCGGCCTGGGCTACCTCTCGCTGGACCGGCCGTCGGGCACGCTGTCGGGCGGCGAGGCGCAGCGGGTCAAGATGATCCGCCAGCTCGGGTCCTCGCTCACCGACGTGACCTACGTCTTCGACGAACCGACGGTCGGCCTGCACCCGCACGACATCCAGCGGATGAACGACCTGCTGCTGCGGCTGCGGGACAAGGGCAACACGGTGCTCGTGGTGGAGCACAAGCCGGAGACGATCGCGATCGCCGACCACGCCGTCGACCTCGGCCCCGGCGCCGGTACCGCGGGCGGCGCCGTCTGCTACGAAGGCACCGTCGAGGGCCTGCGGGCCAGTGACACCATCACCGGCCGCCACCTCGGCGACCGGGCCGCCCTCAAGCAGACGGTGCGGACGCCGGCCGGCACGCTGGAGATCCGCCACGCGACCACGCACAACCTGCGCGACGTCGACGTCGACATCCCGCTCGGGGTGCTCGTCGTCGTCACCGGTGTGGCCGGCTCGGGCAAGAGCTCGCTGATCCACGGCTCGGTGTCCGGGCGGGACGGCGTCATGTCGGTCGACCAGGCCCCGATCCGCGGCTCGCGGCGAAGCAACCCGGCCACCTACACCGGGCTGCTCGACCCGATCCGCAAGGCGTTCGCCAAGGCCAACGGCGTGAAACCGGCGCTGTTCAGCGCCAACTCCGAGGGGGCCTGCCCCAGCTGTAACGGCGCCGGCGTCATCTACACCGACCTGGCGATGATGGCCGGGGTCGCCACCACCTGCGAGGAATGCGACGGCAAGCGGTTCGACGCGTCGGTGCTCGACTACCACCTCGGCGGCCGCGACATCAGCGAGGTGCTGGCGATGCCGGTAACCGAGGCCGAGGAGTTCTTCGGGGCCGGCCAGGCCCATACACCCGCCGCGCACGCCATCCTCGGGCGGCTCGCCGACGTCGGGCTCGGCTACCTCACCATCGGCCAGCCGCTCACCACGCTGTCCGGCGGCGAGCGGCAGCGGCTCAAGCTGGCCACCCACATGGGCGCCCACGGCCGCGTCTACGTCCTCGACGAGCCGACGGCCGGACTCCACCTCGCCGACGTCGAGCAACTGCTCGGCCTGCTCGACCGGCTCGTCGAGGACGGCAAGTCGGTCATCGTCATCGAGCACCACCAGGCGGTCATGGCGCACGCCGACTGGATCATCGATATCGGCCCGGGCGCCGGCCACGAGGGCGGCCGGATCGTGTTCGAGGGCACCCCCGCCGACCTCGTCGCCGACCGCTCCACCCGCACCGGCGAGCACCTCGCCGCCTACGTCGCCCGCTGACGCGGACTCTTTCGTATATGTTGACGATTCCGGGTGCTATCACACCCGAAAGTGCAGACATATCGCCGATCTAGGCTCGGAATAATTCTTCGCGATCCTGGTCTGCGGCGCCTGGCACCCCTCGATCTCAGCTGATGACGACGCGCAGCCTTTCCCGGGCGGCGGCGAGAGCTTGGCCGACGTCGCGGCGGGTGTCGCCTTCGGCGAAGATGAACCCGAGGTAACGGTCACCTTCCGGGAGCGGGCGGACCTGCTGGCCGATCGGGATGGTGATGGTCAGGCCGGTGATCCCGGGCACGGCCGCCGCCTCGGTGCGGCCCTGGACCGCTCGCAGCACACCCCGGCGCGGTACCGGCAGCATGAACACGCCGGACGGCCGGCCGGGCTGGTACCCGGCCGGGATGGCCCGGCCCAGGGCATTGGCCAGCACCAGCTCCTCCAGGCTCGCGCCACCGGGGAAACGCAGCGCGCGTCCGCACAGGCCGCCGATACAGCGCGCCGCCAGTTCGAGCATGGCCGGCTCGCCGCCGTCGCTGACGCGCAGCTCGGCATGCACCGGGCCATGGGTGAGACCGAGCGCACGGGCGGCCCGGCCGGCGGTGCGGACGGCGGTGGCGAGGACCGGCCCGGCCAGATCGGACGGGGTGATCAGCAGGGTCTCCTCGAACGTGGGGCCGTCCGGGGTCCGGGGCTTGTCGAAGATCGCGGTGACCGTCAGGCGGCCATCGGTCAGCAGGCCGTCGATGCTCAGTTCCGGGCCCGGCAGGTACTCCTCGATCAGCAGTGGCTCCCCGGCGGGCCGCCGGGCCGCGGCCAGGATCGACCGGATCCGCCCGGCCGCGGTCACCGCGGCGGCTGGGTCGTCGGCCCGCAGGACGCCCTGGCTGGCACTGAGCGAAACCGCCTTGACCACGCACGGAAACCCGACCGCCTCGGCCCCGCGCCGCACGGCGTCGTCGCGGGCCGGGGCGGGCACGACCGCGAAGGCAGGCTGCGCCACAGCGGCGTCCGCCCACAGCCGCCGTTGGCTG
This sequence comes from Streptosporangiaceae bacterium, assembly GCA_050013055.1. GTDB lineage: Bacteria > Actinomycetota > Actinomycetes > Streptosporangiales > Streptosporangiaceae > Palsa-504. The sequence continues at coordinate 28,480 of JBEKGC010000025.1, forward strand.
GCCTTGTCGGCCGCGGCCCGCACGGCCTGCACCGGGTTGTGCGGCAGCCCCATCCGCGCGGCGACGACCGCGGCCAGCCCGAGCATCGGGGTGTCCGCCGCGACGACCGCGGCGACCGGGCCGCTGCGGGCGATGATCCGGTCGGCGCTGGCCGCCGGGTCGGCCTGGCTGACCGGGATCACGGGGCGGCCGCCCAGCGGCAAGGCGCCATCGCTGCCGACGACGAGATCCAGGCCCATCCGGCCGGCCGCCAGCAAGAAGTCGGCCGCCCGGTAGGTGCGGGCGGGCACCAGGAGCAGCAAGCGCGGCCGGTCGCCGGTCACCGCTTCTCCGGGGAGAAGAACGGCTGGGTCCCGGCCTGGTGATCGGTGACATCCCGCAGGCCGGTCAGGCCGGGCAGGCGGGCGCGCAGCAGCGGCTCGATGCCTTGCCTGATGGTGACTTCGGCCAGGCTGCAACCCTGGCATCCGCCTTCGAGGCGGATGTCGAGCCAGCCGTCCGTCACCCCGGCCACGGTCACCCGGCCCCGGTGGGCGCTGATCGCCGGGTTGACCTCGGCGTCCAGGATGCGGCGGGCGGCCCCGGCGAGGTCCCCGCCGGGTTCCGGGACCGAACGGGCCGATCCGGCCTGGCCGCCGCCCGGGGTGATCAGCCGCACGCCGGTGACCGCGGGGACGGCGGCGCGGATCAGCGCCTCGATGCGCGAGGCCAGCGGCAGGACCGCACCCGGGGAGCCGGTGACCTCCAGGGTGACGATCCCGTCCTGGACGGCGGTGAGGCGGACGGCGCCGCCGCGGGCGATGACCACGGGGACGATGCTGCGCTCGAGCGCGGCCGCCACCTCGCCGGCCAGCGCGGTCACGAGATGCCCTTCCCCGCGGCCGCGTGCAGCGCCGCTTCCAGGTCCGCCACCAGGTCTCCGGCCGTTTCGATGCCGACGGACAGGCGCAGCAGGTCATCGGGCACCGGGGAGGACGGTCCCTCCTGGCTGCGCCGGTGCTCGATCAGGCTCTCCACCCCGCCCAGCGAGGTCGCCCGCTTGAACACCCGGACCTCACGCAGCACCGCGTGCGCCGGCCCGGCTCCGCCGGTCAGCCGCACCGACAGCATCCCGCCGAACCCGCCGGTCATCTGGCGGGCCGCGACCTGGTGACCTGGATGGTCCGGCAGCCCGGGGTAGAGCACGGCGGCCAGCGCGGGATGCCCGTGCAGGCGGGTGGCGATGGCCAGCGCGGTCTCAGAAGCGCGGTGCACGCGCAGGAACAGCGTCCGCATGCCGCGCTGCAGCAGCCAGGCCTCGAACGGCCCAGGCATCGCGCCGGCGTTGCGGCGCCAGGACCTGATCCGTTCCCAGAACGGGTCAGGCCGGGCCGCGAGCACCGCCCCGGCGAGCACGTCGCCGTGGCCGTTGAGGTACTTGGAGGCCGAGTGCACCACCAGATCGGCGCCGAATTCAAAGGGCCTGGTCAGCACCGGTGTAGCCACGGTGTTGTCCACCGCCACCCGGACCCCGGCCGCGTGCGCGATCGCGGCCGCGGCGGCCAGGTCGGTGATCTCCCACATCGGGTTGGCTGGCGTCTCAAGCCACAGCAGCCGGGTCCGGCCGGGCCGGATCGCGGCGGCCAGCGCGGCGTGGTCGGCGGTATCGACGAACTCCACGTCCAGCCCCCAGGTCAGGGCGAACTCAGCCAGCCACTTCCGCACCCCCCAGTACAGGACCCTGGAGACCAGCACGTGATCACCGGGCAGCAGCGACTGGAACACCGCGGTGACCGCCGCCATCCCCGAGCCGAAGAGCGCGCACGCGCAGCCCTCCCCCTCCAGCGCGGCCAGCAGCCGGGTTATCGGCCCGCGTGTAGACCCGGTCCTGCCGGTACGAACCATCAAGCTGCTGCTCGTAGTTCGTGGACAAGTTGATCACCGGGGCCAGGCCGCCGGAGACCGGATCCGCCTCCCCCAGCCCCTGGGCAACCAGGGTCTCCGCTGACACAGCACCCTTTTCCACCAGCCATCCCTCCTACCGCCAGCCGCTGGCGCGTTCCTGCCCGTGTCCGGCCGGCCGAGTTTGGCCGAGGTCACGACGGGCCATCCTCGATGATCACAGACTCGAAGGCGCAGTCAATTGATTTCGGCCAGGCGGTTGCAGGGATTAACCTGCCTAATAGTGGTAGCACTGGCAGCCGGCAGGCCGACCAATCTGGGAGATCATCATGAGCCGAGCCCGCGCGATCGCCGCTATCCCGAGCGGACGCCGGACCAAGTGGGCCGTCGTGGTCTTCTGGCTGATCATCGTGGCCGTGATCGGGCCGCTGGCGGGCAAGCTCACCGGCGCGGAGAAGAACGACGCGTCGGCCTGGCTGCCTGCCGCGGCCGAGTCGACCAAGGTGCTTGACGTGCAGTCGCGGTTCCAGTCACCCAATATCTTCGCCGCCGTCCTTGTGTATGACCGCCCGTCGGGCCTGACCAGCGCGGATAAGGCAAAAGCCGCCGCCGACCTGGTCCGGTTCCGCGGCGTGACCGGCGTGGTGAACAGCCAGCTGGCCGGCCCGCTTGTCTCCCGCGACGGCAAGGCCATCGAGACCATCGTTCCTGTCAACCTCGGCTCGCAGGGCTGGAACGGCGCCTCGGCCGCCGCGACCACGCTCCGCACCATCGCGACAAGCAACGCGAACGGCCTAGCGGTCCACGTGGCCGGCCCGCTGGGCAACGCCGCCGACTCATCCAACGCGTTCAAGGGCATTGACGGCATCCTGCTCGTCGCCACCTTGGCCGTCGTCATCGGCCTGCTGCTGATCACCTACCGCAGCCCGGTGCTCTGGCTCATGCCGGTGATCTCGGCCGGCATCGCGCTTGCCACCGCCGAGGGACTGATCTACCTGCTGGCCAAGCACGGCCTGACGGTCAATGCGCAGAGCGCCGGCATCCTGCTTGTGCTGGTTTTCGGCGCGGGTACCGACTACGCGCTGCTGCTGACGGCCAGGTACCGCGAGGAGCTGCGCCGCCACGAGGACAGGCACGAGGCGATGGCCGTCGCGCTGCGGCGGGCCGGGCCCGCCATCCTGGCCAGCGCGGGCACGGTGATCGTCAGCCTGCTGACCCTGACCATCGCGGAACTGAACTCCACCAAGAGCCTCGGACCCGTGCTGGCGATCGGCGTCGTGGTGGCGCTGCTGGCCATGATGACCCTGCTGCCCGCCCTGCTTGTGATCTTCGGCCGCTGGCTGTTCTGGCCGGTCAAGCCCGCGTACGGCACCGAAGAGCCGACGGCCAGGGGATTCTGGGCCCGGGTGGGCCGCCGCATCGCGGTCAGGCCCCGGCTGGTCTGGGTGGTCACGGCGCTGATCCTCGGCGCGATGGCGACGGGCCTGCTCGGCCTGAAGGCGGGCGGCCTGACCACCGCGGAGGGTTTCCGTAACACCCCGGACTCGGTGGTCGGGCAGACGGTCGTGGACCAGCACTTCCCGGCCGGCGCCGGGCAGCCGGTGATCGTGATCAGCAACCAGCCGCAGGCAGCGCAGGTGGCCTCGGCCTTCAAGGCCACGCCGGGAATCACCGGCGTCACCGGGCCGATCAGCGAGGCCGGCCACGCCTACCTGCAGGGCACGCTGACCAGCGCCCCGGACAGCCAGACGGCGTTCACTACCATCGACCAGGTCCGCGCCGCCGTGCACGCGGTGCCAGGCGCGAACGCGCTTGTCGGCGGGAACACGGCGGTCAACCTGGACATCAACCGCGCGTCCGCGCACGACCGCATGGTCATCATCCCGGTCATCCTGGTCGTGGTGTTCCTCATCCTGGGGCTGCTGCTGCGGGCGCTGATCGCGCCGATCATGCTGATCGCCACCGTCGTGCTGTCCTTCGCCGCCGCGCTTGGCGTCAGCGCGCTTGTGTTCGACCACGTGTTCAACTTCGGTGGCGCGGACACCTCGTTCCCGCTGTTCGTCTTTGTCTTCCTCGTCGCCCTGGGGATCGACTACAACATCTTCCTGATGACCCGGGTGCGCGAGGAAGCCGTCAAGCACGGCCCGAGGCGCGGCGCGCTCACCGGGCTGGCGGCGACCGGAGGGGTCATCACGTCGGCCGGCGCGGTCCTGGCCGGTACCTTCGCCGCGCTCGCCACCCTGCCCGTCACCTTCCTGGCCGAGCTTGGCTTCGCGGTGGCGTTCGGTGTCCTGCTGGACACCATCGTGGTCAGATCCGTGCTGGTCACCGCCCTTAACCTGGACCTCGGTCACTGGGTCTGGTGGCCGAGCAAGCTCAGCCGCCGGTCCGACCCCGAGGCCCCCGAGCCCGACCCGCTCGCTGAGCAGCGTTCTGCGGTGTCATAGAACACCGGCGGCCAGGCGTTCTCCCGCCTGCCCGCCGCCTACCACCAGCCCCGTGGCCTGATGATGGTGAGGTCCACGGTGACGAAGCCCGTGGTGTTGCCTGTGCTGTAACCGGGTGCGGACCCGGTCGGCGCGACCGAGGTCTGTTCGTGCACCAGGTTGAAGCTGATGCCGAGAGAGGTCGTCGTCCCGCTCTGCTGATCGATGAACAGGTGGCTGTAGGCGATACCTCCGCCAGCCCGACACGGCCGCCCCGGCGGCACCGTCAGCGGCCGGTGTCGTCCCGGTGAACCGGTAGCCGTAGCCCTCCGCGCTGATGGAATGGAGCTGATTGTCGGACTGCCAGGTGCCGCCGACCGTGCCTCCCCCGGTGGCGGACCGGCTGAGGTCGGTGCCGGAATTGGTGCTGATCGGTCCCGAGGCGGCGCCGACCGCGTTGACGTCCAGCGTGAGCGGTCCGTGCTTGGCCTCGCCCACCAGGGTCAGCGAGCCGTTCGGCGAGGGCCACGTACTCGGATCGGTGACGTTGATCCCGGCGGCTCCCCAGGCGGCGTACCCGAACGTGGCGACCTTGTCACCCGGGTCCGGCGCCGGTTTCCCCAGGGCGCCGGTCACGGCCGAGTCCCAGTTCTTCTGCGTCCCCCCGGGCCGACCGTCTTGCCCGCGCCGAACTGAAACCCGGCGAGGGCGTTGGCCGGACCGACCTGGCCCAGGCCGTAGCGCGCGGAGGCCAGCACGTTGCCGCCCTTGCTCTCGCCCGCGCCAGCGCCGCCCTTGGTGCTCGACACCAGCCCCTGCCCCGTCACCTCCACCTCGTCATGGTCGGGCACCGCCACGGCGGCGGACTGGGTGGTGGTGAGGTTGACGGCGTTGGGCTGCGGCGGCGGCTTGGGCCCGGCCGGCCCGCCGTCCTGGGCGGCGGGCGCGGGCGCGTCGCCCGACGGCGCGGGCGCGGGCTGGGACGTGGCGGCCGGCTTGGCCGGCTTGGCCGGGGGTGCGGGGGTGACATCCTGGCCGTCCCGGCCGGTGGGGTCGCGGCGGTTCACCGGGTTGCCGCGCACGTAGGCGTACACGTTCACGCCGTCGGCCAGGCCCGCCGGGTCGCAGCTGGTCCAGCGGGCCAGCCAGGGGGCGTAGTAGCGGGCGCCGTGGTAGTACAGGCCGGTCTCGGTGTCGCGTTCCTTGCCGGTGTACCGGTACCGCTTCCGGGTCTCGGTGCGGGCGCGGACGGCCTGGTAGGAGGTGCTGCCGTAGGGGTAATACTCCTCGTAGCTGAGCGCCCGCACACGCTGCCGTTGCCGTGCCGGACCAGCCTCCGCTGGCCGCGCGCGTCGTAGCCGATGTGCGCGACGAACGTGGTGCTCTGCGCCGCGGCCCGCAGCCGGCCGTCGATCCGGTCGAGCTGGCTGGCCGGGTTGTAGCCGGGCACGAGCACGCTGCCGTCCGGGGTGGTCAGGCTGACCGGCCGGTTGAGCGCGTCGTAGCCGGTGCGGGTGTGGTAGCTCCGCTCCGCGCTGACGCCGGCGGCGCGGGCGAATTCAAAGCCGGGGCTCGCGGTGAAGAACGGCTCGTAGCTGCGCACCGGCAGGCCCTTGTTGTTGACGATCGTCCAGCCGCTGCCGACCCAGCGGTGCTCGACGTCCGGGCCGCCGTCGGCGACCGGCCCGGCCGCCGCCTGGCCCTTGTGCTGGATCTGCCGGCCGAAGCCGTCGGAATAGCCGAACGAACGCTGGATCTCGGTCCGCTGACCCGGTTCGAGGTCGCTGACGTGCGTCTCGCGGGCGAGCACCGCTACCCCGGCGGGCTGCGGCTGCGGGTCGCGCCGGGTGCGCCGGTAGGCGCCGGAGTCATAGAGCACCCGCGTGGTCGCCTGGCCAAGCAGCCGGTGCGCGCCGGTGAACGGGTCGGCGAAGTACGCCGCGATCTGCCCGGGCGCGGGGTCCGGGTCGAAGCCGTCCAGCGAGTCGCCGAGCCGCTCGGCCGGCTTCCCCATCTCGGCGGTGCCGCAGACCCGGCCGAGCGTGTCGAAGGCCACCGCCGCGCGGTTGCGGTTGGGGTCGCTGACCAGGCGGGGCATGAGCACCCGGTAGTCGATGCCGTCGGCGGTCACCAGGTTGCCGACCGGATCACGAGTCTGCCGGAGAAGCAGGTCGTAGCGGTCGTAGCTGACCGCCGTGGTGTGGCCGAAGGGATCAAGGAACCGGTGCGGCCGGAAGAAGTGCCGCCGGGCGTAGGCCAGCTCGGCGGCCGGGCCGTCGCCGGCGTCCGGGGAGTAGAACACCCGGCCCGACGGCACCCACCAGGTGCCGCCAGCCCTGACGTACCCCGCCGCGTCGAGCATGGCGGCGTCGACCGCGTCGCCGTACAGGGCGCCGGCCAGGTCGCCGGTGAACGCCAGCCGGCCGGTCAGGTCCGGCAGCGCGAGCGGCTCGAGCACCCCGGCGGGCAGCGGACCGGACAGGTCATCGCGGCGATAGCGGAACCGCGTGCGGGAGATCAGCCGCCGCCCCGGGGCCGCCCCGGGCCCGTCGGCCCGGACCCGTCGCCCGGCGTTCCAGTCTCCGAAGGGCAGCTCGGCTTTGATCGCCGCGAGCTGATCGCGCAGCTCGGCGAAACCGAACAGGCCGCCGCGAGGGTCCAAGCCGGTTATCTCGAACGTACTCGCCTGCGACGGCAGCGGAATCCGGTGCGCGTCGGGGCGTTCCACCGCATTGGTGAAGGCGCTGACCGTGCTGGTGAGCAGGGTTCGTTCGGACTCATGATCGTCGGTATCGCCGTGCCTGCGCCCGTACCCGGCCGAAGCGGTGTGCAGCGAGTTGCCGTAGTCATCCACGGCGAACACCAGGTCGTGGCTGATCCGGGGGTCCGCCCGCCAGCCGCCGTCGGCCGGGTAGAGGGCCCGCTCGTACCGGGCGGTGACGGTCTGGCTGGGGTGGGTGAAAAAGACCGCGTGGTAGTTCTGCGGGCCGTCGGGCCGCGGCTCGAGGCCGGGCTGGAGCAGCTCGATCGCGTAGGTGTGTTCGGTGACGGTGTAGGGCCGGTGCTGCGCCTCGGTACCGTCGAGCGCGTACACCTCCTCGCGCAGCGGCGAGCCGTTCAGGGCCCGGCAGGCCTCCCGGGCCTCGTTCCGCGACAGCCGCCAGGGCCGGGGCGGCTGCCCGGCCGGCCGCAGCGTGGCGGGCAGCGCGGTGTCGGGCAGGTCCGGGTCACCGCCGCCCGGCTGGCGGTAGTACTCGTGCGCGTACAGCCGGGTGACCGTGCCTTCGCCGGGGAAGACACCGGTGTGCCGCCAGGTCCGGGTCAGCACCGGCGGCAGGTCGGTGGCCGGGTCCAGGTTGGCGAAGCCATCCTCGGCCCCATCGGCTTCGAGTACGGCGAGTTCCTCGGTGTCCAGCTTCTCGACCAAGCCGAACCCGCGGAACTCGCGTTCGAAGCCGTCGTAGTACCCGTGATGGTAGGAGTAGCGGGTGGTGAACTTGTTGTGGTTGATGCAGTCGATGGTCTCGACCCACTCCACCACCTGGACGGGGAACGGCAGGCGTGTCACCCAGGGCCGTTCGGCGGCCTGATCTTCGAGGTAGAACCGGGTCGATGGCGCGTAGCTGATCCTGGTCCGGCCGCCCAGGTTGTTGTCCACCTCGGTGAGCAGGTACGGCTGGCCCTCGGCCATCAGGTCGAGGTAACGCAGCGGCCGGCCGGCGTCGCCCGGCAGCGGTGAGGACCAGACCAGGCAGGCGGTTCCCCGGCCGAGCAGGTCCGCCACCATGACGTGCGCCAGGCTGTCCAGCCGGGGGAACCCGCACGGCAGCAGGCGTGGCTCGCCGAAACCGTTGCCCGACTCGTTGAGGTACAGCCGGGTGCCGTCACCGCCCAGGTAGATCAGGTCCGCGGCGCCGGTGCCGTCCACGTCGGCCAGCCGCACCCGCCGCTGGTCGAAGTGCTCAGGCTCGTCCAGCCAGGGACAGCGGTCCATGGTCACCTTGGCGCCGAACCGGCCGAAACCGGTGTTCGGCCAGTAGCAGACCTCGCCGTTCCGCACCCGCACCAGGTCCGTCAGCCCGTCGCCGGTCATGTCGGCCAGGTGGATGGTCTGCTCGGGGTCGGCGAACACCAGCCGGGGCCCGGCGTCCTCCCCCCACGGGTGGAACGCGCGCCTGGCCGGGCCGAAGCCCTCGTAGCCGAGCGAGGGATACCAGGTGAACGCGTCGTCGCCGGTGATCAGCACGTCGGCGAGGCCGTCCCCGTCCAGGTCGACAAGGCGCAGCTCCGGGTCGGTCCAGGAGATAGCGGGCCGGGACCCGAGTTCCTGGCGGTGCCCCGGGGCCGCCAGCGCGGGCTGGACGGCCAGGGCGCGCTCGGGGGCGAACCGCCCGTCGCCCAGGTTGGCCTGGTAAAACCACTCGCCGCCCTGCCTGGCCAGGACGCCGGACAGTCCCTCGCCGTCGAGGTCCACCCGCTGATAGGCCATCTCGTCGATCCCGGCGGGCAGGTTCCGCCGCGCGTCCGGATCGAGGTCCCTGGGCTGGTGGCCGACGACGGCCCGGCGGTAGCGCAGCTCAAGCGGTGGCAGGGACTCGGCGCGGTAACCGCCGTCGCGCCGCCGGTAGCCGGTCCGGGTCACCGACGCCACCGTGGTCATGCCGCTGCCGCCGGTGCTGGCGTAGGCCAGGTCGGTCGAGCTGACCAGTCAGTCGCCGCCGACCTCAGGCTCGCCGGGGAAATGGTGGAACATCAGCACCCGGTGGCACCGCCGGTAGGTCCTGATCTCAAAACCCGGCCGGCAGGTGGAGAACGGATCCGGGCAGCACGGCCACGCCCGGTCGGGTTCGGGCCGCGGCGCGTGCTCGTCGTGGTCGCCGTAGTCGAAGACGACCTCGAACATCCAGGCCGCCCCGCCGGCCTGCCTGTCCCCGCCGACCTACCTGTCCCCGCCGACCTACCTGTCCCCGCCGGCCTGCCTGTCCCCGCCGGCCTGCGTGTCCCCAGTGCCCTGACCGCCGGCTGACGGCTAGGGGGCCCGGTTGCCGTACCTGATCCGGCTGGGGTAGCGGCCCGCCGACCTGGACTGCTTGGTGCGGTTAGCCTCGCTCGGCCGCCCGGTCGCCACGCCCGCGCCCTCCTCGGCCCGGTAGTCGTAGACCGCGGCGTCACCCGTGTCGTCATAGCTCTCGCAGATCAGCCAGCTGAACACGCGCGCCGGATCGGCCGGGTCCGCGACGCGGCTCGCCGCCGTGGCGCCGTAGATGGTCGTCACGTTGGCCGACGTGATCGACCGCCAGTGCGTCTCACCCGTGGCCAGGTCCCGCCAGCGCTCGATGCGCGCGAACAGGCCTTCCACCCGCGGCCGGTACCGCTGGATGCCGTACCGCCGGCCCCCGGCGGTGCGGCGCTCGGGCACCTGCACCCAGCCGCCGTCGCGTTCGACGCGGATCGGGACCAGGTCCTCGGCGCCGCTCAGGATGAAGGTGTCCTGGTCCGGGTCGTCCAGGTACCGCGGCAGCCCCTTGTCGGTCTTGCGGGTGACCGCCGGGAGGGCGAGCTTCCAGCCGAGCCCAAACGGGCCATTGCCCGCACCGGAGTCGTACGTCAGGTCGAGCGAAGGGCCGAATCCGGGCCGCCCAGGGCTGGTCGCCACCGGGATGACCAGGTTAGCCGTGCCGGTCGCCGCGTTAACCGTAAACTTCTCCCCGATATCCCTGATAGCCCCGCCGCCTTTCGGCAGCGACACCGACGGCGGAGCCGGCGGGCCGCCGGCCGCGGCTGGCTGCGTCGCGCCCGGCCCGCCCGCCGCGACCGGCCCGGCCGCGGGCGAGACAACCGGTCTGGTACCGGCCCGGCCGCCTGGCGTGCCCCAACCGGCGGCCGAGATACACCCGGCCTCCCGAGATACACGTGGCCTCCCGAGATACACGCGGCCCCGGACACGCAGCCCCCGCCCACGCAGCCCCTTGACCACGCAGCCCCCCGGCCACGCAGCCCCCCGGCCATCGTCGTCGCGCTGCCTGGCTGAGGGTCTTGACCCGCCGGACTTGACCCGCCTGGCGCCGTCTCCGCGGCCCGCCCGTGCCCGCGTGCCACCTCAGCAGCATGTCCAGGCCCACAGGATCATAATTCGATCATCAGTCTCATTAATGGCAGAATTATTACGGATGATTCGGCTTTAGTGGAGAATATGGGCCCTCATAGGGCACCAAAGGATCCGTGGAGGCCAAATATTCCGTGATATTCCGGAGGTCGGCGCATCATTCCGGAGGTGGACACCATCATGGGGCGCTGACGTACCGCCACCCACACCAGCATCGTCGGAGGATCGGGGCGAGCCTTCGGCACAGCCCGCCGGGTGAGCTCCGGCGACGTTTCGCGTTAGAGGGGTGAGCGGCCGGGTAGGGAGCGCGGCTCATTCACTTGAAGGGCAGGACCATGGATCAAACCACCAGCCCAGGTCAGCCGCCCGCCGCGCCCGAACGTTCCACCGGCGAGCTGGTCAAGCTGATGTCCGAGCAGGTTTCGACGCTGGTACGAGACGAGCTGAAGCTGGCTCAGCTGGAGATGACCCGCAAGGGGAAGCAGGCGGGGATCAGCGCCGGGATGTTCGGCGGGAGCGGCCTGATCGCCCTGTACGGCCTCGGCGCCCTGATCGCGTGTGCCGTCCTGGGCGTGAGCCGGGTACTGGCGCCGTGGCTGGCGGCTCTGATCGTGGGA
>JBEKGC010000026.1:0-88760 GCA_050013055.1 Streptosporangiaceae bacterium
GGTTCGCCTGGTCGGGCAGTTCCTTGACTGCGCCGAGGACGAGGTTCTCGAAATCCACGAACACGGCAACCTGCGCCGACCCGTCGGGCTCCATCGTCCAGCTCCTTTAGCCGATTAGGCGAGATCGTCACCAGGCGACCAGGCCGCAGTGATCGGCCGGCCCGGCGATGAAACGCTATCTCAGTGGGCGAGGAAGCAGCCGCAGATCCTCGGCGTGGTGTTAATAGTGGTCTATTTGTTCCGGCTGTGACGGGTTATGCTGTCTTGCTACTGGTTGTCCGGCGGCCGGGCGAGCCGGTCAGCGCAGGCGTCACGGCAGGAGCGCCGCCCCCGGGAGCGCGGGCTGACGGCGAAGACCACCCGCCCGGTTCCTCTCACGAGCGAGTTTACCTTGCTGTAACAATCTGTAACGAGCCGTAAACAATGCGGGGTTAGCGTGTCTCATCCCGTGGTGCCCACGGCGAAAGGAGTGATCGTAGCGCACTCACGGTAACGACAACGACATTCCCCCGCGTACTCTGCGAGCTGCGCGGGCCGAAAAGAAGGTCGTACACCAAATGGCCGTTTGGGATTGGTTTGAGCAGCGGTCGTTTCATTACCGGGACTTCGCCGCATTTGCCGGCCCCGGCGAGACGATCCGCTGTCCCGCTATCACGCTAATCCTGCCTACCCGCGAGGTCGCCGGTACCATCGGGCCGATCTTGGACACGGTAGCCAGGCTGAACGAGCGCAGCGGGCTGGTCGATCAGGTGCTGGTCATCGACGCGGACTCGGCCGACGGGACCGCGGACATCGCCAGGGCCCACGGGGCCGAGGTCTACTCGGAGAACGAGCTGCTGGCTGAATTCGGGCCCGCCCTGGGCAAGGGTGACGCGATGTGGCGCGGCCTGTCGGTAGCGCGCGGCGATATCGTGATGTTCGCCGACACCGACACGTGTGACTTCAGCGAGCATTTCATCTACGGCACGGTCGGCCCGCTGCTGGCGGTACCGGGCGTCCAGTTCAGCAAGGCCGCCTACCGGCGCCCGTTCACCAGCACACAGCAATCCGTCGTCGACGGCGGCGGCCGGGTGACCGAGCTGATGGCCAAGCCGCTGCTCAACTTCTTCTACCCGGACCTCGCCGGATTCGTGCAGCCGCTGGCCGGCGAGTTCGCCGCTTCCCGGGACCTGCTGTTCCGGACTCCGTTCCTGACCGGCTACGGGGTAGAGATCGCGATTTTGATAGACGTGCTCGGGGACGCCGGCCTGGCCGCGATGGCGCAGGTGGACCTCGGCTCGCGGCAGAACCGCCATCAGCCGCTCTGGGACCTGACCAGGATGAGCTCGACCGTACTGCGCGCGCTGGCGCGCCGGGTGCCCGCGCTGCGACACGCCGCGCTGGAACAGCGGGCGCTCGCGCCGCCGGCGCCTAACGTCTGGGAGCTACGCCGCCCGGAGACCTACCTGCACGCCGTGGCCACCGAGGACGGCCTGCGCCTCGACGAGCACCTCAACGAACTCCTCGAACGTCCGCCCATGGCTCAGCTACAGCCCGCCTTCCAGGCCGAAATCCCCGCCCAGCTCGGCATGTAGCCCTCCGGGACGCAAACCAGGGATCGTGGATAGTTGCCTTCTTATTCCGGAGGTAACTATCCACGATCCGGTCGGCGCGGGCGCGCTGGCCGCGGCGGAACCGGCTAGTGCACGTGGAAGCGCCAGTCGTCCGGCACCCGCCCGGCGGGGCCGGGCACCGGCTGGTCAAGCGGGTGGCTCTCCGGCGGCGCCAACGCCGGGCCCTCGTAGGTTTCCTTGGTCTCGTAGCTGTAGAACCAGTCCTCGCCGGGCTCGAAGCTGCGGATGAACGGGTGCCCGGCGGCGGCCGCGTGGGCGGACGCGTGCTGCGCGGGGGAGGTGTCGCAGCAGCCGATGTGCCCGCACTGCGCGCATCGCCGCAAATGGACCCACCATCCGCCGGCCTCGTTACATTCCGTGCAGCCCGTGCCGTTCGGCGGCACGGAGGGATCGATTCCCGCTATCTCGCTCATCACGCTCTCCTACTGTCTTATGCGAAAGTCGCGTGTCTTTACTGGCCGGCCGGAGCCGGCAGCGGGCCAAGCGCGGCATCGTGCACCGCGTCCGGGCCGTCCGGCCCCGCGGCGGGCACCGACCCCGGCGCGGTGACCGGCAACCGCACCCGGAAACGCGTATCCCCGGGCGTTGATTCCAGCGACAGATCCCCGTGGTGCTTGTTCACCACGATCCGCCAGGAAATGTCTAGCCCGAGCCCGGTCCCTTCGCCCACCGGCTTGGTGGTGAAGAACGGCTCGAAGATCCGCCGCTGGATCTGGTCGGGCACGCCCGGCCCGGTATCGGCGAACTCCACGCACACCTGGTCCCGGTCCAGCTCCGTCCGCACGGTCAGCGTTCCCGAGTCCTTCATGGCCGACACCGCGTTGTCGATCAGGTTCGTCCACACCTGGTTCAGCTCCCCGGCGTAGGCCGGGATGTGCGGCAGCGACCGGTCGTAATCCTTCACCACGTGGATGCCGGGCGGGATCTTGCCCGACAGCATCATCAGCGTGCTGTCCAGCAGCTCGTGCACGTCCACCACCTGGTACGGCGCCCGGTCCAGCTGCGAGTACTGCTTGGCCGCGCCGACCAGGGTGGAGATCCGGGTGGTGGAGTCCTCGATCTCGTTCATCAGCAGCTCGGTCTCGACGGTGTAGTTCAGCCACCGGAGCGCTCCCTCCAGCGTCGCCGGGTCCACCACCGCCTCGACTTGATCGAGCCACGGCACGTCAAGCCCCGCCGCGACGAACGTCGGGGCCAGCTCCCACCCGTTGGAGATATCGTGGCCGTCCAGCCAGTCCGCGATCGTGTCCTCCGCGTCGGACACGTCCAGGGGCGACATCGCCGCCGCCTTCGCCGCGGCCTTGGGAGCCCTGTCGGCCGCCTCTTCCTGCAGCCGGATGAGCGTCTCCAAGGTGGTCCGGTCGTACGGCCCGGCCGCGATCATGCCCAGCTTGTGCCGCATCCCGGCGACCCGCTCGCGCAGCGATGCGGTGGCCCGCACCGCGGCCGCGGCCGGGTTGTTCAGCTCGTGGGTCAGCCCGGCCGAAAGCGAGCCGAGCGCCAGCAGCCGTTCCCGCTGGCTGATCGCCTGCTGGGCGCTCTTGGTCCCGAAGAACAGCCCTTCGAGCAGGTGCACCGCCATCGGGAACCACTCGTGCATCAGCTCGGCGAAGACGTCGGCGTCCAGCACGAAGAACCGGGACGGCTCGGTCACCCGCAGCGAGTTGTTGTAGCGCTGCTGGACCCGGTCGCCGAGATAAGCCTGGAAGGCCCCGGTGTACACGCCGCGCTCGGCGGTCCGGCCCACCTCGACGTCGTCGGTCCCGACCCGCCGCAGCAGCACCAGGGCGCCGTCCAGGAGTACGTAGAAGCAGGTCGCCGGGGACCCTTCGGTGTACACGAGCCCCGGCTGGATCAGCTCGACGTGCCCCCGCTCGCACAGCCACTGCAGCTGGTCCTCGGTGAGTTTCTCGAACAGGAACAAGGTCCGCAGCTCATCGACCCCGCACGGCAGCGGGTCCGGCTCAGTGTCAGTCATGTCTTCTCCAGATAGCGATGCACGAGCATGACGGCCAGCGCCCCTTCCCCGACCGCCGAGGCGACGCGCTTGGCCGATTCGGCCCGCGCGTCCCCGGCCACGAACACCCCGGGCACGCTGGTCTCCAGGTGGTAGGGCATCCGGTCGAGCTCCCAGCCGCGCGGCCGCTCGCCGCCCACCGACAGGTCGGGGCCCGCGATCACGAACCCCCGGTCGTCCCGCACCACCACTCCGTCCAGCCAGTCCGTCAACGGCGCTGCCCCGATAAACAGGAACAGCAGCTGCGCGTCGACTTGTTCCGTGGAGGCGTCCGCGGTGCTGCGCAGCGTCAGCCCCTCCAGGTGATCATCACCGCGGGCCGCCACCACCTCGGTACAGGTTCGCACCGAGATGTTCGCGACGTCCGAGATCTGCTTGATCAGGTAGTACGACATGGACCGTTCCAGCGACGACCCGCGGACCAGGATCGTCACCGACTTGGCGTGCCGGGCCAGGTACACCGCCGCCTGCCCGGCGGAGTTGGCGCCGCCGACGATGAAGATGTCCTGCCCCAGGCAGGCGGACGCCTCGGTCAGCGCCGATCCGTAGTACACCCCGCGGCCGGTCAGCGAGCTCAGCCCGGGCGCGTCCAGCTGCCGGTAGGAGACCCCGGTGGCCAGGATGATCGTGTGCGCGTCGATCGAGGTCCCGTCCGCGAACCTGACCCGGCGCGCCGAGCCGCGCACGTCCAGGCCGATCACGTCCCGCGTGGTCAGCACCTCGGCGCCGAACTTGGTGGCCTGGCGCCTGGCCCGGTCGGTCAGCTGTGCCCCCGACACCCCGTCCGGGAAGCCCAGGTAGTTCTCGATCCGCGAGCTCTGTCCCGCCTGGCCGCCGGTCGCGGTCCGCTCCACCAGCACGGTGCGCAGCCCCTCGGAGGCGCCGTACACCGCGGCGCCAAGCCCGGCCGGGCCGCCGCCGATGACGATGAGGTCGTAGAAGTCCGCCGACGGCGTGGTGGCGAGCCCGACCCGCGCCGCCAGCTCGGCGTCGGTCGGCTCGACCAGCGGATCGCCGCCGGGCGTGATCACCACCGGCAGGGAAAGCCCGTCCGACCGGGCGGCCTCGAGCAGCCGCTGTCCCTCCGGCTCGTCCGAGGCGTACCACCGGTACGGCACCTGGTTGCGGGCCAGGAATTCGCGCACCTCCGACGAACGCGCCGACCAGCGGTGCCCGATCACCTTGGTCTCGGGCACCGGCCGGTGGTCCGACGACAGCCACGAGTCGAGCAGCGCGTCGACCACCGGGTAGAGCTTCTCCTCCGGCGGGTCCCACGGCTTGAGCAGGTAGTGGTCGAGGTCGACCACGTTGATCGCGTCGATCGCCGCCTCGGTGTCGGCGTAGGCGGTGAGCAGCACCCGCCGGGCGCCCGGGTAGACGTCCATCGCCTGCTCGAGGAACTCGATCCCGTTCATCTCGGGCATCCGGTAGTCGGCCAGGATAACGGCGACCAGGTCGCCGCGCAGCTTCAGCTGCCGTAGCGCGTCCAGCGCCGCCGCCCCCGACTCGGCCCGCACGATCCGGTGCCGTTCGCCGTAGCGCCGCCGCAGGTCACGTGCCACCGCCCGGGACACCCCCGGGTCGTCGTCCACGGTCAGGATGGCCGTGCGAATTGCCTCGCCCTGCTCGGTCATACCGCCATCCTAAGTTCAACGCGTCCGGGATCCAGGGTCACCAGCTCGCGGTAAAACCGCCGTTCGATCATCCACCCGCCGGCTGGCCGATCGCACTCCTGGCCGACGGGCACGAACGACACCTGGTAATCGCCGGCGCCCGGGCGCCCCAGATCGTCCCAGTCCTGGTAATACCGGTCGAGCTCGCGGGCCAGCGCGCCGTCCTTCCACCACCGGATCCCGTCCGTCCCCGCGTCGGCCCAGCCGTCGGACATGGCGTTCAGCCCAGGTCCGTTCGGCCCATCGAAGGCCCGGCGGTCGTTCAGGCTGAGGAAGAACAAGAAGCCGGTCTCCTCGCCGGGCAGACCGGGTGATCCGGCCGGAGCGAAGCGCGGGCCGAGCTCGCCCGCGCGGGCAACCTCGCCCGGGTCGGCCACGATGTAGCCGCGCGGCCAGATGTCCTCGATCTGCAGCGGCCCGCGGACCGGCATGAACCCGGTCCATCCCGCGATCCGGCCGGACAGCGTCCCGTGGTCCCGGCGCAGGCGCACCAGCGGATGCTCGCCCGCGTGATCGAGCGGGACCAGCATGGTCCCGCCGTCCGCGAGCTGTTCCGCCCAGCGCGGCGACAGGTCGCCGCAGCCCACCGTGGCCACGATCCGGTCGAACGGCGCGTGCTCGGGCACCCCGTCGAAGCCGTCGCCCAGCCGGACCCGGATCTGCGGGTAGCCGGTCCGGCTCAGCAGCCGCCTGGTCTGCTCGACCACGTCGGCCTGCACGTCCACCGTGGTCACCCGCTGCTGGTCACCCACGATCTCGGCCAGCAGGGCCGCGTTGTACCCGGTCCCTGCGCCGATCTCCAGGACCGTCATGCCGTCGCCGAGCTCGAGCAGCTCGAGCATCCGGGCCACCAGCGCGGACCCCGAGGTCGAGCTCGTCGGTATCCCGTTGAGCCTGCGGGTGGCCAGCGCGGTATCCGCGTAGATGATCTCGAGATCCTCCCGCCGTGGGTGCCAGGGATCGTGTTCCACGGTGTGGGAGCCCGTCTCGTCTCGGTAGGAGAACGTCTCGAGCAGCCGGTGCCGCGGCACCGTGGAGAACGCCCGCCGCACCGCCGCCGACCGGATGGCCCCGGCCGCCGCCAGCTCCCCGGCGTACCGCTCGATCAGGACCGCGATGTCCGCCTCAGCCGTCATGTTCCCAGTATCGGCTTGCCGCCGGCACCCCGGTAACCTTGCGCCCATGGAGCACTCCGCCGATAACAACGCAGCCATCTGGCGGTCGGCCGAGGCGGTGCAGGCCTGGTCGGCGGAGGCGGGGCGGCAAGAACGCACCCGGGCGACGCACCGGCAGTTCCTGACCGGGCTGCTGCCGTTCGGTCCGCGGCAGGCGTTCACGTTCCTGGACCTGGGGGCGGGGACCGGGGCCGCCTCGCGGGCGATCCTGGCGGAGTATCCGGGCAGCACCGCGATCCTCGCGGATTTCTCCGCCGAGATGATGCAAGCCGGCCAGGGCGAGATGGAATTGTTCGCGGGCCGCTACCGTTCCGTGGAGTTCGACATGGCGGGCGGCGGCCCGTGGCCCGCGGCCATCCCCGCGGCGCTGGACGCGGTGGTGACCTCCTTGTGCGTCCACCACCTGCCCGACGAACGCAAACGGGCCTTGTTCGCCGAGATCTTCGGCCGGCTGGCCCCCGGGGGCTGGTACCTCAACTACGACCCGGTGAGCGCGGAGGATCCCGTCGTCGCCGCCACCTGGGAGCGGGTGAACGACGCCCGCGACCCCGAGGCGGCGGCCAGGCGGCACCATCGCACGCCGCTGGAACAGGCGCGCTGGGACAACCACATCCGCTATATCACCCCGCTCGGCCGGCAGCTTGAGTACCTGCGGGCCGCGGGGTTCGACGGCATCGACGTCTACTGGAAGCAGCTGGACTACGTCGTCTACGGCGGCCGCCGCCCGCGCTGACCGGAAGGCGCGGCGAACGTTCTCAGTCACCGTGTATTTCCCGACGTTTCACGACGACAGTCTTCCGGTGCAGAGGACCGGGTAATTCTGACCGCAGAACATGCGAGTCGGCGTGCTACGGTTGACGAGGAGTTGCGTCATTCGTAGGCGGCTGCGGGGCGCCTGCCAATCGGGGGAAATAAATCATGCCTATTGTCCTAACTATGACGATGGCCGCATCGAATTGCTGTATCGCGGGCCTGGCTACCCGGGGGTAGGCGAGCCGTGCCGCCGGTGGTGCAAGACACAAACTCAAAAAATGGCCTATCGGCTGGGAACAAGAAGTTGCGGACCTGCCTGGAGGAAGCCTGCGCGGAGATCCATTTTCAGGATCTATGGCGCGGCCAGGGAACTATCGCCAAATGCGATAACGTACGAGTAGATGTGCATAGTACGTGGAGCGACGGAGGCTGGAATATTCAGGCTCAGGCCGGCAAGTTCTCTTTCGCCGAGATACATCTGTCCGATTCGCTGGAACGGGCCAAGCTGATGACGCAGCAAGGTGTGGTCAACGCCGTCGGCCGGGCCCTGGTTAACAGCGCGACGTCGCAGACCTGCTGGTCGGTCACCGGAATCCCGTAATCAGCTGGTGCCGTGGCAGGTAACGTTGGCCCGCTACTAGCTGCCGCGGTGATAAGCCCCGATGCTGACCACGACGATGGACCATAGATGTTGCTGGGACCACCACGATGGACCATCGCGGTGGTTCGCGGGCGGGAGCGGGCCAGCACGGGCGTGCACGTTGGGGCGGGCGGGGTTCACGGGGCTTACGGGAGCGTGGGCAGGTTCGCGGGACGGCCAGCCGTCGCCGGGTGCCGTCCTTCATCGCGCTTGGGGAACCGGGCGAACGCTTGTTTGATGGAGCATTAGTCGCGGACACCCAGGGTGTCCAGCACGCGGACCACGTTGGCGGCCAGGCCGGCCGCCGCTTCTTCCTGCCCGGCCAGCAGGTGAAGCAGGGCCCGCTGGAACAGCCCGTCGAGGACCGCGTACATGGCTCCGGGCGGCAGGGGCACGGTGATCCCGGCGAATTCGGCGTACCGGCTGACGACACGCCAGATCATTTCCTCGCGCCGCTGGTCGATCTCCAGCACGTCGGCGCGGAACGATTCGGAGAACAGGCTCTGGTTCCGCAGGTCGTACCAGAGCCTGTGCATCGGCGCGTCGGTTCGCAGGGTCTGCGCCATCGCGGCGCTGAACTCATCCTTGAGCTCCTGCGCCGAGCCGGCGCTGGCGACGATCTCGTCGTAGCGGGTCACGCACGCGGCCTCGTACTGGCGCACGCAGTGCGTGATCAGGTCTTCCTTGTCGCTGAAGTAGTAGTGCAGCACGCCGTGCGAGAACTGGGTGTTCTGCGCGATCTCGCGCAAGCTCGTGCGGGCGTAACCGAGCTCGGCGAGCGTCTGCAGCGCGGCGGCGGCGAGCTGGGCCCGCCGTTCGGAAAATTTGTCGACCTGCCGGCGCGAGATCCGCTCACGCTTGGTCTCGGTTTCCCTGGCCACGCGCGGTACGTCAGCGACCTGGTCCACGTGGCTCACGAAAAGAGCTTCCCGTCGGCTCGCCAGGCCCGCACAGCACGGGCCTGGCGGCCAGTATATCGCGGTGGGCCCGGCTTGCCCGGGCTGATCTGGACGGTCGTCAAAGAAAGTCTTGACGACTGTCCAGATTTCGTTACGCTGTGACCTACGTCGCGGTGACCAGCGCGGTCTCAAGGAGGAGATGCCCCATGAGTGTGTACGACTTGACCGGCCGCAAGGCGCTCGTCACGGGCGGGGCGCGCGGGCTCGGCGCGGGCATGGCCGAGGCGCTGGCCCGGGCCGGAGCCGCCGTCGTCATCGGCGACATCCGCGAGGACCTCGGCGAGGCGACCGCCGACGCGATCAAGAAGACCGGCGCCGACGCCGCGTTCCTTCCGCTCGACGTGACCGACGACGCGAGCTGGGAGCGTGCCGTCTCCGGCACGATCGCCGAGCTCGGCGGCCTGGACATCGTGGTCAACAACGCCGGCGTCGAGGTCACCCAGCTGGTGGTCGACCTCAATCCGGACGATATCCGCAAGATGCTCGACGTCAACGTCCTGGGCACCGCGCTCGGCATCAAGCATGCTTTCCGCGCCATGCGGCCCGGCGGCCCGGCCGGCCGCGGCGGTGCCGTGGTCAACATCGCGTCGGTCGCCGCCACGATCGCGTTCCCCGGGATCGCGGTCTACTCCGCGACCAAGTCCGGTATCGACCGGCTCACCCGGGTGGCGGCCATGGAGTCAGGCAAGCTCGGCTATGGCGTCCGGGTGAACTGCATCTACCCGGGCCTGTGCCCGACCGAGATGGGTAACCAGCTCGCCCAGGACGTGGTGACGCTCGGCCTGTTCCCGAGCGTGCCCGAGGCCGTCGGCGCCGTCATCGGGCTCACCCCGGCCGGCCGCCTCGCCGAGGTCGAGGATATGGCGGACGCAGTGGTCTTCCTGGCCTCCGACGGGGCCCGCTTCATCACCGGCGCCGGCCTCCCGGTCGACGGCGGCATGGGCATGTAGGAAAGGGACGACACACGTGAGCACAGACAAGCCCGTCATCGTCTACGGCGCGTCGGGCTACACCGGCCGCCTGATCTGCGAGTACCTGCGCGAGTTCAACGTGCCGTTCGTCGCGGCCGGGCGTGACAAGGCGCGCATCGCCGAGGCCCTGGACAAGGTGCCTGGCATCGACACGGTCGACCACGAGATCGTCGAGGTCGCGCACGAGGTGGGGCCGCTGACTGAGCTCTTCACCGGGGCCAGCGTCGTCTGCAACACGGTCGGGCCGTTCGCCCAGTACGGCGGCGAGGTGGTCGAGGCCTGCATCGCGACAGGCACCCACTACCTGGACACCACCGGGGAGCAGGACTGGCTGATCCGCTGCGACGAGGACTACGGCAAGCGGATGGCGGAAAAAGGCCTGCTGCTCGCGCCCGGCATCGCGCAGATGTACACCACCGGCGAGATCGCCGCCCAGCTGTGCCTGGAAAAGCCGGGGGTGGACACGCTCGACATCCTGGTGTTCTGGAAGGGCATGCCGACGGTCGCGTCCACCCGGACGATCCTGGTCAACGCGGCCCTGTCCAAGGCGTACTACCTGGAGCAGAATGCCTACGTCGAGTGGCCCGCCGACGGCGGCCTGTACGACGTGTCGATTCCCGGCCAGCACGAGACCGGCCTGGCGCTGCCGTGGGGGGGCACCTCGCATCCGGTGTGGTTCAAGCGCGATCCGCGGGTGGCCAACGTCAAGGTGCTCGGCGGCGTGTTCAACCGCCCGCTGATGCTGGGCGTCCCGCAGATCGTGAAGGCGGTGCTCGAGCAGATCGAGGGGCTGCCCGAGGACGAGAAGCTGCGGGTGCTCACCGAGCAGGCCGCGGGCGTGATGAACCAGATGCCGCCGCGCGAAGCGACCAGGATCAACACCTCACTGGACTCGGTGCATGCCTCAGGTCCGCTCGGCCGCGCCCACTGCGTGATCCACGGCAACTCCAACTACAAGCAGACCGGCCTGATGCAGGCGTACGGGGCGTACTCGCTGCTGCAGCAGCCGCCCAAGCGCGTCGGCTTCGCGTCGGGCTGCCAGGCCTTCGGCCATCGCGAGCTGCTCGGCGTGCTGCGCAGCTTCGGGCTGGTGATGGAGCCGACCCTGACCGTTCAGCACTGACGACAAGCGGAGGGCGAAAGCGTGCGCCTGATCGACTACCTCGACAAAGGCGCCTCCCTGGGCCCGGAGGCACCCTGCCTGAGCATGGCCGGGCGCACGCTGAGCTACGGCGACATCCAGCAGCTGTCCTGGCGGATCGCCCGGGCGCTCGACCGGTCCGGGGTCCGGCCCGGCGACAAGGTCGCTATCTTGTCCGCGAACGACCCGGTCGCCTTCAGCTGCGTGTTCGGCATCTCCCGGGCGGGCGCGGTGTGGTGCCCGGTCAACCCGCGCAACGAAGCGGCGGAAAACCGCGACCTGCTCGACTTCTTCGACTGCACCTGCCTGATCTTCCAGGCGGCCTTCGCCCCGCTGGTCGCCAAGATCATGCCGGAACTGCCCGCGCTGACCACGCTGGTCTGCCTGGACGGGGAACTCGCTGGGGTCGCCACGTTCGATCAGTGGCTGGCCGGCCTGAGCCCCGACCGGTGGCAGGCAGACCCCGTTGACGACATCGCCATGCTCGTGGGCACCGGGGGGACCACGGGCCGGCCGAAGGGCGTGATGCTGACCGGGCACAACATCGAGGCGATGGCTGCGCTGACGCTGATGAGCTACCCGTTCTCGCCGCGCCCCAGGTACCTAGCCCTCGCGCCGCTGACCCATGCGGCCGGGGTGCTGTGCTTCCCGGTCATGACCCTCGGCGGCCAGATCGTCATCATGGGCCGGCCGGACCTGGACGAGTTCCTCACCCTGGTCAGCTCGTACCGGATCACGCACACGTTCCTGCCGCCGACCCTGATCTACATGCTGCTCGACCAGCACGGGCTGGCCGACGCGGACCTGTCCTCGCTGCAATGCCTGTGGTACGGCGCGGCCCCGATGTCCGCGAGCCGCCTGGAGGAGGCGCTGGGGAAGATCGGGCCGGTGATGGGCCAGCTGTTCGGCCAGTCAGAAGCCCCGATGATGATCTCGACCCTGGCCCCGGCGGACCATTTCCACGCAGACGGATCGCTGGCCCGCGAGCGCCTGGCCTCGGCCGGGCGCCCGACCCCGCTCACCCTGGTCGCGATCATGGACGACGAAGGCCGCCTGCTCGGCCCGGGCCAGCGCGGCGAGATCGTCGCCCGCGGCCCGCTGGTGATGGCGGGCTACTACAAGAACCCGCAGGCCTCCGCCGAAGCCGCCAGGTACGGCTGGCACCACACCGGCGATATCGGCTACCTCGACGACGACAATTACCTGTTCATCGTCGACCGGGCCAAGGACATGATCATCACCGGCGGTTTCAACGTCTACTCCGCCGAGGTCGAGCAGGTGCTGCTGGCCCATCCCGCCGTGCAGGACTGCGCGGTGATCGGATTGCCCGACGCCAAGTGGGGTGAGCGGGTCACCGCGGTCGTCCAGCTCCGCGCGGGCCAGGCCGTGGCGCAGGACGACCTGCGGTCCTTCGTCAAGGAGCGGCTCGGCAGCGTCAAGGCCCCCAAACAGGTCGAGATCTGGCCTGACCTGCCCCGTTCCAAGGTCGGCAAGGTCCTCAAGACCGAGATCAAGGCTCAGCTCCGCGGCCAGGCAGGCTAAAGCCCTTTTTCCGGAACGATCCGGGCTACGTGCCCCACGGACCGCTAGGCCTGCTCAGGGTTGGTAGGAGCCGGGGGCCCAGGCCCGGGTGCTGACGCCGATCGCGTTCCAGGCGTTTATGGTGACGATAAGGCTGACCAGCGCGGCGATCTGAGGCGGGCTGAATTCGGCGGCCACATCGGCGTAGGCCTGATCGGGTACGTGCGTATCGGTCAGCCGTGTCACCGTCTCGGTGAAGGCCAGCGCGGCGCGCTCGCGGGCGGTGAAGTACGGGGTTTCCGCCCAGGCGGCCAGCCCGTACAGCCGCTGCTCCGTCTCGCCGATCGCACGCGCGTCCTTGGTGTGCATGTCGATGCAGTAGGCGCAGCCGTTGAGCTGGGAGGCGCGGATCCGGATCAGCTCGCGCAGCCTCGGGTCGATCTCGGCGGCGTCGAGTTCCTTGGTCGCGGCCTGGTCCAGACGTGACATCGCGCGGGCGAAACCGGGTGCGAGGCCGTCGAAGTCGAGCCGGGCCGGGATCTGTGCTGTGTCGTGAGTGATCGTCATGACCACCACGCTAGGCCGGTAAGCGGCCCAAGGTAAGGTCCATTTCCATGCCAGAAACATGGGCCAAGCCGGCCGGCCTCGACCTCCACCTGGACCTTTCCGGCACCAGGGTGCGAGCTGGCCTGGAGACCGCGTTGCGCGACGCGGTCAGGGCCGGCCGGCTGCCCCCCGGCCTGCGGCTGCCGTCTTCCCGGGCCCTGGCCGCGGACCTGGGTCTGGCCCGCAACACGGTGGCCGAGGTCTACAGCCAGCTGGTCGCGGAGGGCTGGCTGACCGCGGCCAGCGGCTCGGGAACTTTCGTCGCGCCGCGTCCGGCCCCGGACTTCGGCGCCGCCGCCGGAGGGCGCCCGGAGGCGGTCGCGTTCCGCTATGACCTGCGTCCTGGCGTACCTGACCTGTCCGCCTTCCCCCGCGGCGGCTGGCTCGCGACGGCCCGCAAGGTACTGGCGGCCGCACCCGATCACGTCCTCGGCTACCCCGACCCGCGCGGGCTCCCGCAGCTGCGGGCGGCGCTGGCGGGATACCTGGCGCGGGCGCGGGGCGTCATCGCCGATCCCGGGCGCATCGTGATCTGCGCGGGCTTCAGCCACGGCCTGGCCGTGGTCTGCCGCGCGCTGCGTTCGGCCGGCCCGGCCACCCTGGCTGTGGAGGCCTACGGTCACTCCGAGCACCGCGACATCGCCACCGGGCAGGGCCTGCGCCTGCGGCCGGTGACCGTCGACTCGATGGGCGCCGTCATCGGCGAGGCCAGCGGAGCCGACGCCATGCTGCTGACCCCGGCGCACCAGTTCCCGCTGGGCGTGACGCTTCATCCGCGCCGCCGCCGGGAAGTGGCCGGGTGGGGCGGCGTCGTGATCGAGGACGACTACGACGGCGAGTTCCGCTACGACCGGCAGCCGGTCGGCGCGCTGCAGGCGCTCGCGCCCGATCACGTCATCTACGCGGGCACGGCCAGCAAGAGCCTGGCCCCGAGCCTGCGGCTCGGCTGGCTGGTGGTCCCGCCGCGCCTGCTCGACGCGGTGACGGCCGAGCTCACCGCCGGGCCGTCCGGGCTTGACCAGCTCACCTTGGCCGAGTTCATCACCTCCGGTGACTACGACCGGCAGATCCGCCGGGCCCGGCTGGCCTACCGCCGTCGCCGGGACCGCCTCGTCGCCGTACTGCCCGGCGGAAGATCGCCCGGCCCGGGATCGCCCGGCCCGGGATCGCCCGGCCCGGGATCGCCCGTCAGCGGGATCGCCGCGGGCCTGCATGCCGTGCTCGATCTTCCCCGAACGGATCTTGAGCACGACATGATCGCCCGGGCCAGCGAGCGGGGCCTGGCCCTCGACGGCCTGGAACGGTACTGGGCCGGCCCAGGCTCGGGGGGCGAACGGGCGGGCCTGGTCATCGGCTATGCCCGTCCGCCTGAGCATGCCTACACCACGGCTCTGGCCCGGCTACGGGCCGTCTTGAGCGGCTGAGGCCCGGCTTCGAACCGGAGCCGTCTTACCTCCGTAGTCCTGGATAGAGGGCGGTATCCGCACTGCCCCAGGGCGCCGTGGGACGTCATGACCGGGATGCCGGACGAGCAGGGGCAGCACCTGATGGCCGCCGAAGACTGGGTGGGGAGGGACATCGGCGGTCTGCACGCGCTCGCGAGCGCGCTTTCCGGCTTCGCGGCCGAGATGAGCGCCGCCCGGCATTCCGATCCGGTCACCGCGGCCACGCTGGCGGCGGTCATCGGCCAGACCGCCGGCATCCTCGACGTCCTCGCCGGCGATCTGGCCAGGATCCAGAGCGCGCTGGCCGATGAGGCGTACGTCGCGTCCAGGTATGGCGTCACGATCGGCACGGACGGGCAGCCGCCACCGGTGCTGGCCTCGCCTGCGGCCAATGCCATCGCCGCCAGCGCGCAACACTGGGCCCTGGCCTACCGGCAGTTTCACGAGCAGGCGATGGCACAGGCGCAGCAGGCCAGGCAGCACGCGGCGACCCAGCTGACGGCCCTGTTCGCCCAGCTCGGGCCCGCACCGCACGCGCTGGCCCGGGCGGTCCCCGGCACGAACTGAACACCCGCCCCGGCGTCCGGCGGGAACGCCTCCCGGCGCCTCACGCAGTGAACGGGGGCGGCGGCTCGAGCGATGGCGCGTCCAGGAAGGGAATGACCGCGGACGCCACCAGGTCGGGCGAGGAGAAGATGTCGTAATGCGTATGTCCGGGCACGATGGCGAGCCTGGCCACGGACCGGGCCGAGCCGTCCCAGGTCGCGTCGCGCAGGCCGCCGCCGAGCAGCTGGTAGAAGCGGACGATGTGCTCGGGGCGTATCGCGTCGGCATCGGCGTAGACCAGCAGGACCGCGGCGGTGATCTTCGCGACGTCCGCGGACCAGTCATAGTCCTGCCGGAGCAGGTCGCCGGTCTTGTCGAGCAGCACGGGCCAGTCCTGCACCCGGGGAGCGATCTGGGAGTAGATCTGGTACATGGGGGACTGTTTCAGCGGCTCGGCCAGCTGAGAGCCCATCTGGTCCATCCCGGCCAGGCTCTCCGGATACCAGCCGTCGCGCTGGCACGGCTGGGAGACCAGGACCAGCCGTCGCACCAGCCGCGGATGCTGGATCGCGGTGCGCAGCGCGGTCGCGCCGCCGAACGAGTAGCCCATCACGTCGGCCTGAGCCAGGCCAAGATGCGAGATGAGGCCGGCGATGTCATCGGCCAGGGTCTGGAAGCGCAGCCGCCGGTCCACATCCGCGGTGTGACCATGAGCCTGCAGGTCGACCGTGATGACCCGGCGGTCCTTGGCCAGGAGCGGGAGGATCGGAGCATACATCTCGCCCATGCCGAGACCGCCGTGCAGCAGGATCAGCGGCTGCCCCGAGCCGTGCTCCTCGTAGTACAGATTGACGCCGTTCACGTCCGCGTAGCTCATCGCCCGGGCCTTTCTTCGTGTGTCACTATCCGGCGGCCCGAGGGACGCGCCGCACAACAGGTAAGACGGCACGACAGCGGGAAACTCATCGGATGATCGATGGACCCCTCGTCGGGCCGGCTGGGCCGGCGGGGCCGACGGGGCCGGCCAGCCGGTGAATGACGTCGTGTCGCGAGACGCCCTCGGCGAACAGCCGGTTCGCGGCCTGGAAGGTCTCGGCAGAGTCCTCGCGCCAGAGTTCGGAGATGACGCCGTACGCCGCGTCCACGAACTGCTCGCTGGTCAGTCCGGCCGGCGGAGTGCACCCGCCGAACTCCGCCTCGATCAGGGCCCGGCGGTCAGCCGGGTCGCCGACGTTTCGCTGGCCGGAGCCATCTTGGGGACCGGGCATCGGCAGCGCGAACATGCGGCGCCCGACGTTGCGCGCCAGCCACGACACGTCGGCGTCGCTGCTGGCCAGGTCGGATGCGTACCCGCGGATCGCGACCGCGTCCGGCTGGTCGTAGGCCTCGTCGAACCGGCTGAACATGTCGGGGAGGTGCTCGGTCAGGCGTGCCGTCTCGGCCTCACCCAGGCCCCGGTACGCAGCGGACCAGCGGGTCCACGCGGTCACCGCGGGCTCGAGGTGCTGGCGCTGCGCGGCGGACAGGACGAAGGTGTTGGGCACGTGGCCAAGAAGGATGTGCGCAAGCTTGCGCGGCCCGACCTGGCCCGGCGGCTCGCCGGGAATGCGGCTGCTGTAGCCGGTCAGCACCTCAGCCCAGAATCGCGTGGATTCCTCGTCGGCCGCGACGGCGTCCGCCGCCAGCGGGCTCTTGATGAAGTCCTCGACCGCGGCCGCGCGGTCGGCCGCGGTGAACTCCGGGGCGGCCGGGACCCCCGAACCGTCCGCGGCGGGCAGGCGGCGGATCCGGGTCCGGGTCAGCGGCAGGTAGGCGACGGTCTCGGTGGACAGACCCGGGTCCGGGTCCTGCTCGGCCCGGGTCAGCGGCCCTTCGGTACGACGGCGCGCTTCAGCCAGGGGAATCTGCTCCGAACGATCGAAGTCATCCTCGTGGCGGCTCATGGCCTCGATCAGGTTCTCGGCGTTGGTGGCCAGGCCGACCGCGGTGGCGACGGGGATACCGGTCAGGTCGACCTGCACCACGACGCCGTGCTCGGAGTCCCCGTAACTGAACGTCGCCGCGATCGCCTCGTCATCACCGAACACGTCGTACCGCCGCCAGGCCCGGCCTGGCGTCACCTTGCCGATCTCGGTCACCCACTCCGGCGGGTAGATGCCGATGTCGGTCAGCCCGGCCAGCGCCTGGCTGGCCGACTTCTTGACGCCCTTGGCGCCAAGCGCCATCAGCACGCGGAGCAGCGCGGCGCCGTCGGGTGTCTCCCGGCGGACCGCCCCGTTGACCAGGACGGTAGAGATGAAGGACTCGATCTCGGCCGGATCCCGCTGGCCGAGCACGTACGGTATGCCCATGCAGGTGGAGGTCTCGATCTCGGCCTGCAGCGGACTGCCGGACTCGATCCCCTTCCACAGGCTGGACAGAATCCGCTGGACGAACTCGTCGGCTTCGGTGCGCTCAGGCGCGCTCGCCGTTCCCGAGCCCGCCCGCCCGGCGCTGATGGCCGCCTTGGCCGCCAGTTCCTTCCCGGCCGGGGTCATGGCCTTGGCGACCAGAGCCCTCTTCGCGGCGGCCTTGCGGATGGGTGCGCTGCGACGCGACCGTGTGTTCTTGCTCACCGCGCAATCCTACGGTGCGCCGGTGACACTTTCCCCGGGCACGTTAGCGGGCCGCCCGGGCAGGCGCTAGATAACGGCGCGGACGGTACCCGCCTCGGCCTCGCCGCCCATGACGGGAACGGTGGCGAGCTCATCGGGCACGACGGCACCGAGCAGGCGCAGCGCCGCCACCGTGACCGGCGTCCAGCCGCGCGCCATCCCGTCGTCGATCTTGACGGCGCCGGACCTGCCGTCCGCGAACGCGAACGCGGTGACCCCCTCGGCGCCGCCCTTGACCAGCAGGCCAGGCACCGCGTCCATCAGCTTGCGCTCGTCCCGGTCCGTCCCGCTTGTCCACTCCGGGTAGCCGCGCATGGCGTCGGCCACCCGGCGTTCGGGCGTCCCGGCCGCCGACAGCACCAGCGTCTGGTACGCGCGGGCCAGCCCGTCCAGCGTCAGCGCGAACAGCGGCGCGCCGCAACCGTCGACGCCGGCCGCGCTGATCTGCTGTCCGGCCAGTTCCTCGACGGTGTTCCTGATCGCGACCTGCAGCGGGTGATCGGGCGCCAGGTACCCGGCCGCCGGCCAGCCGTTCAGCACGCAGGTCAGCAGCATCGCCGCGTGCTTGCCCGAACAGTTCATCCGGATCCTGGACTCGTGCTCGCCGCGGGCGATCATGCCACGCGCGGTCCCGGTATCGAGGGGCCAGCCCGCGGGGCAACGCAGGTCACCCGCGCTCAGCCCGGCCGCGGACAGGATCTTGCGCACGCCGTCGACATGGAAGTCCTCACCGGAATGGCTCGCCGCCGCCAGCGCCAGCAGCTCGCCGTCCAGCTCAAGCCCGCAGCGAAGCATCGCCGCCGCTTGCAGGGGCTTGTTCGCCGACCGGGGGAAGAACGGCAGATCCGTCTGGCCGATGCTGATCACCTGGGTGCCCTCGGCGCCGAGCCCGGCCACCGCCCCGCGATGCCACGACTCGGCCAAGCCGGAACGCACGACCTGCGCGACGACGGGGTTCACGCCCTTGTGCTCCGTAAAGATCGTCATACCCGCAGTCTGCCCTGCACCCCGGGCCTTTTCATGATCGGGCCTTCGTGATCACGCGAACGGCCTCAGGGTTTGAGCCCAGCCAGGACGCACTGCGGCCGGGCGCGCAGCGAGACCTGGTCGGTGCCTGTGAAGGCGCTCCGGCAGAACGCCTTCGCCTGTGATCCGCAGTAGTGCAAGGTGGACCCGCCGGTGGAGCTGGGCAGGATGACGTTCACGCAGCCGTTGGCCGACGTGCCGTAGGTGTCGTGGGCCAGCGCCCCCCACACGCCCAGGCCGCCGAGCAGCACGATGACCACGGCGCCGATGACGGCGAAGACCCGCTTCTGTTTCTGCGTCAGGCTGCCCGCCGTCGGCCTGGTCTTGGCGTACATGAATGCCCAGTGTAGGGGGCCTGCCCGAGTTGCCCTGTGTTACCGTCATCCGCAACGAGACGGCGGCTGGGAGGTGCGCGAATGGTCATGCGTGACACGCTGTGGCTGGCCGGGACACCGTGCTGGGTCGACGTCACCGTCGGCGATGTGCCGCAGGCGATCGCCTTCTACCAGACCTTGTTCGGCTGGGACATCGAACCGGGTGGCCCGCAGGCCGGCGGCTATTCGGTCTGCCATAAGAACGGGCGGGTGGTCGCGGGCCTCAGCCCCAGCTACGGTCCGCCCGGCACGCGGTCGGCCTGGACCACGTACCTGGCCGCCGACGACGCGGACGCGGCCGCCGCCGCGATCAGGGCGGCGGGCGGCCGGCTGCTGGTCGAGCCGGCCGATGTCGCCGATTCCGGCCGGATGGCCGTGGCCGTCGATACGGCCGGAGCCGCCTTCGGCCTGTGGCAAGGCGGGACGACGACCGGGATCGGCCTGGCCAACGAGACGGGCTCGCTGACCTGGAACGAGCATCTGAGCCGGGACTACGACGCGAGCAAGGCCTTTTACCGTGCCGTTTTCGGCTACGACTACCAGGACGTGAGCGACGGCGCCTTCAGGTACGCGATGCTCATGATCGACGGGCGCGAGGTCGGCGGCATCGGCCAGCATACGGACGGGACACCGGAGGGAGCGCCTGCGGTCTGGTCGGCCTACTTCGCCGTCGATGACACCGATGCCGCGGTGGCCAGGGTGGGCGAGCTCGGCGGCAGCATCGTGCACCCCGTCCGCGACAGTCCGTACGGCCGGATTGCCGTGGTGGCCGACAACCAGGGCGCGGTGTTCTCGGTTATCACCACCCCGACTCATCCTGACCTGCAACTATCCCACTGAGGTCGCTGTTGTGCCCTACGGCACGGGCGGAGTGCCGTGGGTGTGGAATGACTCGATGGTTTTCAGCCCCCAGGCCTGGCCCTTGGCGCGCTCGGCCTCGGTCCAGGTGATCGTGCGCCAGTCCGGGGCCAGCACCAGCCGCGCGGCCGGATTGCACAGCTCGATCCGGTTGCCGCCTGGCTCGTAGACGTACAGGAAGAACGTCTGCTGGATCGCGTGCTTGTGCGGCCCGGTCTCGATGAACACCCCGCGGTCCAGGCAGATGTCGGCCGCGCGCAGGATGTCCTCGCGGGTGTCGGGCGCGAACGCGACGTGGTGCAGCCGCCCGGTGCGGCCGGTCCCGTCCCGCGTGTACACCAGGTCGTAGCCCTTGTTGGTGAAGTGCAGCCACTGCCCGGAGATGGTGCCGTCGTCGAGCATGATCTGCTCGGTCACCCGGCCGCCGAGCACGTCGCGGACGAACTCGCCGCTGGGCGAGACGTCGGCGGCCAGGTAGTTCACGTGATCAAGCCGCCGCACGCTGACGCCGCGGCCAGGGTAGGCCTGAGCCTGGTTCTTCAGGGCAGGTTTTAGCTGGCCGGCCGGTGAGTACCATTCGGTCTCCCAGTACAGCTCGAGCTCGTGCCCGTCCGGATCACGGAACAGGTAGGTGGGCCCGATACCCGGGTCGCCGTCCTTCCAGCTGACGCCAAGCCCGGTCGCCTCGATCGCGCGGACGCGCGCCTCGAGTGCCTGCTGGCTCGACGCGCGCAACCCCACCCGGCGGATGCCCGAGGTGTCATGCGCGGTGAGCTTGACCGTGTGCTGCTCGTAGTCGTCCCAGGTGCGCAGGTAGACCGAGTTGCCCTCGCGGCCGTTCTCGGTCAGCCCGAGCACGTCGACGAAGAACCGCAGGCTCGCCTCGGGCTCCGGCGTCAGCAGCTCGATGTGCCCCAGGTGCGCGACGTCGTGCGACGGCGGCCGGGTGGCCGCGGGATCCTGCCTCACGTGTACCTCCGGGGGAAGACGGTGCCGTCGAACAGCTTGCGCGCGGTCCGCACTACCGCGGCGCGGATCACCGCGGGCGGTGTGCGGATGGTGTCGATCTCGACCTCGACCTCGAGGTGCCCGGTGGGATGCTCGATGCCGAAGCGCGTCTGCCCCGGCTTGGCCACGGCCAGCCCGGTCCCGGCGGCCCCGTCGAGCAGCAGCGCGGTCGCCACGCTGACGGCGCCGAGAACCCCGACCGACTGGTGCACCCGCACCGGGATGAACGTCCTGGTGCAGATCATGCCGCCGGCCGCCGGGGCGGCCACCAGCGTGACCTTCGGCACCGAGGTGCCGGACACGTCGCCCAGGCCCATCAGCTCGCCCGCGGCCAGCCGCAGCGCCTGAACCTTGACGCCAAGCTCAGCATCGGCCTCGAGCTCGGCGACCGCCTCGTAGCCGGTACGGCCCAGATCCGCGGCGGCCACGACGACCACAGGCATCCCGTTGTCCACGCAGGTCACGGTGATGCCGTCGATGACGTCGCGGACGTTTCCTGTCGGCAGCAAGGCACCCGTGGCCGACCCTTCGGTACCGGTGAAGCTCAGCACGACCGCCGCCGCCGTCCCTGGCACGCCGGCGATCGCGGTCTGGCCGTCGTAGTCGACGGTGCCGTCTGCACCGGGAAAGGCGGCGGTGGCCACGCTGCCGGAGTTGACCATGTGGATCCGGACCGGTGCCCTGGCCACCAGGCCGCGCTCGACCGCGAACGGGCCCACGCCGGCCAGCAGGTTGCCGCAGTTCTGCCGGTCCTCCACGGTGGCCGCATCGACGCCGACCTGCAGGAAAAGGTAGTCGACGTCGGCGTCCGCCCGATCGCAGCGACTGATCACGGCCACCTTGGAGGTCAGCGGATGCGCCCCGCCGACACCGTCGATCTGCCGGGTGTCAGGACTGCCCATGATGCGCAGCAGCAGGTCATCTCGTTCGGCCGGATCGGCCGGCAGGTCCCCGGCCAGGAAGTACGCCCCCTTCGACGTCCCGCCCCGCATCAGCATGCACCGAACCCCGTCAGCCGAGCCCATCAGCGGTTCCCTCCGGTACGTACCGGACGCCGCGCGCGGCGAGCTTGTCCCGCAGCCCGTACAGGTCCAGGCCAAGCTGGCCGTCGGCCAGGGCCTGGCGGGTCTGCGCCTCCCGGCCCACCCGGGCCTGCGCGGCGGCCAGCGCCTGGCTGACGTCGCCGCGCGGCACGCATACGACGCCGTCGTCATCGGCGATGATCGCGTCGCCGGGCCGGATGACCTGCCCGCCGACCGATATCGGCACGTTGACCGCGCCCGGCGTCTCCTTGACCGTGCCCTGGGCGCTGACCGCCGCGGACCAGACACCGAAGCCCATCGCCCGCAGCTCGGCCACGTCCCGTACGCCCGCCTCGATGACCAGCCCCCTGACCCCGCGCACGGCCAGCGAGGTCGCCAGCAACTCGCCGAACATCCCGTCGGTGGACGGCGACGCCGTCGTCACCACCAGCAGGTCGCCGGCCTGGCACTGCTCGGCCGCCGCGTGGATCATCAGGTTGTCGCCCGGCCAGCACACCGCGGTCACCGCGGTCCCGCCGACCCGCATCCCGTCCTGGATCGGGCGCAGCCCAGGCCCCAGGTACCCGGTCCGGCCGATCGCCTCGTGCACGGTGGCCACGCCGAGTTCGGCGAGGGCGTCCACCACGGCGAGGTCGGCGCGGGCGACCCCGGTCACGATCACGTTGCGCATCAGTTCAGCCTGTCCGTGACCTGCGGGAACACTCTCATGTAGGCCTCGCCCAGGGTGGCTTGCGGCAGCCCGAGGTTGGGCCCGGCGTTCCGCTTGAGCTGTGTGCCACGTCGTTTAGCCAGGTCGGTGTAGTACTCCCACAGGTGCTGCTGCGCGGCCATGCACTCCATCGCCTTGCGCTTGGCCTCGAAGACCGGCGTGATGTTGAGCAGGACTTCCGGCTTGAAGCCGCACATCTCCGGCTGGTGCGGCTCGAACAGGAACACCGGTGGCGCGCCGATCGGCTCCCCGGCCGCCGGGTAGCCGATCGCCTGGGCCAGCACCCGCGCCCGCAGCGCCATCTGCGCGGCCGCCGGATGATCGCCGTTGTACGGATCGGCGAGCGGATGGGTCAGCACGACCGACGGGTTGACCTCGCGGTACACGCCGACGATGCGGTCGGTGAGCTCGTCGGAATCGCGCAGCGGGTAGTCACCGGCGTCAAGGAACTCGATCTGTGCGCCGAGCGCGTCCGCCGCGTTCTCCGCCTCGGCCCGGCGCAGCGCCTTGATCTGCGCCAGCGTCTTGCCCGCGCGCCAGGCGCTGGCCGACTCACCGCGCTCGCCGTAGGTCAGGCAGAGCACCTTCACTCGTTCACCTCGGGCGGCGGCCAGCGCGACAGCGCCTCCGGCCCGCCAGACGAAATCAGCCGCGTGTGCGCTGATGACCAGCATGGATGACGTTGTCACCGGACTTCCTCCTTGAGCAGGGCCGCTATGACGCTGTGCAGATGGCGGCGTGCCGCTGCTTCCGCCTCGGCCGGCCGCCGTTCCGTGATCGCGGCAATGATCTCCAGGTGCTCGGGCAGCGAGGCCTGCGGGCGCCCCGGCCGCAGGGATAGCCGGAACTGGTGACGGACCAGCTGCCCGTTCAGCCGCTCGAGCAGGGACGCCGCCACCGTCTGGCCCGATATCTCCCGCACCAGCCGGTGCAGGTCACCGTTGAGCGCCGAGTACTTCAGCGGCTCGCCGTCCGCGACGCTGCGCTCGAGCTCGGTGCCCAGCTGCCTGAGCTGCCCGGCCTCCGCTTCCGTGACCAGCTCGGCCGCCTTGGCCGCACATAGTCCCTCCAGCGCCATCCGGCACTCGGTGATGGCGACCGCCTCGTCCAGCGTGACGACCCGGACCCGCGCCCCGCGGTTCGGTATCCGCTCGACGAGCCCCTCCGCGGCCAGCTCGAATAGCGCCGCGCGCAGGCTGGCCCTGGTCACGGCGAGCATTCCGGCCAGCTCCTCCTCGACCAGCCGCTGCCCAGGTGCCATCTCGCCACCGAGAATCGCCCGCCGCAGTCGTCCCACCGCCATCCGCCGCCCAGGTTCGCCCCGCCCCGGCTCGCCCCGGTCCGCATCGTCATCCGCCCGCACCCAACCGACCCTAGAAATGTTCAACAAAATTGTCAACAATCGATCCCGAACGGCCGCCCGCGCTCATGACCCGTGCATGCCGCGCTGTCGGCCAGCCTGGTCGGCCAGGCCTCCGATCAGCCGGCCGCGGGGCGGCTCAGCTGGCCAAGGAAGAGCGGCAGGCCGGTCGCGGCATGGATGATGGCGAACAGGAACGGCCGGTCGACGACCATCGTGACCGGCGAGGACGGTCGCAGCGCGGCCGACGTCTTCATCACCACCGCGGTGGCCGCCGCCGCTTCCGTGCCCTGCTCGTCGACGTCGATGTAGGCCTTGTGCTCGACGGCGCTTATCCGCAACGGCCCGGCCTCGGTGATGCCGCTGAAGTCGGCCCGGTCACCGAACGCCTCGGTCACACCCAGCTCTTGCAGGGCCGGGATGAGGCCGAACGAGGCCTCTACCTTGAACCGCGGCATAACCAGCGTGACCTGGTGCCTGTCCGTCCCGGCGAGCACACCGCCCAGGCCGCGGGCGGCGATCGCGGGATGCAGCGCGGCCAGCGGCCCGTCGGGCACGATCACCGCCATCGCCACGCTGCCGCCTGCGTAGGGCAGCAGGACGGCCTGGTATCCGTCGCCGCGCAGGTAGGCACGGGCGGCGGTGCCGCGCATCATCCGCGTGGTCAGGCCCGGCCGGCCGGGGCCGTCCGGGTAGAACGGCGCGTCGCTGGTCTGCGTCGAGGGAAAGGGGTTAGCCCATGCGGCTTTCAGGTACACGGCGTTCGCGAGTACCAGCCTGGTCAGCGGCCCGACGCTGCCCGGTGGCAGCAGCCCGGTGACCTTTCCCGCGGTCTGCTCGGCGATTACGCGGTTGATCTCGTCCCGCGCCCGACCAGGCGCACCGGCGAAGTCGGCGTCGCCGAGCGTGGCTCCTGCGTCGTTCAGCCGGGCGGTGAACTCGGGCCGCATAGGCAGGCCAGACTGGACCCACGCGGTATTCGGGGCCCGGAACGTCACCAGGCCGGCTGCGGTCGGCGTCGCCAGCAAAGCGGGCGCTGAGCCCAGCCCGTCGCCGGCCGGGTCGGCCGATCGGTCCAGGTGCAGCGCGCGAGCCAGCTCCGCCGCCGTCTGGCCGCGAGCCCCGCACCAGGCCATCCACAGGGCACTGGCCACGCTGAGCGGTGAGAAGACCGTGTTGGCGCCATCCTGCGCCAGCACCGGGTACAGGTCCGCGCCGAACGCGTCGGCGGTCGCCGCGGATTCGCGGGCCGCGCTCATCAAGGCTGCTTCGTCAGGCATCGTCGGTGCTACCTTCCCGGCCCCCTGGATCGCACCAGGCGCCGGAAAATCAGGTGCGAGAGACCGGGGATGCCGTGTAACCATGGCGCATGGTCTGGTCTACCACGACGGCGGTCGAAGAGTTTCTGGCTGAAGCCGGCGAATTCCTCCGCGCGGAACCCGCCAGGAACAGCGTCATCCTGACCGTGGCCGAAAATCTCAGGGTCAAGGCCGCACCCGCCGCACCCGCCTCGGCCGGAGCCTCGCCGGGCGATGACCGGACGTTGCTCGGCTGGTGGCGTCCGAGCGCCGACCCGGACCTGGTCGGCGGAGCGTTCCTGCACACGCCCCGGTTCCCGATTTTTCTCACCGCCATGAGCCGGCAGGCCGCGGCTGAGCTCGCCGCCGAGCAGGCTTCGTCCGGGCGGCTCGTCCACGGCGTCAACGCGGAGCAGGAGTCCGCGGCCGCCTTCACGGCGGCCTGGCAGCAGCGCACCGGCGACGATGCGCGGCTCCATCGCCGGATGCGCCTGTTCCGGCTCGCCGAACTCCTGCCTCCCGGTCGATGGCCAGAAGGATCAGCGCGGCTCGCCGCCAAACGTGACCGGGACCTGCTGATCGCATGGTTCGACGCATTCGCCCGCGAGGTCGACGACCTGGCCGGCCAGGATCACGCGGCCGCCGTTGACGAGAGGCTCAGCTACGGCGGTGTTATGGTGTGGCAGGCCGGCGCCACCCCGGTGGCGATCGCAGGCGTTACCCGCGCCGTTGCCGGGATGGTGCGGGTCGGCCCCGTCTATACACCCCCCGAACTGCGCGGACGCGGGTACGGCGGTGCGGCCACCGCCGCCGTCAGCCAGGCGGCGCGCGACGTCGGCGCCGAGGAGGTCGTGCTCTACACCGACCTCGCCAACCCCACTAGTAACGCCTTGTACCAGCGTCTGGGCTACCGTCCGGTGGAAGATCGCGTCGTCCTGTCCTATCAGCCCGCGTCGCCGGGTCGTGCCGGATCTCCTGCGACGCCCGGATCCACCGTGGTCCTTCTGGTGATGCGTCGGCTGCGGGGCGGGATTCATGGCCGGAGCTTTCTTGTGCTGGGACGGGAGGGCTTCGGTTAGAGAGATGGTGCACCAGTGAGCAGGACAGGCCCGGGCCGGGCGGCGGCGGCCTTTCTAGGGGCGGTCGTCTCGGCGGGGGCAGCCGGCCGGTCTGGCGGAACTTAGAGCGTGACCGTTGTCGCCTCGATTGTGATCCGCCGCGCAGGCCCCATGGGTTTCACAGTTGGCTACGGCGCGGGAATGCACCGGATCTCCTGCGAGGCCCGGATGTACCGCGGTCTTTCTGGTAAAGCGGCGGCCGGTGGTGCAGGGTTTATGAGGTGCCCGACACTCTCCGCAGGAGCCAAATCATCCACAAGAGGCGGCTGCGGGCGGGACAGGAGTGTAGGAGATCGACATGAGTGGTGGGAGTGACGGCTGAGGGTGCACCCCGCCCCCGCACCCGACCCCGCCCCCGCCCGACCCCGCCCTGAGCCCCCCGCCCCAGCCCGGCCGGGGGTGCACGGTCTCGCCGGGAAGGCCGGGGCGCGTTAGGCTTCAGCGGTGCACGGACTCGAGGATTTTGCCAGGCTGATCGCCAGTGATCACGGCCTGTGCGTGGTGTCGACGCTGCGGCCGGACGGGACGATCCAGTCGTCGGTGGTAAACCCGGGGTGACGCGCACCGGCTGGCCAACCTGAGGGCCCGGCCGCGTGCCACGGTCGTGGTCCGGTCGGGCTGGGAATGGGCTTCGGCCGAAGGACCGGCCGAGCTGGCCGGACCCGACGACCCGATGCCCGGAGTGGACGCGGAGCGGCTGCGCTTGCTGCTGCGGGAGATCTTCACCGCCGCGGGCGGCGAGCACGACGATTTCGGGGTCTACGACCGCGTGATGGCCGACGAGCGCCGCGCCGCCGTCCTGGTGACCCCAGAGCGGGGCTTCGCCCGGCCGCGGGGCTGACCGGGCCAGGCCCGCGACCCTAGGCTGGTCGCCATGAACACAGGGCGGCCGCTGGACACCGAACGCCGCAGCATCACCATGCCCGACGGGCGGAAGGCCGACATGCTCATCGGCGGGCCGTCCGACGGCTTGCCGCTGGTGCTGCACGAGGGTACGCCAGGCGGGCTCGTGCTGTACCCGCCGACGGTCCGGGCCGCCCAGGTGCGCGGCCTGCGGGTCATCCTGGCGGCGCGGCCAGGGTACGAAGGATCCACGCCGCGCCCCGGGCGGCGGGTGGTCGATGTGGCCGCGGACACGGCCGCCGTCCTCGATGAGCTCGGCGCGGACACCTTTGTCACCATGGGCTGGTCCGGCGGCGGACCGCACGCGCTGGCCTGCGCCGCGGTGCTGTCCGGACGCTGCCTGGCGGCGGCCTCCATCGCCGGGGTGGCGCCCTACCGGGCCGCCGGACTGGACTGGCTGGCCGGCATGGGCCAGGAGAACCTCGACGAGTTCGGTGCCGCCGTACGGGGCGAGGCGGCGCTGACTCAGTATCTCGAGGCCGACGCGGTCGCGGTGGGTGCCGTCACCGGGACCGAGGTGGCCCGGACGCTTGGCGGCCTGGTGATCGCCGCCGACCAGGCCGTGCTCACCGGGGAGTTCGCCGACCATGTCGCCGCCAGCCTGCGCGCCTCGATCAGCACAGGGCTGGCCGGCTGGCGCGATGATGACCTGGCGTTCGTCGGGGACTGGGGCTTCTCCCTCGGCTGGGAACCGGTCGGGGCTACTGGTGTCACCGCCGCCGGGCCCGCCCCGGTCGCCATCTGGCAAGGCGACCAGGACCAGATGGTGCCGTTCGCGCACGGCCAGTGGCTGGCCGCCCACATCGCCGGCGCCCGCATGCACCTGCTCCCCGGCGAGGGCCACCTGTCGCTGACCGTCGGCTATCTCGACCGTATCCTCGACGACCTCCTCGACCTGGCCGGCCTCACCGGGTAGCACGCTGGGGCCGGCCTTCGTGGTCAAGCTCGACGAGCTTATGGCCGCCGACGCGCTGCTGCTCGGCCGCGTCACCTACGGTGGCTTAGGGTCTGACCAGGCTCAAGCTCGCCGACGTCACAGAAATAGGCGCCGACGGGGTGAGCATCCAGCGCTATACGCGCGGTTAGCAGGACGCCAGGGCGGCCGGGCGCTGGCAGAATGCTCTAGTGACGCAGACTCAATCAGGGGACCAGGCCAGGTCCGTGGACCAGCGGATCGCCGGCGAGCTCGGCGTGGCCGTCAGGCAGGTCAGTGCCGCCGTGGAGTTGCTCGACGGCGGCGCCACCGTGCCGTTCATCGCCAGGTACCGCAAGGAAGCCACCGGCACCCTCGACGACGCGCAGCTGCGCACGCTGGAGGAGCGGCTGCATTACCTGCGCGAACTCGACGAACGCCGGGCCGCGATCCTGACCGAGATCGGCCATCAGGGCAAGCTGACCGACGAGCTCGCGGGCCAGATCCGCGCCGCCGACTCCAAGGCCCGGCTGGAAGACCTGTACCTGCCCTACAAGCCGAAACGCCGCACCAGGGCCCAGATCGCCCGCGAGGCGGGCCTTGAGCCGCTGGCCGACCTGCTGCTGGCGAACCCGGACAGAAACCCTCAGCGCGAGGCCGCGGCCTTCGTCGACGCCGCCAAGGGCATCGCCGATACCGCCCAGGCCCTGGACGGGGCGCGATCGATCCTGGTCGAGCGGTTCGCCGAGGACGCGGACCTGCTCGGCGAACTGCGCGAGGCGATGGCCGCCCGCGGCACGCTGAGCTCCAAAGTCCGCGACGGACAGGAACAAAAGGGTGCCAAGTTCGCCGACTACTTCGAGTTCAGCGAGCCGTTCGGACGGCTGCCCTCGCACCGCATCCTGGCCCTGTTCCGGGGTGAGAAGGAGGAGATCCTCGACCTCACCCTGGACCCAGGCACCCCGGACGCCGACAACGAGGCCCGCATCGCCGACCGCTTCGGCGTCCGCGACCAGGGCCGTCCGGCCGACACCTGGCTGAACGCGGCCGTCCACTGGGCCTGGCGTACCCGCATCCTGGTGCACCTGAGCGTGGACATCCGGGTCCGGCTGTGGCAGACGGCCGAGGACGAGGCGGTCCGGGTGTTCGCCGCTAACCTGCGTGACCTGCTGCTGGCCGCCCCGGCGGGCGCGCGCACCACGATCGGGCTTGACCCGGGTTTCCGCACCGGCGTCAAGGTCGCGGTCACCGATGCCACCGGCAAGGTGCTCGGCACCGCCACCATTTACCCGCACGAGCCGCACCGCCGCTGGGACGAGGCCATCGACGTTCTCGCCAAGCTCGCGCAGGCTCACCACGCGGATCTGATCGCCATCGGCAACGGCACCGCCTCGCGGGAGACCGACCGGCTGGCCGCCGACCTGATCAAACGGCATCCCGGCCTCAGCCTCACCAAGGCGGTGGTCTCCGAGGCCGGCGCCAGCGTGTACTCGGCCTCGGCCTATGCCTCCGCCGAACTACCCGGCATGGACGTCTCGCTGCGCGGCGCGGTCTCGATCGCACGGCGGTTGCAGGACCCGCTGGCCGAGCTGGTCAAGATCGACCCGAAGTCGATCGGCGTCGGCCAGTACCAGCACGACGTCGCCGAAGGCAAGCTGTCGCATTCACTGGACGCGGTGGTGGAGGACTGCGTGAACGCGGTCGGCGTGGACCTGAACACCGCCTCGCAGCCGCTGCTGGCCCGGGTGTCGGGGATCACGAGCAACCTGGCGGCCGCGATCGTGGCCCGCCGCGACTCCGAAGGCCCGTTCCGGACCCGCCAGCAGCTGATGACCGTGCCCCGGCTCGGCCCGAAGGCCTTCGAGCAATGCGCCGGGTTCCTGCGGATCCGCGGCGGTGACGATCCGCTCGATGCCTCCGGCGTGCATCCCGAGGCTTACCCCGTGGTCCGCCGCATCCTCGCCGCGACAGGAAGCGCCGCCGGCGACCTGATCGGCAGCAGCGCAGTGCTGCGCGGCTTGTCGCCGGCCACGTTCACGGACGACCGTTTCGGGCTGCCGACCGTCACCGACATCCTGCGGGAGCTGGAAAAGCCCGGCCGCGACCCGCGCCCGGCGTTCACCACCGCCACGTTCGCCGAGGGCATCGAGAAGCTTGAGGACCTGGAACCCGGCCTGGTGCTCGAGGGCGTGGTCACCAACGTGGCCGCGTTCGGCGCGTTCGTCGACGTCGGCGTGCACCAGGATGGCCTGGTGCACGTGTCCGCCATGTCGCGGACCTTCGTCTCGGACCCGCACACGGTGGTCAAGTCCGGCGACGTGGTCCGGGTCAAGGTGCTCTCCGTCGACGTGCCGAGGAAACGGATCTCGCTCACCCTGCGGCTAGACGACGACGCGGTGCCGGGCGGGCGCCAGGCCGGCGGCCGCGACCGAGCCGAGGACCGCTCCGGATCAAGCCGATCAGGCCGAACGGCCCCTGGCTCAAGCGCCAGGCCCAGCCCGAGCCGGTCCGGCGGCCAGCGCACGAGCGAGCCTCCGGCCGAAGGCGCGCTGGCCGATGCGCTGCGCCGGGCCGGGCTTGTCCCGAAGCCGCCCAGGGATCGCGACGATCGCCGCGGCCGCGGCTAGCCTGGGCAATACTCGCGCGCGCGAGACGCCCGCGCCCCGGTAGCATCGGGTGACCAGTTCTTCCACCATGAAGGAGCCAACCGTGTCCAGCCAGCAGCTTCGTATCACCCTCGCAGGTCGCGAGCATGTGGTCGAGGCTGGCACGACGGCGGGCGAGGCGCTCGGCTCCGACTCTCACGTCATCGCCGCCCGGGTCAACGGGGAGCTGCGCGACCTGGCGTACGTGCTCGCCGA
This sequence comes from Streptosporangiaceae bacterium, assembly GCA_050013055.1. Lineage (GTDB taxonomy): Bacteria > Actinomycetota > Actinomycetes > Streptosporangiales > Streptosporangiaceae > Palsa-504. The sequence continues at coordinate 31,186 of JBEKGC010000026.1, forward strand.
CTCCGACGTCGTGGACCCGGTGGACGTGGCCAGCGACGATGGCAGGTATATCGTGCGGCACTCCACCGCGCACGTCATGGCGCAGGCCGTGCAGGAGCTATTTCCGCAGGCCAAGCTTGGTATCGGCCCGCCGGTGGAGAACGGCTTCTATTACGACTTCGATGTCGAGGCGCCGTTCACCCCGGCCGACCTGAAGGCGATCGAAGGCCGGATGCGCCAGATCGTCAAGAGTGGTCAGCGGTTCTCCCGCCGGGCGGTGACCGACGAGCAGGCCAGGTCAGAGCTGGCGGGCGAGCCGTACAAGCTGGAGCTGATCGGGCTCAAGGGCGGCTCGGCCGCGGGCTCGGACGACGGCGAGTCGGTGGAGGTCGGCGGGAACGAGCTGACCATCTACGACAACCTGGATCCGGCCAGTGGCGCGCTGTGCTGGAAGGACCTGTGCCGCGGCCCGCACGTCCCGACCACCAGGGCCATCCCGGCGTTCAAGCTGATGCGCACCGGCGGCGCCTACTGGCGGGGGAGTGAGAAGAACCCGCAGTTGCAGCGGATCTACGGTACCGCGTGGGAGTCGCGGGACGCTCAGGACCAGTACGTGCGGCTGCTCGAGGAGGCCGAGAAGCGCGACCACCGCAAGCTCGGCGCGGAACTCGACCTGTTCTCGTTCCCGACCGAGATCGGCAGCGGGCTTCCCATCTTCCATCCCAAGGGCGGCACCATCCGCCGGGTGATGGAGGATTACTCGCGCCGCCGCCACGCCGAAGCGGGGTACGAGTTCGTCACCACCCCGCACATCAGCAAGGAAGACCTGTTCATCACCTCCGGGCACCTGGGGTGGTACAAGGACGGCATGTTCCCGCCGATGGAGCTGGACGGGGCGACCTACTACGCCAAGCCGATGAACTGCCCGATGCACATCCTGATCTACGCGTCGCGTGGGCGGTCCTACCGCGAGCTGCCGCTGCGGTTGTTCGAGTTCGGCACCGTGTACCGGTACGAGAAGTCCGGCGTGGTGCACGGCCTGACCCGGGCCCGCGGCTTCACCCAGGACGATTCGCATATCTTCTGCGCCCCGGAGCAACTGGCCGGCGAGCTGGCCTCGCTGCTGAACTTTGTGGTCGGCCTGCTCCGCGACTTCGGCCTGACCGACTTCGAGGCTGAGCTGTCCACCCGGCCGGAGAAGTACGTCGGTGAGCTGGAGGAATGGGCGGCTGCGGAGGCGGCGCTCAAGCACGCCCTGGACTCCTCCGGGCTGCCGTACGTGATCGCGGAGGGGGAGGGCGCCTTCTACGCGCCCAAGATCGACGTGCACGTCAAGGACGCGATCGGACGCCGCTGGCAGCTGTCCACCCTGCAGGTCGACCTCCAGATGCCGGTCCGGTTCAACCTGGAGTACCAGGCCGCCGACGGCACCCGGAAGCGTCCGTACATGATTCACCGGGCGCTGTTCGGATCGATCGAGCGTTTCTTCGGGATCTTGGTCGAGCACTACGCGGGCGCGTTCCCGCCCTGGCTGGCGCCGGTCCAGGCCGTGGGCATCCCGATCGCCGACGCGCACGTGCCCTACCTGGAGAAGGTCGCGGCCGGCCTGCGCGAGCAGGGCATCCGGACCGAGGTCGATGACAGCGACGACCGGATGCAGAAGAAGATCAGGACGGCGCAGCGCCAGAAGGTGCCGTTCATGCTGATCGCGGGCGACGACGACGTGGCCGTCGGCGCGGTGTCGTTCCGGTTCCGCGACGGATCGCAGAAAAACGGCGTCCCGGTCGCGGACGCGATCGCCGAGATCGTCGCCGCCGTCCGCGACCGCGTGCAGGTGTAAACCTGTGACACCCGAGGAGCCCGCCACGCCGTCCGTCACCCCCGGCCCCGACCAGGTGTTCGCTGGCGTCCCCGATGCGTTCGGCCGGCTATGGACGCCGCACCGGATGGCCTACATCAAGGGGGAGGGCAAGCCTTCAGGCCCGGGCGAGGACGAGGGCTGCCCGTTTTGCCGTGCCCCCACCTTGACCGACGAGGAAGCGCTGATCGTCGCCCGGGGTTCGCTGGTCTACGCGGTGCTCAACCTCTACCCGTACAACGGCGGCCACGTGCTGATCTGCCCGTACCGGCACCTGGCCGACTACACCGAGCTGACACCAGCAGAAACCGCCGAGTTCTCCGAGTTCACCGGGCATGCCATCCGAGCGCTGCGGCAGGCCTCCGGCGCGCAGGGCTTCAACATCGGCATCAACCTGGGCTCGGTGGCAGGCGCGGGCATCGCCGCGCACCTGCACCAGCACGTCGTCCCCCGATGGGGTGGCGACACCAACTTCATGCCGGTGGTCGGCCACACCCGCGTCCTGCCCCAGCTCCTCGCCGACACCCGCAAGCTGCTATCCGCAGCCTGGCCCCAGCCTGACCACTGAGCGTCGTGTTGACGCTGTTCCCAAGGGTCGGCCCGGTGTTATTCCGGCTGGGCCGGCGGCTGGCCGTACGTGCCTGCCGTGCAGTCGTCCCTGACCTGCTGGGCGAGGTCGAGCTTGGTGTAGACGGGCCGCCCGACCCGGTAATACTTTGCCTTGACGCGCTTGAGGTAGGTCCTGGCCGTCTCGGGGCTGATGCCCAGGCGGCGGGCGACGGAGTCCAGCGTCAGGCCGGAGACGTACGCCATCAGCACGCCGTGTTCGCGTTCGGACAACGGCGGGCGTCCAGGCGACGTGGCTCCGGGTGCCCTGGTCGGGCCGGGTGACCAGGCCGTGCCGCCGGCCGAGATCGTGCGTAGCGTGCTGGCCAGGGCGGCGCTGTCATGGTCGCGGGTCAGGTACCCGTGCGCGCCGGCCGCCAGGCTCCTCGCGACCATGCTGAGGTCGGCCGATCCGTCGATGATCAGCACGCGATGTCCCGCGCCGATGAGCCTGCGCACGTTGGCCGCAGGATCGGGGTCGGCGCGCAGCCAGGGGTTGAGCAGCACGACGTCGTACGGCCCGCCCCGGTGCTGCAGCAGCCCGTCAACTGTGGCGGTTACCGTGGTCAGACGGATGTCCGGCACTGTCTGCGCCCATGCCCGCAACCCGTCGATCAGCAGCCGGTTGTCCTCGATCACGGCAAACTCGATCATGTTGTCCTCCGTACTCCGCGCTCCGGGCGTTTCTGGGGGTACGCCATTGCTCCCACCTACGACACGTACCGACGGCGGGTCGTGGTTCAACGCCAGGTCCGGTGGCCGCGTGCCGCCGGACGTGTCCGCCGGGGACCGGCGGACTATAAGCGAGCCGGGCCCGGCTGTCTTGACCCCAGTTCAGGGGACGGCAGGCCGGCCCGCGGGCCTGAACCGCCCCGGTGCCGCGGTCGTACCACGGCTGTAGGGGTCTGCCGGAGATCCCGGTGACAGGGGAGGCAACGATGGCGGCCACGATGACAGGAGACCGGGCCAGGCCAGGCACGGGGAGCGTGCGCACGGGTGCTCCACCGGAGCTCGCGATGCGGCTGGTGAGCGCTCTGCTCGCGCTGGCCGTGACCGGGGTGCACGTCGCCGATCAGGGAGGCATCACCGCGTTCAACTCGCCCGACTGGCTGGGCTGGGCTTACCGGGTCATCGAGGTCGCCGGAGTGCTCACGGCACTGGTCCTGCTGCTGCCGTGGTCGGCGTGGCTGGGCTGGGCCGCCGGAGTGCTGCTCGGCACCGGACCGTTCCTTGGCTACCTAGCCTCGCGCTCGGTGGGGGTGCCCGGTGACCACGCTGACATCGGCAACTGGGGCTACTGGGTCGGTACGGAGTCGCTGATCGTGGAGGCGGCGCTGGTGGTCCTGAGCGTCGGCATGCTGCGGCCATGGCTGGAAAGCGCTTATCGCCACCGGCCGCCCCGGCGGCCGCGGCTGAGCCAGGGAACGCCCCGAGCGCTGAGGCCCGACGATAACTGACTGGCCGACGGTGTGGCGTGCGCCGCTCGGCGGCGCACGCCACGTCGGCGGGCTGGCCCGGGGGACAGCCAAGCGCGACCTAATCCGGGCGGGAGTCCGCCGCGACCTTGGCGGCCAGGTTCGACGGGAGAGGCTCGTGGCGCAGGTAGCGACGGGTGAACGATCCCGTGCCGTGCGATACCGAACGCAGGTCAATGGCATACCTGGTGATCTGCAGTTCCGGGATCTCCGCCTTGACCAGCGTCCGGCCGACCCCGACAGGTTCGGTGCCGAGCACCCGGCCGCGGCGTGAGGACAGGTCGGACATCACCGCGCCGACGTAGTCGTCGGGGATGAGGACCGTGACCTCGTCCACCGGCTCGAGCAGCATCGGCTGCGCCTTGTCTACCGCGTCCCGCAGCGCCGCCCGGCCGGCCTTCTGGAAGGCCATGTCGGAGGAGTCCACCGGGTGCGCCTTGCCGTCGTACAGGGTGACCCGGACTCCGGTCATCGGGTAGCCGGCCGTGACGCCCTGCTCCATCTGCCAGCGGACACCCTTTTCCACCGACGGGATGAACTGACGCGGTACCACGCCGCCGACGATCTTGTCGACGAACTCGAAGCCGCCCGAATCCGCCAGCGGCTCGACCTCGATGTGGCAGATGCCGAACTCCCCGTGGCCACCGGTCTGCTTGACGTTCCGGCCCAGGCCCTGGGCCTTGCCCGCGATCGTCTCCCGCAGCGGCACCCGCAGATCGGTGGTCTCGACCGCGACGCCGTGCCGGTGGGCGAGCCGGTCGAGCAGCACGTCGGCGTGCGCCTCGCCCATGCACCACAGCACCAGCTGCCTGGTCTCGGCGTTCATCTCCAGGCGCAGCGTCGGATCTTCGGCGACCAGCCGGGACAGCGCCTGGGAAAGCTTGTCCTCGTCGGCCTTGGACTTGGCCACGATGGCGACAGGAAGCAGTGGCTCGGGCATCGACCACGGTTCCATCAGCAGCGGCCGGTCCTTGTCCGACAGCGTGTCGCCGGTCTCGGCGGTGCCGAGCTTGGCCACGGCGCAGATGTCGCCGGCCCCGCATTGGGTGAGGCTGCGCTGCTGCTTGCCGAGCGGTGAGGTGAGCGCACCCATCCGCTCGTCGTTGTCGTGGTCTTGGTGGCCGTGGGCGGCGCGCCCGTGCCCGGATACGTGCACCGCGGTGTCCGGGCGCAGCGTGCCGGAAAATACCCGGACCAAGCTGATCCGGCCCACGTACGGGTCGGAGGTGGTCTTGATCACCTCGGCCAGCAGGGGACCCTGGGGATCAGAAGCCATCCCGGTCACCGGGTTGCCGTCCGGCGTGCTCACCTCGGGCATCGGGTGCTCGGCGGGGGAGGGGAAGGCCTGGGTCATCACCTCAAGCAGCTCGAGCATGCCGATCCGCTGCGGCGCGGAGGTCACGAGTACCGGGTAGAAGCTGCCGCGCGCGACGGCCTTCTCCAGGTCCTCGATGAGGACCTTGGGATCGATTTCTTCCCCGGACAGGTACCTGTCCATCAGGGATTCGTCTTCGCTTTCCGTGATGATGCCCTCGATCAGCTCACCGCGCAGCTCCGCCATCCGCTCCGCGTCCTGCGCTGACGGGGTGCCCTCGACGCGCTCGCCGTCGGCGTAGTTGACCTGCTTGCCTGACAGCAGCCCGATCAGGCCGCTCACCGGGGCCCCGACCGGCAGGTACAGCGGCGCGACCGCGTCTCCGAACGCTTCCCGGCAGGCGGCCAGGGTCGGGTCGAACTCGGCCCGCTGATGGTCGATCTTGGTGATGACGACCGCGCGCGGCATGCCGACCGCGGCGCATTCGTCCCACAGCATCCGGGTCACACCGTCGATTCCGTCGGTGGCGGACACGGCGAACAGCGCGGAGTCCGCGGCGCGCAGTCCCGCGCGCAGGTCCCCGGTGAAGTCGGCGTAGCCGGGTGTGTCGAGCAGGTTGACCTTGATGCCGTTATGCACGACAGGTGCCAGGGTCAAGTTGACAGAACGCTGCTGCCTGATCTCGACCTCATCGAAGTCGCTGACGGTGGTGCCCTCTTCAATGCTGCCTGAACGCTGGATTGTGCCCGTCGCGACGAGGAGCGCCTCGATCAGGCTGGACTTACCGGTACCGGAATGGCCGACCAGCACCACATTGCGTACTTGGTCGGCCGTCGGTGCCCTGCCCGCGGCTCCTCCCGACCCGCCTGCCCCACTCGATGTTGCCGTCACTGCCGTTCGCCTCCTTGCGATCGCTGATGCGCACGATCAGCCTTAACCCGCAAGCACCGTGTCCACAAGCCCCCGGTAAAGAATCTCCCCGGTTAGCAGAAAGTGAAGCTCAGTCCGGCGGCGGAAAGTCAAGGCGAAGGACCCTAAGCTCAGGGGCCTAAAGACCTGTTACCGGAATTCCCGGGCCAGCACAGTAAGATCGGACGGCCATGCTCAACGTGCTGCGGCCCGCCATGACGCGCCTGTTCACTCCGGTGGGCAGGGTCCTCGTGCGCACCCCGATCACGCCGAACGCCATCACGGTGATCGGCACCGTAGGCGTGGCCGGCGCGGCGCTCGGCTTTTTCCCTCGAGGTGAACTGTTCCCCGGCGCTTTCACCTGCACGATCTTCGTGTTCCTCGACATGCTGGACGGCGTGCTGGCGCGGATGAAGGGGACCACGGGCACCTGGGGTGCGTTCCTGGATTCGACCATGGACCGGATCGCCGACGCCGGCATCTTCGGCGGGCTTGTGGTGTGGTTCTCCCTCGGCGGGCACAACCCGCTGCTCGCAGGGGTGTGCTTGTTCTGCCTGGTCACCGGGAGCCTGGTGTCCTACGCGAAGGCCCGGGCGCAGGGGCTGGGGCTGAGCTGTGACGTGGGTCTGATAGAACGGCCCGAACGTATGGTCATCTCGCTGGTCGCGGTCGGCCTGTCCGGCCTCGGTGTGCCGTACATTCTCAACGTGGGGCTGTGGGGGCTCGCCGCGGGAAGCGCCTTCACCTTCTGGCAGCGGGTGCACGCGGTATATAAGGCAGCGAAGGCAGTAACGGGATCCGGAGATCAGAGTGGCTCTGCCGGGGATCAGAGTCTAGGAAAGGTTGACGGTGGCGGTACTGAGTCCCCGGCTGAGTGAGCGGCTGACGGGGGTCGCTTACCAGCTGGGCTGGAAAATGATTTGCCGCTTTCCCGAGTCGTGGGCTCGGTGGGTCTTCATGGCGGCGGCCGACATCGCGTGGCGGCGGCAGGGGCCGAAGGTGCAGGTGCTCGAGGCCAACCTGCGCCGCGTGCTCACCTACCGGGACAGCGGCCCCGATGCCGACGGCCTGAGTGCCGACGGCCTGAGTGCCGACGGCCCGGGTGTCGACGGCAAGGAGCTGCGCAACCTGTCCCGGGCCGCGCTCCGCTCCTACGCCAGGTACTGGCTCGAGGTGTTCCGGTTGCCGGTGATCGGAGTCGAGCGCCTCGTGTCCGGGATGCATTTCCGCGGTCCGGGCGAGGAGCAGCTGTTCGCCAACCTGAAGGCCGGCCGCGGCGTGATCATCGCGCTGCCGCACATGGGCAACTTCGAGCAGGCGGGCGCGTGGGTCATCGCCCGCGGGGCCGGCACGTTCACCACGGTCGCCGAACGCCTCAAACCCGAGTCGGTATACGAAAGCTTCGTCCGGTTCAGGCGGGCCCTGGGCTTTGAGGTCTTGCCGCTGACCGGCGGAGCTGGCCCGTTCGGCACCCTGGCCAAGCGACTAAGGAGCGGCCACCTGGTTTGCCTGGTCAGCGACCGCGACCTGAAGGAAAGCGGGATCGAGGTCGAGTTGCTCGGCGAGAAAGCGCGGGTCGCCGCGGCCGCGGCGCTCGCCGTGCACACCGGGGCGGCGCTCATGCCCACCGCGACCTGGTTCGACGAGGACGGCTGGGGTGCCTGCATTTACGACGAGGTGCCTGTGCCCGCCTCGGGAACCCGCGCGGAGAAGGTCGCGGCGATGAGCCAGCAGCTGGCGGACGTCTTTTCCGAGGCGATCGCCGAGCACCCGGCCGACTGGCACATGCTGCAACGAGTCTTCACCGCCGACCTGCCAGTGAGACCCCGGAAGGCGGGCAGCCCCCCGGTAAGCGGGGGGGCCCCGGGGGGTCGCCCCCCGGGGGGAACACAACTATGAGGATCGGCATCGCCTGCCCGTACTCGTGGGACGTTCCCGGCGGCGTGCAGCAGCACATCAGGGACCTAGCCGAAGAACTGATCTTCGAGGGCCACCAGGTCTCGGTGATCTCCCCGGCCGATGACGACACCCCGCTGCCGCCGTATGTCGTCGGGGCCGGGCGGGCGGTACCCGTTCCGTATAACGGCTCGGTGGCCCGGCTGTCGTTCGGCTTCCTGTCCGTGAACCGGGTGCGGCGCTGGCTCAAGGATGGCGGGTTCGACGTGCTGCACGTGCACGAGCCCGAGATTCCAAGCCTGTCCTTGCTGGCCTGCTGGGTGGCTTCTGGGCCGATCGTCGCCACCGTGCACACCTCCATCCCGCGGTCTCGCATCCTGCTGGTCACGTACCCGGTGGTGCGCACGGGACTAGAGAAGATCAACGGCCGGATCGCGGTGTCCGAGGCGGCCCGCACCACGCTGGTCGAGCACATCGGCGGCGACGCCGTGGTCATTCCGAACGGCGTGGCCACCCGCCGCTACCGCAAGGCAGAGCCGCTGCCCGGCTGGCCGGGACCCGGCGGTGCGATCGGCTTCCTTGGCCGGCTCGACGAACCGCGCAAGGGCCTGTCCGTGCTGCTCAAGGCGTTCGAGATCCTCGGGCCGCAGCGTCCAGGGCTGCGCCTGCTCGTCGCGGGGCCGGCCGGGGACGCGGAGGAGGTGCTGCACAAGGTGCCCGCCGAGCTCAGGGACCGGGTCGTGCTGCTCGGTCAGGTCAGCGAGGAGGACAAGGTCCGCGTGCTGCATTCGGTGGACGTGTTCTGCTCGCCGAATACCGGGGGTGAGTCGTTCGGCATCGTGACCGCCGAGGCGATGGCAGCCGGAGTGCCCATCGTAGCCAGCGACATCGACGCGTTCCGGCAGCTGCTGCGCGGCGGTGAGGCGGGTGAGCTTTTCGCGACCGGGGACGCCGCCGATCTGGCCCGGGCGGCCGGGGGGCTGCTCGGCAACCCCACCCGGCGCGCCGAGCTTTCCGCCGCGGCGCTGACCGCGGTCGCGGACTACGACTGGTCGGTGGTGGCCAGGGACGTGCTCCGCGTCTACGAGACGGTGGTCCTCGGCAGGTCCCAGGTCAAGGTGGCCGCGGCCGGAAGCGATTTCCCGTGATCACCGACATCGTCATCGTGGTGGCGGTGGCGCTGCTGATCGGGGTGTACGTGTCCTGGCGGGCCGGGCGCATCGACCGGCTGCACGCCAGGGTCGAGATGGCGCGGGCCGCGCTGGACATCACCTTGCTGCGCCGCAGCTCGGCCGCTTCTGAGCTGGCGAGCTCCGAATTGCTCGACCCGGCGACCAGCCTGCTGCTCGGCGCCGCTGTCCATGGCACCCGTGGCGACCCCGCCGACGGCGGGCGCCCCCGTGACCTGGCCGAGAGCGACCTGACCCGCGCGCTGCGCGCGGCTTTCAGCCAGCCGGACTTCCGTGCGTCGCTGACCGGCAAGGACGGCGCCGACGAACTGCTCGCCGAAGTCGAAGCCGCCGCGCACCAGGTGTTCCTGGCCCGTAAGTTCTACAACGACATGGTCGCGGTGACCAGGGACGCCAGGCGCCGTCCGATCGCCCGCGTGCTGCACCTGTCCGGTAACGCCCAGGCCCCGGAGTTCTTCGAGATGGACGATTCCCTGATCGCCGACAGGGCCAGCGCGAGCCCGCTGGCCGGCTGAACAGGCCGCTCCGGCCCGCGGCACCCTCGTGCCCGCTCGACCCGGGGTGATCTGGAGGTCAGCTGGCCATACGATGGTGAAGAAGAAGTCACGATTGATCAAGCGAGGTTCCGAGTGTCCACGGTCAGCACTGAGCCAGTCACCGGTACCGCCCGGGTCAAGCGCGGTATGGCGGAGATGCTCAAGGGCGGCGTGATCATGGATGTGGTCACGGCCGATCAGGCCAAGATCGCCGAGGACGCCGGCGCGGTCGCCGTGATGGCGCTTGAGCGCGTCCCTGCCGACATCCGCAAGCAGGGCGGCGTCGCCCGGATGAGCGATCCCGACATGATCGACAGCATCATCGCGGCGGTCTCCATCCCCGTCATGGCCAAGTGCCGGATCGGGCACTTCGCCGAGGCGCAGGTGCTGCAGGCGATCGGCGTCGACTACATCGACGAATCCGAGGTGCTTACCCCGGCCGACGAGGCGAATCACGTCGATAAGTGGAAGTTCACCGTGCCGTTCGTGTGCGGCGCCACCAACCTGGGCGAAGCGCTACGGCGGATCGCCGAGGGCGCGGCGATGATCCGGTCGAAGGGCGAAGCCGGTACCGGCAACGTGGTCGAGGCGACCAGGCATATGCGCTCCATCAGGTCGGAGATCGCGCGGTTGTCCGCGCTGCCCGCCGAAGAGCTGTTCACCGCGGCCAAGGACCACGGCGCGTCGTATGAGCTGGTGGCAGAGGTGGCGCGGGCGGGCAGGCTGCCGGTCGTGCTGTTCACCGCCGGCGGCATCGCGACACCCGCCGACGCGGCGCTGATGATGCAGCTCGGGGCGGAGGGTGTGTTCGTCGGCTCGGGCATCTTCAAGTCCGGCGACCCGGCCAAGCGCGCCGCCGCGATCGTGAAGGCCACCACCTTCCACGATGACCCTGACGTGGTGGCCAAGGTCTCCCGCGGCCTGGGCGAGGCCATGGTCGGGATCAACCTGGATTCCCTGCCCCCCGATCAGCATTACGCCGCCCGCGGCTGGTAGTTCCCGGCGCCGGTTACCGTGGATCGTTACCTCCGGATAGGCACGGTAAGTATCCACGTTGATGTCGATGGAGGAAATGATGCCGCCCGTGATCGGCGTTCTCGCCCTGCAGGGCGACGTAGCCGAGCACCTGCGCGCGCTGCACGCCGTCGGCGCCGATCCGGTCCCTGTACGTCGCCCGGAGGAACTCCACCACCTCGATGGCCTGGTGATCCCGGGCGGTGAGTCGACCACGCTGTGGCGGCTGTCGGTGGCTTTCGAGGTCCTCGAGCCGTTGCGCAAGCTCATCGCCGCGGGCCTGCCCGCGTTCGGGTCCTGCGCTGGGATGATCATGCTGGCGGACCGGCTGGCCGACGGCGTGCCGGGTCAGCTGACCTACGGCGGCATCGACATGACTGTCCGGAGGAACGCGTTCGGGCGCCAGGTGGACTCCTTCGAGAGCGAGATCGCCCTGTCCGGCCTGGACCAGTCTGACCTGCTCCATGCGGTCTTCATCCGGGCCCCGTGGGTGGAACAGGTCGGAGAGGGCGTGACCGTTCTAGGCAGCGATGCCGGCACGGGTAGGATCGTCGCCGTTCGGCAGGGGCAATTGCTGGCTACCGCCTTCCACCCCGAGCTGACTGGCGACCGGCGCATTCATCAGCTATTCGTAGAGATTGTGAAGGACAACACATGAGCGGCCACTCCAAGTGGGCCACCACCAAGCACAAGAAGGCGGTGGTGGATGCCAAGCGCGGCAAGCTGTTCGCCAAGCTGATCAAGCGAGGGCTACGCTCCCGGCGGGGTGGCGGTACTCGTCCAGTGCCTGACCGACAACAGGAACCGGGCCGCCTCGGACGTGCGGGTGGCGTTCAGCCGCAACGGCGGCTCGATGGCCGACCCCGGTTCTGTGTCGTACCTGTTCCACCGCAAGGGCGTCATCGTGGTGGAGAAGGGCGGCGTGTCCGAGGACGACGTGCTGACGGCCGTGCTCGACGCGGGCGCGGAAGAGGTCAACGACCTCGGCGAGTCTTTCGAGGTCGTATCGGAGCCCACCGACCTGGTGGCCACGCGCAAGGCGCTGCAGGACGCCGGGATCGACTACGACTCCGCCGACACCGCCTTCTTGCCCACGGTCGAGGTGGACCTCGACGAAGAGCAGGCCAAACGGGTGTTCCGGCTGATCGACGCGCTCGAGGACTCCGACGACGTGCAGGACGTGTACGCCAACTACTCGGTATCGGACGACATCATGGAGAAGCTCGGCACCTGAGGCCGGCCATCGGAATGACCGGACGCGCCGAGCTGTCGTACCGTGGGTGCCCATGGCTGATCAACGCGATTCCGAGGTCGAGGTCCGGCTGGTGGTTCCCGGCGACGACCTCGACGCGCAACTGGACCTAGCCGAACGGGCCTTCGGGGTCAAGAACGCCGGCGATCGTGACCGGTGGCGCGAGACGGTGTCCGCCCTCATCGCCCAGCGCCAGTGCCTGGGCGCCTTTGCCGGCGGCCGGCCGGCCGCCGGCGCGATGTTCCACGACATGCGGCAGTGGTGGTGCGGCAGGCCGGTGCCGATGGCCGGAGTGTCCAGCGTCCGGGTGGCGCCCGAAGACCGGGGCCAGGGCATCGGCCGCCTGCTGATGACGGCTCTGCTCGAAGAGATGGCGGCGCGCGGCTACCCGCTGTCGGTGCTGTATCCCGCGACGATGCCGCTGTACCGGTCGCTGGGCTGGGAGCTCGCGGGCGGACAGCACACCGCGGTGATCCCGGCCCGGTCACTGTTCCGCCTCTCGTCGCCGGACCCCGCCTCCTGCCAGGCCGGCCAGGCCGGGGAAGCGGCCGGGCCGGGCCGATCTGCGTTGCGCCGGGTCGGTCGAGCCGACGTCGATGCGGCGCTCTCCGTGCTTGACCGGGTGTATCAGGACGCCCGCGCCTGCGGCCCGATTACCTGGGACCGGGTGGGCCGTTGGCTGGCCGACCCGGACGTCTACGCCTATCTGTGTGAGGACGGCTTCCTCGCCTACCGCTGGTCCCGGGGGAACGACGACCTTGTCGTCGAGGTGGCGCAGGCGTTGTCCGCGGCGACCGTGCGCGCGTTCTGGTCTCACCTGGGCGGCTACGGCTCGATCGCCGGGAAGATCCACGCCCGGGTCGGCCCGGCCGACGCGTTCTGGTGGCTGGCCCGCGAACGCGATGCCGATGTGGTGCACCGCTCGCTGTGGATGCTCCGGGTTATCGACGCCCCGGCGGCCATCGCCGCGCGCGGCTTTCCTGCCGCCGTTTCGCTCGCCGTGCCCTTGCTCATCGCCGACGACGCGCGCCCGGCCAACTCTGGTCACTGGGACCTGACCGTGGCCGGAGGGAAAGGCTCGCTGACGCCCGCCCCGTCCCCCCGGGCGCGGGCAGCACCGGCCCGTCCCACCCCGCAGGCGCCCCTGGCTGTGCCCGCGCTCCTGACCCTGGGTGCGCGCGGCCTGGCCGCGTTGTACGCCGGCACCCCGCTGGTCACGCTGCGCCAGGCCGGCCTGGTCTCCGGCGGCTCGCCGGACGACGACGCGGCCCTCGACGCCGCGTTCGCCGCGACCCCCTACATGCTCGACGAGTTCTAACCAATTTGACGCAACACGCCGCCCGCGATGCACGCCCCGCGGCCCGATGGCCGGTAGATTCAAGGCGAACAGATGTTCGCGGAAGCTGAACTCCGGACGGAGAGCACCTGGTGGCCCTGACGTACGCGGCGCATCCGATCCGGGTCCTCGGGGTGGATCCCGGGCTGACCAGGTGCGGTATCGGAGTCGTCGAGGGGGCCCCGGGCCGGGCGCTGACGATGGTCAAGGTTGGTGTCATCAAGACCTCGGCCGCCGACGACATCGCGACCCGGCTGCTGGCGATCGAGACCGATATCGAAGCCTGGCTGGACGCCTGCCGGCCCGATGCGGTCGCGGTGGAGCGCGTGTTCAGCCAGCTGAACGTGCGGACGGTGATGGGGACGGCGCAGGCGGGTGCGGTCGCGATCGTCTGCGCGGCCCGGCGCGGCCTGCCCGTGGCCTTGCACACTCCGACCGAGGTCAAGGCGGCCGTGACCGGGAGCGGGCGGGCAGACAAGAATCAGGTCACGGCGATGGTGATGCGGCTGCTGCGCATCACGGATCCGCCGCGGCCCGCCGACGCCGCCGACGCGCTGGCCCTGGCCATCTGCCATATCTGGCGCGGCGGCAGCAACAACGCGCGACTCTCGGCCCTATCGGCCAGCCAGGCGCTGGCCAGCAAAGGAGGCAGGGCGTGATCTCTCACCTGCGGGGAACGGTCGCCGGGATCGCGCCCGACGGTGCCGTCATCGACGTCGGCGGCGTCGGCATGCGGGTGCAGTGCACTCCGGGCACCCTGGCCACGCTCAAGCCCGGCGAGCCCGCGCAGGTGGCCACCTCCCTGGTGGTCAGGGAAGACTCGCTGACCCTGTACGGCTTCACCAGCGACGACGAGCGGAACGTTTTCGAGCTGCTACAGACCGCCAGCGGCGTAGGGCCGAGGCTGGCCCTGGCCATGCTGGCGGTGCATACGCCGGACGCGCTGCGCCGGGCCGTGTCCGTCGAGGATCTCGACACGCTGATCATGGTCCCCGGCATCGGCAGGAAAGGCGCCCAGCGGATCGTGCTCGAGATGAAGGACCGGCTGGGACCGCCGGGGGACGGGGCCAGCAGCCTGCCGGGCGGCAAGCTGCCGGCCCGGACGCCTTCCTGGCGCGACCAGGTGCAGTCCGGCCTGGTGAACCTGGGCTGGCCGGCCAGGGACGCCGACCAGGCGATCGCTGCCCTCGAAGAAGAAGGCACGGTCAATGGCTCGGACGGCGGCGAGGTTGACGTGGCCACCGTGCTGCGGGCGGCCCTGCGCAAGCTGAGCAGGCAGTAACGGTCATGGTCGAAGGCGAGATCGACAGCGCGCAGGCCGCACTGCGCCGGGCCGAGGAAGCCGAGCTCGCCGCACGCCGGGAGAGTCAGGACCGCGGCGAGGAACTGGTATCCCCGCTGGCTGATGCGGACGATCGTGTCATCGAGAGCGCGCTGCGGCCCAAGCGCCTGAGCGAGTTCACCGGCCAGGTCCGGGTGCGTGAGCAGCTGTCGCTGATCCTGCAGAGCGCGCTGCGGCGCGGCCGGCCGCCGGACCACGTGCTGCTGGCCGGACCGCCCGGTCTGGGCAAGACCACGATCGCGATGATCGTCGCGGCCGAGCTCGGCGCGCCGTACCGCGTCACCAGCGGCCCGGCCATCGAGCGCTCCGGTGACCTGGCGGCGGTCCTGTCCTCGCTGAGCGAGGGCGAAGTGGTCTTCATCGACGAGATCCACCGCCTGGCCCGGCCCGCGGAGGAGATGCTTTACCTGGCGATGGAGGATTTCCGGGTCGACGTGGTGATCGGCAAGGGCCCGGGCGCGACCGCCATCCCGCTGGAGATCGCGCCGTTCACGCTGGTCGGGGCGACGACCCGGGCGGGACTGCTGCCCGCTCCGCTGCGTGACAGGTTCGGGTTCACCGCCCATCTCGACTTCTACGCACCTGCCGAGCTGGAGATCATCATCCGCCGGTCAGCCGGCCTGCTCGAGGTGAGCCTGACCGATGAGGCCGCGGTGGAACTGTCGAGGAGATCCCGCGGCACGCCGCGCATCGCCAACCGGCTGCTGCGCCGGGTGCGCGACTACGCGGAAGTCCGGGCCGACGGCGTGGTCACCGGCGATATCGCCCGGACCGCGCTGGAGATCTACGAGGTGGACGAGCACGGCCTTGACCGACTGGACCGCGGCGTGCTCGACGCGGTGATCCGCCGGTTCGGCGGCGGGCCGGTCGGCCTGTCCACGCTGGCGGTCGCGCTGGGGGAGGAGGCCGAGACCGTCGAGGTGGTGGCCGAGCCGTTCCTGGTCCGGTGCGGGCTGCTGACCCGCACCCCGCGCGGGCGGGTGGCCACCGCGGCCGCCTGGACCCATCTGGGCCTGGAGCCGCCCGCCTCCCTGGGGGAACCGCCGACCCTGTTCGGTTAGATCGCGCCGAGGTCACGATAACTGGCAAAAACTCGTAGCCTGGTTGGTGCGCGGTCAAAGCGCAGCTAAACTTCGGCAGTTGGTCTTTGGCCTCCGCCTTGACCACACCTGCATCACCAACTGGAAGGATGCCCCGCGATGGCGATTATCGCCGCCGCTGACGCGGCCACCAAGTCATCAAGCAGCTCGCTGACGTTCCCGATTTTGATCGTGCTGGTCTTCGTCGGCTTTTACTTCCTGATGATCAGGCCGCAGCGGCGCCGCCAGCAGCAGGTCGTGCAGCAGCAGAACACGGTCGTTCCAGGCGCCCGGGTCCGCACCACCGCCGGCATGTACGCCACGGTGGTCGCGGTGGAAGATAACGATGTCATCCTCGAAGTCGCCCCCGGCGTCGAGGTCCGTTACCTCAAGCGCTCCATCATGGAGGTCGTCACTCCGGCCGAGGCCGAGGCCGGCGAGGCCTTCGAAGACGGCGAGACGTTCGAGGAGACCGGCTTCTACGAGGAAGACGAGCACGCCTCGGACGATGACCACGACACCCCCGGAACCCACGACACCGTCAACGGCGTTGGATCAGGTGACGAGACTCTCACGGGCGCACATGACGATGAGACGGCCAAGTCCGACAAGGACAACGTGCACTGAGCCGCCAGCCCGGCATGAGGGAATGACCGAAACGAGACAGGCGGAGAAGTGGCAGCCCCTACGAAGACCGTCCCGCACCCGGGACGGGCGCTCGCGGCGCTCATTGCGCTTATCGTGATCATGCTCCTGGGGGTCCTCGGCGGGGATCTGTTCAGCCCGGGTCACTGGCATAAGGACTTCCGGGTCGGCCTGGGGCTCGACCTTTCCAGTGGTACCCAGGTCACGATGAAGGCCACCACCCCGACTGGCGGCGTCCCGTCGAGCGCGGAGATGAACGAGGCCATCTCCATCATCCTGGCCCGGGTCAACGGCACGGGTAACTCGGGCGCGGTGGTCCAGACCGAGGGCAACCAGGATCTGAATGTGTCGGTCCCCGGCAAGACCACCCAGCAGACCGAGACCCTGGTCAGCACCACCGCCCTGCTGAACTTCCGGCAGACGCTGCTCTTCCAGGGGTACGTCGTGCCCACGCCCAGTGCTTCGGCCAGCCCCAGTGCTTCGGCCAGCCCGAGTGCTTCGGCCAGCGCAAACCCCGCGGTGAGCTCAAGCCCGTCGGCGTCATCCTCCCCGACGCCGAGCGCAAGCTCGACGGCGAAGACTTCCGCCAAGATCGTCCCGGCGGCCAGCGCCAGCGCGACGCCGAGCCCTTCCACCAGCGCCAAGGCCAGCTCCTCCGCCAGCGCGTCGGCCAGTCCCAGCCCGAGCGCCACCTCGTCAGCGTCGTCAAGCAGTACGGCACTGGGGGACGCGAGCCTGGTGAACAAGTCCACGCTCGCGCTGTTCAACAAGCTGACCTGCACGCCGGGGGACACCACGAAGTGGAAGAAGCAGGTCGGCTATAACGACGCCTTCGCCTACGACAACCCGGCCGCGCAGATCGTCTCCTGTGATTCCAGCGGCAACAAGTACGCCCTGGACAAGGCCGCCGTGCAAGGCACCCAGGTCACCGGCGCCACCGCGACGCTGTCCACGACGAACAACGAATGGGTCGTCAACGTCACGTTCAACGGCGGGGGCAGTAGCGCCTTCGCCAAGCTGACCGCGGATCAGTACGAAAAGTACTACGCCGCGGGTCAGGGCAACGACACCACCAGCGACTACTGGCTGGACACCGCCGCGATCGTGCTGGACGGGAACGTCGTCGAGGCGCCGGAGACCCTGGGCGCTATCCCCGGCGGGAACGCGCAGATCAGCGGTTCCTTCACCCAGGCCACGGCGACCCAGCTGCAGAACATCCTGAAGTACGGGTCGCTGCCGCTGAACTTCAAGATCCTCAGCGTGCAGTCGGTGTCGCCGCAGCTGGGCCGGGCTCAGCTGGACGGCGGCCTGATCGCGGCGGCGATCGGGCTCGGCCTGGTGGTGATCTACTCGTTCCTGTACTACCGCGGGCTCGGCCTGGTGTCGGTGTCCAGCCTGATCATCGCCGGCGGCATAGCGATGCTCGCGGTGATCCTGCTGACCAAGTACCAGAACTTTGCCCTGGAGCTGTCCGGGATCGCGGGCCTGATCGTGGCCATCGGCATCACCGCGGACTCGTTCGTCGTGTTCTTCGAGCGATTGCGTGACGAGGTGCGCGAGGGTAAGCAGCTGCGTCCGGCGGTGGAAGCGGGCTGGAAGCGGGCCCGGCGCACGATCCTGGTCTCGGACACGGTCTCGTTCATCGCCGCGTTGCTGCTGTATTACTTCTCCATCGGCGAGGTCAAGGGGTTCGCCTACACCCTGGGCCTGACCACGCTGATCGACATCGTGGTGGTGTTCTTGTTCACCAAGCCGATGGTGACTCTGCTCGCCCGGACCAGGTTCTACGGCAACGGCGCCCCGCTCTCCGGCCTCGACCCGGCCCGGCTGGGCGCCCGGACCGGATGGCGGTCCACGGTGACCCGCAACCAGGTCAGGCGCAGGCCCGCGGCCGCGCCGCGGAACCCCGCATCCCGTAACACCGGGGAGGCCTGATGTCGCGCCTGGGTAACGTCGGCGGTCGGCTGTACCGCGGCGAGGTATCGATCAACTTCGTCAGCCGGCAGCGGATCTGGTATTCCATCTCCGCGGCCATCTTGCTGATCAGCGTCGTGGCGCTGTTTGCCCGCGGCCTGGACTTCAGCGTCGACTTCAAGGGCGGCGCGGTCTTCCAGTTCTCCGCGCCTGCGGCCACGCCCACCCAGGTGCAGGGGGCGGTGACCGACGCCGGCGTCACCGGCGGGGTCGTGCAGGAACTCAGCGGATCCCTGGGCAAGTCGTGGCAGGTGCAGACCCCGACGCTGACCAACGCCCAGACCAATCAGGTCGAAAACTCCCTGATCAGCCACCTGGGTGTGGCGGCGAGCAAGATCAGTACCACCTACGTGGGGTCGAGCTGGGGGAGTCAGATCACCGGCAAGGCGATCGAAGCGCTCATCGCGTTCTTGATCGTGATCGTGATCTACCTGACCATCGCGTTCGATTGGAAGATGGCGATAGCGGCCTTCGTCGCCCTGATCCATGACCTGGTCATCGCGACCGGCGTGTATGCCCTCACCGGGTTCCAGGTAAGCCCGGCGACGGTCATCGGGCTGCTGACCATCCTGGGTTATTCGCTGTACGACACGGTGGTGGTCTTCGACAAGGTCCGGGAGAATACCGCCGGCCTGCTCGGCGGGGCCAGGAGCACGTATAGCCAGGCCGCGAACCTGGCCTTGAACCAGACGCTGGTCCGGTCCATCAACACGTCCCTGATCGCGCTGCTGCCGGTGGCCGCGATCTTGTTCGTCGGCGGCGGGCTGCTCGGCGCAGGCGAGCTGAAAGACCTGGCGCTTGTCCTGTTCGTCGGCATGCTGTCCGGCACGTACTCCTCCATCTTTATCGCCACCCCGGTGCTCGCCGACCTCAAGGAGCGCGAGCCGCAGTACAAGGCGCTGGCCAAGCGCGTCACGCTGCGTTCCTCCGGCGGCCGCGCGGCGAAGCGGTCCGACGCCAAGGCCTCGTCCGGCACGGGCTCCCGCTCCGGGGCCCCGGCAGCGTCGGTGATTTCGGGGGTCTCCGGGGGCTCCGGGGTCGGGTCCGCGCCGCTCGCCGTCACCGACGAGCCCGACGACGATTACGGCGACGAACCGCCCGCCGCTGATGAGCTGACCATTACCAGCTCCAGGGGGCCGGGGACGACCGCCGGCGTTCCGGCCAGCCGCACCGGAACCGGCGCCGCCCGGCCAGGCCCGCGGCAGCAGCCCCGCCGCAGCGGCGGCAGTTCGGCCAGGCACCGCCCGGCCGGCAAGAAGAAGCGACGCTGACGGGTGACCGGACCAGCCGATGACGAGCTGACCCGGCTCATCACCAGCCGAGTGCGTGACGTTCCGGACTACCCGCAGGCCGGGGTGGTCTTCAAGGACATCACCCCGCTGCTCGCCGACAGTAAGGTGTTCGGTGCCGTGGTGGACGCCCTGGCCGCGTTGTACGGACCGGTCGACAAGGTCGCGGGCATCGAGGCGCGGGGTTTTATCCTCGCCGCCCCGGTGGCGTGCCGTCTGGGGGCGGGCTTCGTGCCCATCCGCAAGAAGGGCAAGCTGCCTGGTGTCACCTTCGCGCAAGATTACGAGCTGGAATACGGCATCTCGACCCTCGAGGTTCTCGCCGACGCGTTCGGCCCGTCCGATCGTGTCCTGGTCATCGACGATGTGCTGGCCACCGGGGGCACGGCGGAGGCGACGGTCAACCTGGTGCGCCGCTCCGGCGCCCAGGTGGCCGGCATCGCCATGCTGATCGAGCTCTCGGTCCTGGGCGGCCGGGCCAAGCTCGCCGATATCCCCGTCACATCGCTGCTCACCATCTAGCCGCCTGGACACCCTTGTCCGGGCCGCGATTGCGCTTCCTGGCCGGGAATCACGGGCACGTCATCGGACGTTTACCTCGGCCAAGTACACTAATGACTTGGCAGATGCGAGGAGCGCTAGTGGCCGGTGATGTCATCACGACCGGCACGAGGGCCGCCGACGCCACTCCGGGGGACGCGCAGCGGGATTCAGGTCCCGCCGCCGGTCAACCGGCCGAGGTAGCGGAGCCGGCCGACGTGCCGAGCCGCCCCATGGCCAACAGCGGCTCCGACCCGGGCACGGAAACCCCCGACCCGGAAACGCCGGCGGGAGTTCCTACCGAGGAAAGTCCCGCTTCGCGCACTGCTCAGGACACCCCGGCCTCGCCCACCCCAGCCTCAGACAGCGCCGCGCCTGATACACCCCCTACGCCCGGCGCACCAGAGCCCGCAGCACCGGTACCCGGCGCACCGGAAGCCGAGGCAGCGGGACCCGAAGGTCAGGCCGTCCCGGCCAGGTCCTCTCGGAGTGAGCGATCCGGGCGGCCGGGGATCGACCGGGCGGTCGCGACAGCCCCGCCTGCTGACGCCGCCGCGCCCGGCGTTGGGGTCCGGCGGCGGCTCGCCCGGCTCGGCGCGCAGCGAGGGACCACGATGAACCCCGTCCTTGAGCCACTCGTCAAGACCGTGCGCGGGACGCACCCGAAGGCCGACATCCGGCTCATCGAACGGGCCTACGAGTCGGCCGCCTACTGGCACAGGGACCAGAAACGGCGCAGCGGCGACCCGTACATCACCCACCCGCTCGCGGTCGCCACGATCCTCGCTGAGCTGGGGATGAACACCGAGACGATCTGCGCCGCGCTGTTGCACGACACGGTGGAAGACACCCCCTATACGCTCACCGAGCTGCGCGGCGAGTTCGGCGAGGACATCGCCGCGCTCGTGGACGGTGTCACCAAGCTGGACAAGGTCAAGTACGGCGACTCGGCCGAGGCGGAGACCGTCCGCAAGATGGTGGTCGCGATGTCCCGCGACATCCGGGTGCTTGTGATCAAGCTCGCGGACCGGCTGCATAACATGCGGACGCTGCGCTGGCTGCCCAGGGACAAGCAGGAGCGCAAGTCCCGCGAGGTGCTGGAGATCTACGCCCCGCTCGCCCACCGGCTCGGCATGAACAAGGTGAAGTGGGAGCTCGAGGACCTCGCCTTCGCGACGTTGTACCCCAAGCGCTTCGACGAGATCGTCCGGTTGGTGTCCGGCCGTTCGCCGCGCCGCGACGTGTTTCTCGAGGAGGTGATCCAGGACGTCTACGCCGACATGCGCGAGAACAAGATCAAGGTCAGCGTGACCGGCCGCCCCAAGCACTACTACTCGATCTACCAGAAGATGATCGCCAAGAACGTCGGCTTCGACGACATCTACGACCTGGTGGGCATCCGCGTGCTTGTCGATTCGGTCAAGGACTGCTACGCGGCGCTCGGCACCATCCACGCGCGGTGGAACCCCGTCCCCGGACGGTTCAAGGACTACATCGCGATGCCGAAGTTCAACATGTACCAGTCGCTGCACACGACCGTCATCGGTCCCGGCGGCAAGCCGGTAGAGCTGCAGATCCGGACCCTGCGCATGCACCAGCGGGCGGAATACGGGGTCGCGGCGCACTGGAAGTACAAGGAGGACTCGGCGTTCGGCGGCCGGGCCAAGGACGCCAAGGACGACGCCCAGGAGATGACCTGGCTCCGCCAGCTCGTCGACTGGCAGCGCGAGACCGAGGACCCCGCTGAGTTCCTCGAGTCGCTCCGTTTCGACTTGGCGGCCGCCGAGGTCTACGTGTTCACGCCCCGCGGCGAGGTGATGGCGCTGCCGCAGGGCTCGACCCCGGTGGACTTCGCCTACGCGATCCACACCGAGGTCGGGCACCGGACGATCGGCGCCAGGATCAACAACCGCCTGGTCGCCCTCGAGTCCACCCTGGACAACGGCGACACGGTCGAGATCTTCACCTCGAAGGCAGCCGAAGCGGGCCCAAGCCGGGACTGGCTCAAGTTCGTGCAGAGCCCCCGGGCCAGGAACAAGATCAGGCAATGGTTCTCCAAGGAGCGCAGGGAAGCCGCGGTCGAGGCGGGCAAGGACCAGATCGCCCGGGCCATCCGCAAGCAAGGGCTGCCGCTGCAGCGGCTCGCCGTCGGCGAGACCCTGCTCACCCTGGCCCGCGACCTGCGCTACCCGGACGTGTCCGCCCTGTACGCCGCCGTCGGTGAGGGCCGGGTCAGCGCCCAGTCAGTGGTCGAGAAGCTGGTCAAGTCGGTCGGCGGTTTCGCCGGCGCCCAGGAGGACCTGGCCGAGACGGCCCTGCCGACCAAGGCGCCGCAGCCCAGGGCGCCGGGAGACCCAGGTGTCGAAGTCACAGGCGCGCCTGACGTCTGGGTGCGCCTGTCCCGGTGCTGTACCCCGGTGCCGGGTGACCCGATCACCGGCTTCGTGACCCACGGTCATGGCGTGTCGGTGCACCGGGTGGACTGCGTCAACATCGTTCACCTGAACGGCCTCCAGCAGGAGCGCATGGTCGAGGTCCACTGGGCGCCGACCGACGGCTCGGTGTTCCTGGTCGCCATCCAGGTCGAGGCGCTCGACCGGACCAGGCTGCTCTCCGACGTGACCCGGGTGCTATCCGACCAGCACGTCAATATTCTGTCCGCGAACGTGACGACCACCAGGGACCGGGTGGCGTTCAGCCGGTTCACGTTTGAGATGGGTGACCCCACGCACCTCAACCATGTCCTGCGCGCCGTCCGCGCCATCGACGGCGTCTACGACGTCTACCGCGTCACCAGCTGACGGCCGAGCCCTAATACCTTAAATTCGGCTAGGGTGTGCTCGGCTTCTTCGAGCCAGGCGCGGCGGGCGGTCAGGGCTTCTGTGGCGGTGCGCTCGGCGCGGGCGTCGCCTCGGTCGCGGGCCTTGGCCAGCTGCTGTTCCAGCTGGGCGATGGTGGAGCGCAGCTGGGCGACGGTGCCTTCGGCCCGGGCCAGCGCTTCGGGGTTGGACCGGCGCCACTGGTTCTCTTCGGCCTTGCGGATGGTCTCCTCTACCTTCCGCAGGCCCGACTCCAGCTGCTCCCTGGAGTCCCGCGGCACCGCTCCGATCTGCTCCCATCGTTCCTGGATGCCTCGCAGCGCCGACCTGGCGGCGCGGATGTCGGAGACCGGCAGCAGTCCCTGGGCCTGATCGAGCAGCAGCTGCTTGGCCTCGGCGTGCTCGCGCAGTTCGGCGTCCTTGGCGGAGAACACTTCGGACCGGGCGGTGAAGAACTTGTCCTGCGCCGCCCGGAAGCGCTTCCACAGTTCGGCTTCGGTGTCCCGGTCCGCCCGCCCGGCCGCCTTCCACCGGCTCATCAGGTCACGGAACGCGCTGGTGGTCGGACCCCACTCGACCGATCCCGACAGGGCCTCGGCCTCGGCGACCAGCTGTTCCTTCCTGCCCCTGACGTCCTCGCGTTCGGCCTCCAGGGTGGCGAAGTACGCCTTGCGCCGCTTGGTGAACGCGTTGCGGGCCGCGGACAGGCGCTTCCACAGCACCGCCTCGGCGGCCCGCTCGGCGTGCGGGGCCGCCTTCCACGCTTCAAGCAGCTCGCGCATCCGTTCGCCGCTGCTCTTCCAGTGAGTGGCTTCTACGGCGATCTGCTCCGCCTCGGCGACGATCCGCTCTTTGATGTCCTTGGCCTGCTCGCGGGCCTGCTCACGGGCCGCCTTGGCCTCCTCGCGACGCTGGCCGACGTCCTCGGTCAGCCGCTCCAGGCGTACCCGGAGACCATCGAGGTCGCCGAGCGCGTGAGCCTCGGAGATGCTCTTGATCAAGCGCTGCACGCTGGCGGAGGCCTGGGCCGGCGCCATGTCGGTCGTCGCGATCCGCTGCTCGAGCAGGACGACCTCGGTCTCGAGAGACTCGTATTTGCGCTGGAAAAAGGCGATCGCCTCTTCCGGACTACCCGCCTGCCACGAGCCGATCACCCGCTCGCCGTCGGCGGTACGGACATAGACGGTCCCGTCGGCGTCTACCCGGCCCCACGGATGGTAGGCGGTGGTCACGGCGAACCTCCTGCGTTGTTCGTGCTCGTGTCAGGTTTTCTTGATCGTCACACTGTCGATGATGACCTTGTTCTTCGGGGCACCACCCTCAGCCTGACCCGACACGGTGTACTGACACGAGTACCCCTCCTTCGCCACATTCTGGACGATGTTGAGTCCAGAGGAAACCGTGGCGAACGGCGTGTAAGAGGCTCCGAGCCCCGATGTGCTGTCCTTGTACACGATGAAGAACTGGCTGCCGTTGGTGCTCGCGCTGCCTTCGTTGGCCATGGCCACCGTCCCGGCCGGGTACTTGGCGCCGGTCAGGTTCTCGCTGGCGAAGTCGTAGCCGGGGGTCCCAGTGCCGATCTTGCTCGTCGAACTGCAGGTCAGCTTGGTGGTGGCGGTGGCGTACGGATCACCGCACTGCAGCACGTAAATGCCGGTGGTCAAGAGCCGGTGGCACTGGGTGTTGTTGAAATACCCCGCTTGCGCCAGATGGACGAACGAGTTGACCGTGCAGGTCGCCTTGTTGTTGAGCAGGTTGAAAACGATCTTGCCCAGGTTTGTGTTGACGGTCGCCTGGTAGCTGTCGGTGTAGTCGGGCGTGGACGACGGGAGACTGACGGTGCGGGCGGCCGGCGTGGCCTTGGTGTAGGTGCAGTGGTGCGCGGGCTCGGCCACGGTGGACGCCGAAGGCGTGGCGCTCGGCGTGGCGCTCGCGGACTTGGTTGGCGAAGCCGTCGGGTGTTTGGCGCCGCCGCCGGGCAGGAATACATACAGCAAGGAGGCAATCAGAGCCGCGGCGAGCACCCCGCTCAGGCCGAAGAGCCCGCGTCGTCTGAGCTGGCGCTGCCTGGCCGCCCGTAGCTCCTGCTGGCGCCGGTACTTTTCCCTGGCCTGCCTGCGCTGGCGATCGTTCTTACCCGGCACCGGTCGAGTCCTCCTTAGCCTGTCGCTCTATCCCGCTACCTGGTATCACGGGAGGCAGGCCACTAACCCGATGTTTACCTACGACCTCGGAACATAGGCAGTGGCGGGTTTGGAGGGGCGCGAACCTTATAGCCCCCCGAACCCCCCGCAATATTCGCGATCGTTCGCGAATCGTACCTTCCGGTTGCCCGGATCGGTACCCTTCGTTATCGGTTCGCGGCCATGCGGGTTCCCTCGGTAGCCTGAGACACCGTACCGTGAGAAAGGACGCTCGTGCTCGTCGCAGGGTTCCCGGCCGGCGGGTTCGCGGCCAACTGTTATGTAGTCGCGTCCGCGCCCGGACAGGAGTGCGTGATCATCGACCCGGGTCAGGATGCGGAACGCGGCATCTCCGAGATCCTCGCCGAGCACCGGCTCAGGCCCGCCGCGGTCTTGCTCACGCACGGCCATATTGATCATGTCTGGTCCGTCGCCCCGGTGTGCGACGCGAAAGGCATCCCGGCGTATATCCACCCGCGCGACCGTGCCTTGCTGAGCGATCCGGCTAAGGGTTTCCCGCTCGGGGCCGGGCAGGAACTGTTCGGCGGCCTGGAATTCACCGAGCCGGACGACGTAAAAGAACTGGCCGACCGGATGACGTTGAGCCTCGTCGGACTTGAGATCACGGTGGACCACGCGCCTGGGCACACCGAAGGATCTGTGACATTCCGGCTGCCATTGGACCGGCCATCGCCGGTGACGGCCCCGGGCGCGAGCACGGTAGACGAGGCCGGGGTGGACGTCCTGTTCTCCGGGGACTTGCTGTTCGCCGGGTCGATCGGGCGCACCGACCTGCCCGGCGGGGACTACCGCACGATGCTGCGCAGCCTGGCCAAGGTCTGCCTGACCCTGCCCGACCAGACCGTGGTGCTCTCCGGGCACGGGCCGCAGACGACCATTGGCGCGGAACGCCGCTCGAATCCGTTCCTGGCCGGCCTGAACCCGCCTGCTTCAGGTCCGGTCAGGGGAATGTGACACAGAAAATGTGAGCCCACCGCGAGGGCCCAGGCGGCGCGCTCCGGTGGCCGGCCGCAAGCAGGCCGGATCGTTCGGATAAAAAGACTTTGGCAGAAAGATGCAGCCCGATCCGCACGGTGGGTCAGATGTCGGCGTGGCCGACGGCACGGTTGCGAGACGAGAGGGGCTTGAGGCGATGATCCGCACCCACGAGGCGGGGACGCTGCGGGCGTCGCATGCGGACGAGCGTGTGGTACTGGCCGGCTGGGTGGCGCGGCGCCGGGACCATGGCGGCGTGGTCTTCATCGACCTGCGGGACGCAAGCGGCGTGGTGCAGGTGGTGTGGCGGCCCGAGGAAGCAGAGTCCGCCGCGGCGCACGAGATGAGGGCCGAGTACTGCGTGCTCGTGACCGGCGTGGTGCGGACGCGGCCGGCCGGGAACGAGAACCCGGAGCTGCCCACCGGGCAGATCGAGGTGGTGGCCGACGACGTCGAGGTGCTCAGCCAGGCCGAGCCGCTGCCGTTCCCGGTGGAGGGTTCCGCCGAGGTCAGCGAGGACGTCCGGCTCAAGTACCGGTACCTGGACATCAGGCGGGAGGACACCGCGCGGGCGCTGCGAATCCGATCGCAGGCCGCATACCTGCTCAACGACGTCATGCGCGAGCACAGGTTCGTGAACGTGGAGACGCCGTACCTGACCCGGTCGACGCCGGAAGGCGCGCGTGACTTTCTCGTCCCGGTGCGGCTGCGGCCAGGCAACTGGTACGCGCTGCCGCAGTCGCCGCAGCTGTTCAAGCAGCTGCTCATGGTGGGCGGCCTGGAGCGCTACTTCCAGCTGGCCCGGTGTTTCAGGGACGAGGACTTCCGCAAGGACCGGCAGCCCGAGTTCACCCAGATCGACATCGAGATGTCCTTCGTCACCCGCGAAGACGTCATCAGGGTGGCCGAGGACGTGGTGATCCGGCTGTGGTCCGAGCTGGCCGGGTACCAGGTGCCCACGCCGCTGCCCCGGATGACCTACGCCGAGGCGATGGCGCGGTACGGCTCGGACAAGCCCGACCTTCGCTTCGGTGTCGAGCTCACCGACCTGACCGAGTACTTCGCGGGCACCGGGTTCCGGGTGTTCCAGGCCCCGTACGTCGGGGCCGTGGTCATGGCAGGCGGCGCCGCCCAGTCCCGGCGTGAGCTGGACGGGTGGCAGGAGTGGGCCCGCTCGCGCGGCGCGCGCGGGCTCGCCTACGCGCTGATCGGCCCGTCCGGTGAGGTCTCCGGCTCGGTGGCCAAGAACCTGTCCGAGGCGGAAAGGTCCTCGTTGGCCGCTGCGGTGGGGGCCGGGCCCGGTGACGCCGTGTTCTTCGCGGCCGGGCCCGCCACGGCGGCCAGGGAACTGCTCGGCGCGGCCCGGCTGGAGATCGGCCGCCGGGGCGGCCTGATCGATGCCTCGGCCTGGTCGTTCCTGTGGGTGGTCGACGCGCCGATGTTCGAGGAGGACGGCTCAGGCGGCTGGACGTCGGTGCACCACCCGTTCACGGCGCCGTTGCCCGAGTGGGCCGACAAGTTCCCCGCCGAACCAGGCGGTGCGCTGGCCGACGCATACGACATCGTGTGCAACGGGTACGAGATCGGCGGCGGGTCCATCCGGATCCACCAGTCCTCGATGCAGCGGGCCGTCTTCGACGTGATCGGGCTGTCCCCGGAGGAGGCGCGGTCCCAGTTCGGCTTCCTGCTCGACGCGTTCAAGTACGGCCCGCCGCCGCATGGCGGCATCGCGTTCGGCTGGGACCGGGTCATGATGCTGCTCGCGGACGTCGAGTCGATCAGGGACGTGATCGCCTTCCCCAAGGCCGCCTCCGGCCTGGACCCCCTCACCGGCGCCCCCACACCCATCACCCCCGCCCAGCGCCGCGAAGCCGGCATCGACGCTCCCCCCCAGACCCCCCAGACCCCCCAGACCCCAACCCCGGCCCCCAAGGAACCCGTTTCATGATCGTGGCCGCCCTTGGGCGCTACTGAGGCTGTCGCACAGCTATCCGGCGGCCCGCCGCCGGTAGTCCCGTTCCCGCCCGCCCCGCCCGCCTCACCTGAATCTCCCGCCCCGGCCCCCGCCCGCCCCGCCAGCGATTGTGGATCGTAAGTGTCGAAATAAGGAGCTAATTATCCACGATCTCCGGCCTGCTGCTCCTCGTAGAGATTGTCGAGGTACCTGCTACCGTTACGTTGCTCGCGGCATCCGGCGCGCGGCGCGGCCGGGATAGGGTCGTGGGATGGCCATAGGAGAGCCAGGTCAGTCAGACAGCCTGTTCGACGAGGCGGAAGACACCGCCGCCCGGGCCGCTGCGCCGCTGGCGGTCCGGATGCGGCCGCGCAGCCTGGATGAGGTGATCGGGCAGCGGCACCTGACCGGTGCGGGCACGCCGTTCCGCAAGCTGATCGACAATGATGCGCCGATGTCGCTGCTGCTGTGGGGGCCGCCCGGCACCGGCAAGACGACGCTGGCCTACGTGGTCAGCCAGGTGACCAAGCGACGTTTCGTGGAGCTGTCCGCCGTCAGCGCCGGGGTCAAGGACGTCCGCGCGGCGGTCGAGGCCGCTCGCCGGGCACTCGGCATGAGCGGCGCGCAGACCGTGCTGTTCGTCGACGAGGTGCACAGGTTCTCCAAGACCCAGCAGGACGCGCTGCTGCCCGCGGTCGAGAACCGCTGGGTGTCGTTCATCGGCGCGACCACGGAGAACCCGATGACGACCTGCGCGAGGTCATCGGCCGGGCGCTGGCCGATCCCCGCGGGCTCGGCGGCGCCGTCACGCTCGACGACGGCGCGACCGATCACCTGGTCCGGCTAGCGGGCGGCGACGCGCGGCGCACGCTCACCTACCTGGAGGCGGCCGCCCTCGGGCTGCCTAAGGGCGGCCGGATCGACGTCGCCGCCCTGGAACGAGCGGTGGACAGGGCCGCGGTTCGCTACGACCGCGACGGCGACCAGCACTACGACGTGATCAGTGCCTTCATCAAGTCCATGCGGGGCAGCGACGTGGACGCGGCGCTGCACTACCTGGCCCGGATGATCGCGGCGGGGGAGGATCCGCGGTTCATCGCCAGGCGGCTTGTCGTGCATGCGAGCGAGGACGTCGGGATGGCCGATCCCACCGCGCTGCAGACCGCGGTGGCCGCGGCCCAGGCGGTCGAGCTCGTCGGGCTGCCCGAGGCGCGGATCAACCTGGCCCAGGCGGTTATCCATATCTCGCTGGCGCCCAAATCCAACGCGGTCATCAAGGCCATCAGCGCCGCCGACGCCGACGTGCGCGCTGGGCTGGTGGGTGCCGTGCCCCCGCACCTGCGGGACGCGCACTATCCTGGAGCGGGCAAGGTGGGCCACGGCGAGGGCTACCTGTACCCGCACGACTTCGACGATGGCATCGTCCCGCAGCGTTACGCACCCGACTCGGTGGCCGACCGCAGGTATTACCAGCCGTCTGGACACGGCGCCGAGGCCCGGCTGGCCGAGCGCGCCGAGCGAATCCGGGCCATCGTGCACCGACCGACCAAGCCGACCGACTGAGCGAACGACAAGGCCGAACGACAAGGCCTAACAGCAAGACCGAACAAGGCCGAACGACCAAAGGAGCACCCGTGAGACGGACGTGGACGTCATGAACATCGCCGAACTGGCCGCGCTGATCGCCGCGGTCTTCTGGGCGCTGCTCGTGTGCGTCGGCGTATTCGTCCTGTTCCGGCTGGGACGGTTCCTGTCCCAGAGCAGCCGGCTGGTGGCGGACGTGCGCGAGCGCGGTGGCGTGCTGCTTGACCGCGCCCAGACGGCAGTCGACGGGGCCCAGGCCGCGGTGGACCGGGCCGGCCACCAGCTGGACCGCACCGAGTCCGTCACGGCCAGCATGGATGAGCTGGAAGCCGGGATGAACGAGCTGGCCGGGCAGGTGACGGCGCTGGCCGGGCTTGGCCGCGTGATCGCCCGCGGCCCGGTCGGCCGGGCCGGGGCGGTGGTCTACGGCATCAGGCACGCGGTTAGCCTGCGTCGGTCCGGTACCCGCCGCGCGCTGCCTGGGCGTGTGATGGAGCGCGCCGAACTGGCCGACACCGGCAGCCGGGCGAGGGGGTTGCGGTGATACGCAGGGGATTCTGGCTGGCTACCGGGGCGGTGACCGGGGTCATGGCCTACCGGCGTGTCTCGGTGGCGGGTCGCCGGCTGTCTGCCAGCCTTAATCCCGGGTCCGCCGGGTCCGCCGGGTCCGGCCCCCGGGCCGGCACCAGCCGTGGGTCCGCCCGTCCAGTCCTGTCGCTACGGCATACTCGCCGGGGGGCCATCCGCGCGGCCCGGGAGACCTACCGCTTCAGCCGGGACGTACGGGACGGGATGACGCTGTATATGGCTCGGCAATCCGCGCCCGCGGGCCCTACCCTCTCAACTAACCACGATGCTCAACCCAAGGATGGCCACTGATGGAGTCGGCCGAGATCGCCCGCCGCTTCCTTGCTTTCTTCAAGCAGCAGGACCACCAGATCGTGCCGTCGGCCCCCTTGGTCGCCGATGACCCCACGGTCCTGTTCGTCATCGCGGGCATGCAGCCGTTCAAGCCGTTCCTGCTGGGCCAGCGGACCCCGCCGTTCCGGCGGGTGGCGGACGTGCAGAAGTGCGTGCGGACGCTGGACATCGAAGAAGTGGGCAAGACCACCAGGCACGCCACGTTCTTCCAGATGCTCGGCAACTGGTCGTTCGGCGACTATTTCAAGCACGGTGCCATCACCTACGCCTGGGAGCTGCTGACCAAGTCCGAAGCCGACGGCGGGTTCGGCTTCCCCGAGGACAAGCTCTGGGCCACCGTGCTGCACGGTGACGACGAGGCGTTCGCCATCTGGCGGAACGAGATCGGCCTGCCGGAGAGCCGGATCCAGCACCGTGGCCCGGCCGACAACTACTGGCACATGGGCGTGCCCGGGCCCGGCGGGCCGTGCTCGGAGATCTACTACGACCGCGGCCCCGAATACGGCCGGGACGGCGGCCCCGAAGCGGACGAGGACCGGTTCCTCGAGGTCTGGAACCTGGTCTTCATGCAGGACCAGCTGAGCAAGGTCCGGGCCAAGGACGACTTCGACATCGAGGGCCTGCTGCCGTCGAAGAACATCGACACCGGCATGGGCCTGGAACGGATGGCCTCGATCCTGCAGGGCGTCGACAACTTGTATGAGATCGACACCACCTGGAAGATCCTGGACCGGGCGGCGGACCTCACCGAGCAGGATTACGGCCGGGATCACCGGACCGACGTGGCCTTGCGGGTGATCGCGGATCACGTGCGCAGCGCGGTGATGCTGATCGAGGACGGCGTGCTGCCGGGCAACGAGGGTCGCGGCTACGTGTTGCGGCGCATCATGCGGCGCAGCATCAGGAACCTCCGTCTGCTGGCCGGGAGCCAGCGCGGCGGTGGCGCGTCCAGCGCGGGCGGCGAGCGTTACATGCACGAGCTCACCTCGGTCGCGATCGAGGCGATGGCGGACCTGTATCCCGAACTGCGCCGTGACGCGGTCAATATCCACACGGTCGTCGACGCGGAGGAAACCGCGTTCGCCAGCACGCTGCGCACCGGCACCGCGATCTTCGACGCCTCGGTGGAGGAGAACAGGCGCAGGAATCAGGGCACCCTGTCCGGCGCCCAGGCCTTCCAGTTGCACGACACCTACGGCTTCCCGATCGACTTGACGCTGGAGATGGCGGGGGAGCAGGGCCTGGCCGTCGACGAGGAAGGGTTCCGGCGGCTCATGTCCGAGCAGCGGGAGCGGGCCAAGCGAGACGCGGCCGAGAAGAAGACGGGCAACGCCGACATCTCCGCATTCTCGCGGATGCTCGAACGGTCCGGCGCGGTCACCTTCACCGGCTACGACCAGATCTCCGGCGAGGCGACAATCCTCGGCCTGCTGGTCAACGGTGTCCCGGTGGCCTCGGCGGAAGCCGGTACCGAGGTGGACGTGGTCCTGGACCGGACCCCGTTCTACGCCGAGGGCGGCGGACAGCTCGCCGACGCAGGCACGATCACGGCCACCGGTGGCGGCGAGATCAACGTCTACGACGTGCAGACCCCGCTGCCCGGGCTTGTCGTGCACCGCGGCAAGGTCACCTCCGGCCAGGTCGCGGTCGATGAGCCCGCGTTCGCGCAGATCGACGTCGAGCGCCGCCGTGCGCTGTCCAGGTCGCACACCGCGACGCATATGGTGCACCGCGCGCTGCGCGGCGCGCTGGGCGAGTCGGCGGCTCAGGCCGGTTCGGAAAACGCGCCAGGCAAGCTCAGGTTCGACTTCCATGCCTCGGGCGCGGTACCGGTGTCGGTGCTGCGGGACACCGAGGACGAGGTGAACGACGTCCTGATCAACGACCTGGACGTGCGAGCGTTCTACACCTCTCAGGACGAAGCCCGCCAGATGGGGGCGCTGGCGCTGTTCGGGGAGAAGTACGGCGACAAGGTCCGGGTGGTCGAGGTGGGCGAGTACTCCCGCGAGCTATGCGGCGGCACCCATGTCGCCAGGTCCGGCCAGCTCGGCCTGATCAAGGTGCTGGGCGAGACCTCGATCGGATCGGGCGTACGCCGGATCGAGGCGCTGGTGGGCCTCGACGCGTTCCGCTTCCTGGCCCGGGAAAGCGTCCTGGTCAGCCAGCTCAGCGAGCAGTTCAAGACGCCTCGCGAGCAGCTGCCCGAGCGCATCTCCGGCATCGTGACCAGGCTCAGGGAGGCCGAGCGCGAGCTGCAG
Source organism: Streptosporangiaceae bacterium (assembly GCA_050013055.1). Classification (GTDB taxonomy): domain Bacteria; phylum Actinomycetota; class Actinomycetes; order Streptosporangiales; family Streptosporangiaceae; genus Palsa-504. The sequence goes on from JBEKGC010000026.1 coordinate 64,136, forward strand.
CGCTTCCGGGCGGCCAAGTTGCTCGAATCCGCGGCGGAGATCGCGGACGCGGCGCAGGACATCAGCGGGATAGCCCTGGTCGCACACCGCGTGCCCGACGGGACCAGCCCCGACGACATCCGCAGGCTCGCCCTGGATGTGCGCGGCCGGGTGCCGCAGGGCCGCCCCGCGGTGGTCATGGTCGTCGGCGTGCCCGCCGACAAGCCGGTCGTCGTCATCGCGGTCAACGAGGCGGCTCGTGGTGCCGGCCTGTCGGCCGGCTCGCTGGTGGGGATCGCCGCGCGGGCCCTCGGCGGTAACGGCGGCGGGAAGCCGGACGTCGCGCAGGGTGGCGGTGCCCCGATCCCTGACGGCCGGCCCGGCGTTATCGACGAGGCATTTGAGGCTGTTCGCAGGGCATTGCAAGACATATCTGGGTCCGGTAGGTAACGTATTGGCATGCTGCTGCGACCCCTGGGGGTCTCCGGGTCCGGGTCGCGCCCAGACCGGTCATGGCCCGCTGCGACTGGAGCTGCCCGCGGGCCGGTGGCGCCGTCCGCCCCTGAGCCGGTGCCGGTGAGGGCGGGCGTGCGGCTGGCGGTAGACGTGGGCTCGGTCCGCGTCGGTGTCGCCCGCAGCGATCCGGGAGGTGTCCTGGCCAGCCCGCTGACCGTGCTGCGGTCAGGTCCGGGTGCGAAAGACGAGCTCGCCGCGCTGGCCGCGGAGGCGATGGAGGTTATCGTCGGCCTGCCTACGTCCCTGTCGGGCCGCGAAGGCCCCGCCGCGACCGGGGCCCGGAGCTTCGCCGTGGACCTAGCCGAACGTCTCGCGCCCATCCCGGTCCGGCTGGTGGACGAGCGTTTCACCACCACCGAGGCGCATGACGCGCTGCGCCGCGGCGGGAAGGACTCCCGTGCCCGCCGTCAGGTCGTGGACGCCGCGGCCGCCGCCGTCCTGCTGCAAGCCGCCCTCGACGCCGAACGCGCCACCGGACGCGCCCCGGGCCAGCTGGTGACCCTGACAGGTGGTGCCCCCGCGTGAGCGAGAACGGAAACGGCTGGTCGCCGGGCTGGCGCCCGCCGCAAAACCCCCGCCCGCCGCAAAACCCCCGCCCGCCCCAGGACCCCGGCCTGCCCCAGGATCCCCGCCGGAACCAGGATCCCCGCCGGAACCAGGATCCCCGCCGGAACCAGGGAGCTCGCGGCATCCCGGGCCAGGGAGGCCGGCCGCCGGGAGATTACCGCACGCCACTGCCGTCCGGCTACGAACCCGTGCACCACGAGCCCAGGTATGACGACCCCGGGCCTGGTCAGCGGCGCCCCGATGACTCGCCGTGGCGCCGGACCCAGCGGCCGCCCGGTCCGCAAACCGGCGCATGGTCCGCCGGGCAGCCCGTCAATGCCAGCTACGGGGACCATCCGCGCGGTGCAGGCGACGGTGAGTTCTACCAGCCAGAACAATACAGCGACCAGGGCCAGTACGAAGACGGGTATGAGAGCGGGGGCCGGTTCGTCCCTGGCTTCGGCGATGATGACGACGCCGATGACCGAGGCGGGCGTCCCGATCGCGCCGGTCACGCCGGCCGCAGCCGGGGAAGCCGGCGGGCCCCCCGACCGGACGGCAGAGGTCCAAGCGGACCCCGGCGGCGCAGGTTCCGCTGGATCGCCCCGCTGGCCGCGCTGCTTGTTATTTTCGTCCCGCTGGCGGTCGGCGGTGTCTACGTCTACAGCCTCTACCTGAGCAAGTACCACCCAGCCGACTACCCGGGGGCAGGCACCGGTCGCGTCGTCGTCCAGGTGACCTCGGGCGAAACGCCGACCGGTCTCGGGCCGGAGCTGGCCAAGCTCGGCGTGGTGGCGAGCTCCCGTGCGTTCGTCCTGGCGGCCGAGCACAGCTCGAATCCGAACGGGCTGCTGCCTGGTTTCTACGGGATGCGCGAGCACATGAAGGCGACGCTGGCGTACGCGACCCTGCTCAACCCGAAGGACCTGGTGCAGATCACGGTGACGATCCCGGAGGGCTGGCGGATGAGTCAGACCGTGAGCTGGCTCGGCGCTCATTCCGGTATCCCGCTGAGCGCGTACCAGAAGGTGCTGAAGGATCCGGCCTCGCTCCACTTGCCCGGGGCGGCGAACGGCAAGCCCGAGGGCTACCTGTTCCCGGCGACCTACGAGATCCAGCCGCACGAGACCGCACTCGCCGTGCTGACCGGCATGGTGCAGAGCTTCGACCAGCAGGCGGCGAGCATCGACCTGCCCGCGGCGGCCAAGCAGGTGCACCTGAGCGAGGCTCAGGTGATCACCATGGCCAGCCTGGTGCAGGCTGAGGGCGGCCGGCTGTCCGACTACCCCAAGATCGCCCGGGTGATTGACAACCGGCTGGCGCAGGGCATCCCGCTGCAACTCGACAGCACCGTGCTTTACGGCCTGAACACCTACGGGATCCTCGCCTCCGACGCCCAGCTCAACAGCCCCTCGCTGTACAACACCTATCGGCACAAGGGCCTGCCGCCCGGGCCGATCGACAGCCCGGGAAACGCGGCCATCGAGGCCGTCCTGCACCCGGCGGCCGGGAACTGGATCTACTTCGTCACCGTCAACCCCAAGACCGGCGAGACCCTCTACACCTCGAGCCCCGCCCAATTCCAGCAGTTCCGCCAGGAGCTCGAGAAGAACCTAGGCCAGGGCTGACCCAGCGCCCGCACCGCGCGCCGGACGCGATCTCCGGAGGCTGAGGCAAATAGTCGCACATCACGTCGAATTCCGGCATCATGGTCCCCATGGGCATCAGCGACTGGCACGCCAAGCGGCACATGAAGCACCCCGAGCGCGGCGTCCTGCGCGTCTCCGGTTTCCACCACGGGCACTCATCGTCGTCAGGACGGATCACGGGTGTCATCACGGCTCCCGGGATCCCGGATACGCCAGTCGAGCACAAGGTGGATGATCACGGCCGCTGGACGGGGATCCAGGAGGTTCCCGTCCTCGTCGACCGGGCCGATCCGGCCAAGTTCGTCATCTTGTGGGACGAGGTGCAGCCCGCGTCCTGGGGTGATCAGATGCAGCCCTTCTCCGGCGATGCGGGCGGGATGAGCAGCGGCCCCGGAGTGCGGGTTACCTCGACGACGACCTTCGTGACCACGGGCCCGGACGGCCAGCGCGCCATCACTCCGGAGATCGCGGCCAAGATGCAGGCGGCGGCGAAGGTGTTCGGCAAACTCGGCGGCAAGGACCTGAGCCAGATAATCAGCCAGGCCCTCGACATGGCGTCCGGCCAGCCCTCCGGCCGGCCAGCCGGTCAGCCCTTCGGCCAGCCGGACGTGCCGGGGTACGTTCAGGGGGGCGGCCAGGCGTTCGGCCCTGGCGATCCGCAGGCGTTCCAGCAAGCCGGCGGGCAGGTGGATCCGCAGGCGTTCCAGCAGCCCGGCGTGCAGGCGTTCGGGCAGGTGGATCCGCAGGCGTTCCACCAGCCCGGCGGGCATGCGTTCGGGCAGGTGGATCCGCAGGCGTTCCACCAGCCCGGCGGCCAGCAGGAGGAACAGGAGTCCTAGCCCAGGCCTCAGGCCGGCGGCCCGACTCCCGGCACCGGGCGGCCGTTTTCCAGGTAAATCAGCTCTTGGCGGCCGGTGGCCGCCCGCACCCGCCGCCGGATCGGGCGCCTGAGCAGTTCGAACGCGTCCGCGAGCACGGCCAGCCGGTACTCGGAGATCTCCGCGGGCTGCAGCACCAGATCGGCCAGGGCCTGGTCGCCGAGCTGGCCGCAGTCGAAGAGGAACCTGATACCTCCGGGCCGCCCCGGGCGCGGACGGCGGAAGTCCAGGCAGGCCAGCCGCCCCCGGTGAACCTCGATGCCGCACTCCTCCCGAACCTCCCGCCGGCACGCATCCCACGGCGTCTCCCCGTCTGCTTCCATGATGCCCCCGGGGATCGTCCAGCCGGACTTATAGGTGGGCTTGAGGATCAGCAGCCGCCCGGCCCGGTCGAAGATGAGCGCCCCCGCCGACACCGGGATACCCGGTGAGGGTATGGTGCCGGCAGACGTCTCTTCCGCCCCCGCATCGCCATCATTGGTCGCAGCAGTCACGTTACGAACATGCCCAGGCAGCCCGGCAGAAAACAAGAACTCTCTGGACAGAACGGTCCGTGGTGCTGGCCCCGGCAGACATCGCGACTTCGTGTCTTATGCAAAAGTCGCGTTAGGCAAGAACCGCTGAGGCTGATTAATTATTAATCATGCCGGATGGCGGTCGCGGATATAAATTCGATCACCATCATCAGACATGAAGAAAAATCCGCTGACCGGCGGGTTCGTTCGGAATAAAGATCTTGCGGTATCCTTGGCTAAGGGCGGTCTTTCTTGGGTAGCTTTCTCACGATAGCCGCATAGGAGGCATCGATGGCCTCGGTGATTTCATCGTCTCCGATCGCGCCGCCGATCAGCAATGTGTTCCACCCTGAGCGGCCTATGTATGGCATCACCCGGGCGTCATCGGGATACCGCAGCAGCCATTCGTCTGCCTCTTCCCGGCTGGTGCCGCACTTCAGGCCCACCGAGGGGGTCGCAGCTGAGCCGAGAAAGGCGAAGATCTTGCTGCCGACCTTGGCGACGACGTCGCCATCCCATGGCTCGTCCGGCCAGGCCCCCGGCTTGACCAGGCAGTATGCGAGCACGTCTTCCCACGTCATGGCGTCACGATAGCGGTCCGCCGGAAGGAAGCAGACAATGCGCTCGACCATCCGGGGCTACGTCGAGGTGGGCGGCCGCCCGGAGTTCCGCCGGTTCTGGCTCGGGATGATGATCTCGCGGGCCGGCGACGCTTTCACCGTCGTCGCGCTGTCCTGGGTGGTGCTGAGCATGGCCGGCCCGTTCCAGCTCGGCGTGGTCCTGATGTGCTTCGGCCTGCCCCGGATCGTGAGCGGGCCGATAGCGGGCCGCCTGCTCGACCGGTCCAGGCCGCGGGCGCTGCTGACCGCGGACAACGCGGCCCGCGGGCTGCTGATCGCCGCCGTTCCCGTGCTGTTGTGGTCACATCACCTGGTCGTCGCCGATCTCTACGGCATCGCGGCGGTCAGCGCGCTGCTCTCGTCGGTCACCGAGGTAGCTGAGGCGGCGCTGGTGCCGCGCCTGGTGAACGATGATCAGCTCGACGCCGCGAACTCGCTGCTGTCGGCCAACTGGGAACTCGCCTATATCGTCGGCCCCGCCGTGGCCGGGATCATCGTGGCCACGGTCGGCGCGCCGTACGCCCTGGTCTTCGACGCCGCCAGCTTCGCGGTCATGTCCGCGATCTGCCTGAGCCTGCCGTCCCTGGTGCGGACGTCCCCGGACACGCCCGCCGGCACCAGCCCGGCCCGCCGTAACTGGCTGGGCCTTGGCCTGTTGTTCCGGTTTCCCGCGGTCCTTGTGCTCAGCGTCTGCAGCTTCGGCATGCTCTTCCTCGACGGAGTGGCCACCGTGCTTTACCCGGTGTACAGCCGGAGCTTCCTGCACGCCGGGCCGGCCGGGTACGGCCTGCTGGTATCGGCTGCGGGAGCCGGCGCCCTGCTCGGCGTGGTCGCGGGGGCCAGCCTGGCCGGCCGGCTGCCGCCCGCGCTGCGTATCGGCACGGTGATCGCGGCAGGCGCGCCGCTGTTCGGCCTGCTCCGGCTGGCGCCTGACCTGGCCGTCGCGGTGATCCTGCTGGCCTTGGCCGCCTTCGCCTGGGGACCTTACTTCGTGTTCGAGCGGACGCTGGCCCAGCGTCTGGTGCCGGACGACGTCCGCGGCCGCCTGTTCGGCGTCCGGATGGCGATCTCCTCGCTCGGGTTCCCGTTCGGCAGCGCGATCGGCGGAGCGCTGATCGGCGCGGTCGGCCTGCGGACCGTCATCCTCGCGATCGCCTGCGCCTGCCTGGCGCTCGCCCTGCTGCCGCTGCTCGCGCCCGCACTGCGGCAACTGGCTGACCCGGCGCGCGGACCGTCCAGGTCCCCGGTGCCGGCCCCGTAACTCAAGGCGAGCAGAATGCTGAGGGTGACCCGGTCGGCGCACGGCCGTTGCGGACACGAAAAGAGGGGCGGATGGGTCCGGTCGGCTTCGACCTTGACATGACGTTGATCAACTCACGGCCGGCCATCCTGGCAGCGTTCGCCGGACTCGAGCGGGACACCGCGACCGCCATCGACCTGGCGGCGGTGGACCGCCGGCTTGGCATCAAGCTGGATGACGAACTGGCATTCTGGTTCCCGCCCGGCCAGATCGCCGCGGCAGCGGAGACCTACCGGCGACACTACGTGGCACTGGCCGAGCAGCTCACTACGGTGCTGCCCGGCGCGCACGACGCGCTCGCGGCGGTCCGGGCGGCGGGCCAGCGCGTGGTGATCATCACGGCCAAGCACCCTATTTCGGTGGAGCCGAGCATGCGGGCGGTCGGGCTGTCGGCCGACGAGCTGTTTACCCTGGTGCACGGGCCGGAGAAGGCGGCGGTGCTGCGGACCTTGCAAGCGGTCGCCTACGTCGGCGATACCCCGCCGGACATGACCGCCGCCGTGCAGGCGGGCGTGCGGGCGGTCGGCGTCACGACCGGCTCGTTCGCCGGACCCGACCTGTCCGGCGCGGGCGCTGAGGTGGTGCTCGACTCGCTCACTCACTTCCCCGACTGGTACCGGAACGCCTGCTAGCCCGTCCGTCGTCAGGCTGAGTCCGCGATGGCCGCGGCCACCTCGTAGGGCAGGTGCCTGGGGTGTACGAGCAGGGCCCGGGCCAGCTGGCGGATCCGCAGCCGCAACGGGGTCAGCGTCTGCTCGCAGTAGCGCCAGGCGGCGAGCTCGTCGCCGCCATAGCGCGCGCCGACGCCCAACCGGAACCTCCGCGCGTCGCCGCCGCCACGGTGCCACGCCGCCAGCCACGCCCGCAGTTCGTCGTCGCGGGCCAGCAGGGACCAGTCGCGGAGCTGCTCGGCGATCTGCCCCGCCGCGTCGATGACAAACGAGAGGTCGCCTCCGTCGCCGATGCCGTGCACCCGGCCCTGGCTGTCCCGCCCGTGGCGGATGCTGGCGGAGCTGAACCGCACGCCGACCGCCAGCGCGGCGACGGCGTGACCGGCCTCGTGCCAGGCTGTCTGCACGGCCGCCGTCCGGGCGGGCAGGTAGCTGGCCGAGGCTCCGAGGTCGTACCGCTGCCTGATCCACATCTCGTGCACGATCGACTCATCGTCGTAGCGCACGAGCCGGCGCAGTTCGGCCTGGACCTGAGCCAGCGTCCGCCCCTGCGCCGGGGTCACCGCGGCGTCAGCACGCAGAACTCGCCGCCCTCCGGGTCGGCCAGCACGGCCCAGGGGACGTCGCCCTGTCCCACGTCGGCCGGCGCCGCGCCCGCCTCGAGCAGGGCCTTGACCGCTGCCGCGTGATCTTCGCCGGGCTGCGGGGCGACATCGAGGTGGACCCGGTTCTTACTGGTCTTGGCCTCCGGCACCTTGAGCAGCGTGAGGTAAGGCCCGACGTCCTGCGGTGAGCGCAGGGACACCCCGTTAGCGCCCGCTCCGCGGCGTGTCCACCCGGTGGCCAGCTCCCAGAAGCCGGCCATCCGGGCCGGATCGGAGCAGTCGACGACCAGCCCGCCGAACAGCCCGGTCTGCGGGTAGAGGGGCTGCGGCTCGAGCACGCAGAACTCGTTGCCTTCCGGGTCGGCCAGCACCTGCCATGGCACGTTCTCCTGGCCGATGTCGGCGGGTACGGCACCGAGGCTGAGGAGCCGCTCCATCTCAGCCGCCTGATGGGCGGCCGTTTCCGTGGCCAGGTCCAGGTGCACCCGGTTCTTGCCGTCCTTGTCCTCGGGCACCCGCAGGAAAGTCAGCGGCAGCGCCATCGGGTCGGGATAGCGGTAGCCGCGCGGCCAGATCTCCACCTCATCGGGCTCCTCGGTGACGACCTCCCAGCCCAGGGCCGCGGCCCAGAACCGGCCAAGCCGCGCCGGATCGGTCGCGTCGATGACCAGCTGCACCAGGCGAGTAGGCATATCAGCCTCAGCCGGCGGTGAGCGCGTACGGCTGAGGTTGCCTGGTCAGCCACTGCCAGAACGTCCGGCGCGGCGGCGCGGCCAGGAAGTGGCCGCTGCCGACCTTGCCGGTGACCTCAACCCGCAGCAGCTCGGGCTGGTCGGCACTCCAGGGCGCGCGGACCTTGACGTGCCCGCTGCGGATCGCCACGTCGTCGGCATCCACCACGATCCCCGGCTTGGTCTTAATCCGGATGTGACCGCTGCGCACGTCGATGTCGAGCCGCAGGGTCGGCTGGGTGATGACGGCCTGGGTGAGGTCAAGCAGCACGTGGCCACTGGTCACCTTCACCTCCATCCGCTGCGGTACCACCCACCGGTCAACGCGCTGCACGTGACCGCTGTGGCAGTCGATGCGCGCCACTTCCTTCGGCTTGGGTGCGGTCGCGGGCACGCCCGCCCCTGACCCCGTCGCGGCGGGCAGGTCGGTGACCAGTTTTGCCAGCTCACCGTACGTCTGCGCGGTCAAGGCCAGCTCCAGCCGCTGGTCGAGTTCCTCCGCGGTCAGCCGCCCGTCGCCGGCCGAGACCCGGAGCAGTTCGACCACCCGGTCCCTGTCGTCGTGTGAGGCGCGCAGCTCGTTGCGGGCGATCTCGCCGCCGGGTTCGAAATCCGCCATGGACAAACCTTATGGCAGGGATGTGCCCGGCACCACGCGCGCCGCCCGCCGCTGACCGCCGGCGCTGGCCCGGCTCTGTTCTTCCCGGCCGAACGTCCCGTGGTACCACCATCGCCACCAGCGGTTCTTGACGGCGGGCGGGCGCATGCCCCGGGATCAGGCGGCGTCACGAACGCTGGGTGAAGCTGAACCAGTCAGCGCGAAGCAGCCGGGGATGGGCGCCGGGCCGCCCCCCGGGCCCTGCGGGGAGCTGGTTCCGCGGCTCAGGCGGACGGGAACTTTCCGCCGCCCCTGGTCCGTTATGTAAGTGAACCACTCACTTACATTTATACTCCGGAATATGACAGGCAAACGTGACGCGCACGAACGGCTTCCGGAACTGATCGCTGCGGCCGTTCGGGTCTTCACCAGGGAAGGCTACCGGTCGGCCAGGATGAGCGATGTCGCGGCCGAGATGGGCCTGTCGGAGGCGGCGATTTACCGTTACGTGGACAGCAAGGAAGGCCTGTTTGTGCTCGCGATCCGGCATGCGCTGCTGCTCGAAGAGCTGCCCGTGGGTGACCTGCCGCTGTCTCCTGCGCCGCTGGCGGCCACCGTGGCGGAGGCGCGTGCCTTCATCGCCGAGGTGGTGCCGTTCGGCACGCTCGCCGAGGCGCTGTCCGGGCCGAGCCCCGGTGACACCGCGGCCGAGCTTGAAAAGATCCTCCGGGAGCTGTTCGAGCTGGAATCGCGCACCAGGGAAGCCGCGGACATGCTGGAACGTTCGGCTCGTGAGCTCCCGGAGATGGCGGACCTGCTGAACGCGGGCCTGCGCGAGCCGGTGCTCGCGGCGCTGACCGAGTACCTGGACGGCCGGGCCAAGGCCGGGACGCTGCGCCGCACACCCGATACCCCGGTGACGGCCCGGCTGGTCCTCGAGACGCTCACCTGGTTCGCCCGGCACCGGTTTTCCGACCCGGCCGGCGCCGCCATCCCGGCTGAGCTGGCCCAGGACACCGCGGTCGACACGCTCGTGCACGCGCTGGTGCCGGCCGGAGCCGCCCGATGACCGATGACGTCGCGGTGCAGGTGTGCGACCTGCGGATGAGCTATGGCGCCACGCAGGTGCTGTGCGGTGTCGACTTCGAGGTCCGCTACGGCGAGGTGTTCTGCCTGCTCGGCCCGAACGGGGCAGGTAAGACCACCACGCTGGAGATCCTCGAGGGCTTCCGCCGCCCGACGGGCGGGACGGTCCGTGTCCTGGGTCTCGACCCGACGACGCAGGCGGCCGGGCTGCGCGAGCGGGCCGGGATGGTCCTGCAGGAGTGCGGGTTTCCGCGGCAGGCCCGGGTGGCCGAGCTCATCGACCTGTGGCGCACCTACTATCCGAATCCGCGCCCGCTCGGTGACCTGCTCGAGGTGGTAGAGCTGACAGAAGCGCGGAACACCCAGGTCAGGAAGCTATCCGGGGGCCAGAGGCGGCGTCTGGATTTCGCCCTGGCGCTCGCCGGCGATCCCGATCTGGTCTTCCTCGACGAGCCCACCACCGGTTTCGACCCGGAGGCCCGCAGGCGATGCTGGGCGGCGATCGAGAACCTCAGGCGGCTGGGCAAGACGATCCTGCTCACCACCCACTACCTGGACGAGGCGGAACGGCTGGCCGACCGGATCGCCATCTTGCGGGCGGGCCGCATCGAACTAGCCGGGACGACGCAGGAGGTCGCGGTCCTGGCCGGCCTGGCCACCCGCATCTCCTTCACCACGCCGGCGGCCCTGCGCCGCGGCCAGATCCCGCGGCCGCTAGGGATCGACCTGGCGGTATCCGGCTCCGAGTCGGTCTGCCACAGCGAGCACCCAGGGATGACCCTGCGGCTGCTGCTCGACTGGGCGCTTGAGCACGGCCTGGGTGACCTGGACGGCCTGGCCGTGACCGCCCCCAGCCTCGAAGACACCTACCTGGAGCTCACGGGAGCTGGCGCGGAACCGCAGGTGAGCCAGGCCATCGGAGGCCGGACATGACGAGATCGGTTCGCCTTGCCATGGGGCAGGCGCTCATCGAGCAGCGCAGTTTCTGGCGCAGCGCCGAGTACGCGCTGTTCACCTTTGTCTTTCCGCTGATGATCCTGCTGCTGATCGGGGCGGCCAACGTCGGCTCGTACCTGCCAGGCACGCATATCAAGAACACCACGGTCTTCGTGCCAGGCATCTTGGCCTTCGGGGTGATCGTCGCCGCCTACGTGAACCTCGGGTCCAAGGTCGCCGTGCTGCGCCACGACGGCGTGCTCAAGCGGATCAAGACCACCCCGCTGCCGTCGGGCGCCTATCTCGGCGGCCTGCTGGCCAGCACCGTGGCCACCGCCATCTTGCTGACCGCGGGCACGGGCCTGATCGGCTGGCTGGCCTTCGGCGCCATGCCGCGGCCCGGCGGTCTGCTGGCCCTGACGGCCGGCCTGGTGCTGGGGATCGTATGCTTCGCCACCCTCGGCCTGGCCATCAGCTCGGTCATCACCAGCGCCGAATCCGCCGGGCCGGTAACCTACGCCAGCTTCCTGCCCATCGCCATCATTTCCGGCGTCTTCGACCCGACCTTCGGCGGCCTGCCGGCCTGGCTCTCGCGCGTGGTGGACCTGTTCCCGGTCAAGTCACTCGCCCAGGTGCTGCAGAACGGCTACGCGGCCCAGCCCTTCCCGGCCTGGGGTCTGGTCAACCTGGGACTGTGGACGGCGGCAGGCGCGGCCTTCGCCATCTGGCGTTTCCGCTGGCACAGCTAGAACGATGGGGTCCCTGTCCGCGCTGCATCGACGCGACGGTCACGCTCTGAGGGCCCGGAGCACCGCACCCCAGCCGCCGCCCCCGCCGCCTCCGCCGCTCCCCGCACCCGGAACCAACCCGTCACAACTGTCGAAAAAAATCGTGGAATATTCGGCTCACCTGGAGACTTTGGTACCCTATGATTATCCAAATCCTCCGTAAAAGCCCTATCTTCCACGCGAACCGGACGGCCCGGCCCGCATCACGCCCGGCCGGGCCAGGAACGGCATACACCTAGCATCACCACCCCCAGCAGCCACGGCGCCACCAGCACGACACGGAGCGGGCGGGGTTCGTGGGGACGCCGGCGGCCATCCTTCGCCGGCGGCCATCCTTCGCCATGCTGGGATACCGGGCGAACGCTGGTTGATAGCGCCGGGCGCTGAGCGAAGGCTGACCTTTTACCGCGAAGCTCATCCTGCTTGCTGATTCATTTCGTCCGGTCTCGGCGGTGAATCAATTTACCTCGTCATCTATGGCTTGTAATCGAGACGTAATCCCCTGACATCAGCAGGGCTATTTGAAAACTGCCTGGAATGACCTTGTCTCGACAGGCTGAACTGCGGATACGCGAGGTCACGAGCTTGGTGAAGTTACCTGAACCAGCTCCTTGGAACTATTCACCCTAAGCGGGCCCACGGCTGGCCACTCTGCTCGAATCGTGACTGGTCAGAAGCATATTACCGATCCGGGCCGGAACGCGCGACCCGATCTGGAGTGCTCAATGGGAACCCTGTGATCTCTCTGCCCAAACCAGGTGTACGGACGATTTCTAGGACATGGCCGGATAGTTATTCGGGACGCAAGTGGCCGGGTGAATGAGAGCATCAGAGTCTTGTCGGCGGGCCGCCAAGCGGGTTTCATCCTGAAGTGTCAGCACGAACGGATTCACACTCACAGGAGACGGCAATGGACCTCACCTTGGACATGCTTATCAACCTTATCAAGGAAGTACAGCCCGGCCTGCAGGACATGACGATCACAGGGAACGATTCCGTGGTCGACGACCTGGCCATCGACTCGCTCGACCTGCTGCAGTTGTCCCGCCGTATCAGCCGCGATTACGACCTGGACCTGGACCTGGACGCCTGGAATGCCGGAGCCGACGAGCACCAGCGCTCGGTCAGTTCGCTGCTCGGCTTCCTCGCCGCCCCCGCCGAGGTCTGAGCGCACGAGCGGAGGGGTGACATCGCCATGTCAGGGCAACAGAAGGTGGCCATAGTCACGGGTGGCTCCCGCGGGATCGGTGCCGCGATCTCCCGCGCGCTGGCGGCCGAGGGACACTGGGTGCACCTTGTGTATCAGTCGGCCGCGGCGGCGGCCAGCGACGTCGCCGCGAAGATCGCGGCCGACGGGTACGCCGTCACGGTGCACCAGGCCGACGTCGGCGCCGAGGCCGAGGTGGCCCGGCTGATCCGGGACGTGCAGTCGGCCGCGGGACGGATCGATGTCCTGGTGAACAACGCCGGCGTCATCAACGACCGGCTGCTGGCGCAGGCGTCCCTCGCTCAGTGGGAGGGAGTGCTCAGGATCAATCTCACCGGCACTTTCCTCATGTGCCGGGCGGTGGTGCCCGTGATGCTCGATCAGGCCAGCGGGCGGATCATCAACCTGTCCTCCAATTCGGTGCGCATCCCCGGGCCTGGTCAGACGGCCTATGCGGCCTCAAAGGGCGGCGTCGAGGCGCTGACCAGGGCCTTGGCAGTCGAGGTCGGACGCAAGGGGATCTCCGTCAACGCCGTGGCGCCAGGGCGGGTCAAGACGGACATGACCGACCCCGTCGTGACGCAGCTTGGCGGCCGGGCCGGGCCGAGATGGGGTGTGCCGGAAGATATCTCGGCACTCGTGGCGTTTCTCGCCAGCGACGCCGCCGACTACATCCAGGGCCAGGTCATGACCGCGGACGGAGGCCGGCTGATCACCCGGCCGCGAGGTAATGGCGCATGACGGGCAACGGCAGGCCAGCAGAGCTGGATGCGAGCACGGGGAACGGCGCAGCCGCGGTCGCGGATGCGAGCAGTCCTGGCCGGGACATCAAGTACTGGGAAGACCTGGCGGCCGCGCCTCCCCGGCGGTTTGGGCCGCTGCAGTTCAGCTCCGGCCTGCTCACTCAGCTACTTGACCTGATGGGCGAGAAGCACCCTATTCACGACGATGACGCCTTTGCGGCGCTGGCCGACCGACCCGGGCGGATCGTGCCGGGCGGATTCATCCACTCCATCACCTCGGGCTGGACCGTGCAGCACGGCTCGGCCGCGGCCATCGTCGGCATGAGGTCAATGAACTGGAGCTTTGTCAGGCCGCTTCAGGTGGACGTGCCGTTCTTCTTCAGCAGCAAGACAACAAGCTCCATGGAAATAAATGCCAGGACCGGGCTCGTGAATACCGTCCGCAAGGTAACCGATGCCGATGGGCGTGCCTATGCGATCGGGAACCTGAGCGTGGTCGTGCTTCGCCGGCCCGCGGGACGTGGTTAGCGCCGCCCGGTCGCATCCACGAGCGAATCCGAGCGCCAGGTGGCGCAGCCCAGCCGAAAGGATCATGCCCATGTCGCACGACGTCAAGCCGTTGCAGGGAAGAGTTGCCCTGGTCACCGGGGGATCACGGGGGATCGGCGCGGGAATCAGCCGCAAACTCGCCTCCTGGGGCGCCACGCTGGCGATCAACTACGTCGATCGCACCGGCCCGGCCCGGGCCCTTGCGGCCGAACTGCAGGAGCACGGGACCAGGGTGACCCTGCACCGCGCGGACCTCGCGGACCCCGATGCCATCACCAAGCTGATGGAACAGATCGAGGCCGAGCACGGCAGCCTGAACATCCTGGTCCAGAACGCCGGCGCGACGAAGTTCGCCAGGCTCGCCGACGCGACGCTGGAACAGTGGCAGTTCGTGCAGGACACCAACGCCCGCTCCACCTGGCTGCTGGCCCAGGCGGCGCTGCCGCTGATGCAGGGCCGCGACGGCGCCCGGTTCATCACGATCACCAACTCCACCACGACCCGGATCATCCCGCGCGCCGGCCTGTTCGCTGCGGCCAAGGCCAGCCTGGAAGCTCTGTCTGACTATTTGTCCTTCGAGCTGGCCCCGTACGGGATCGTCGTCAACTGCGTCCGACCTGGGCTTGTCCAGACAGGGGTCTTCAAGGTCCGGCCCGACTTCGCCGGCGGAGTCAAGCACGAGCAGCGCGTTTCCCCGTGGCCCGACGGCAAGCAGACCACGGTCGAGAACAGCGCGGACGTGGTCGCGCTGCTGTGCCTGGACGAGGCAAGCTGGATCGCCGGACAGACCATCACCGTGGACGGCGGCTACCGGCTCTGGGGCGGGATCGGCGCGACAGCAGGGTCCAACGGGCATGTCGACGCGAGCCGGGCCGACGTCAGGCCCGGGGTGTAGGCGGCCATGAACGAACGCATCGCACTGACCGGGACCGGTGTCCTCACCGCGGCCGGGGCGGGGGCCGGGCCGCTCTTCGAGGTCATGGCGGCCGGCGAGACACTGCTCGGCACCTGGCCAGGCCGATCTGGCAAACCGCTGCCGTGGCCGACGTCATTGATCGACCCCGGTCAGGCGCCGTGGCCTTCCGGCCCGCCGTGGAACTCGGTGCGGAAATACGCCAACCCGACCGCTCACATCGCCGTCAGCACGGCTCGGCAGGCCGTCGCGGCGGCCGGCCTGGCCGGCGACTTCGACGCTCTGCGCGGCGGCATCGTGATGGCCGTGAGCAGCAGCGGGGGCGACGAGCTCAGCGACCTCATGCCCAGGCTCGCCGTGGCCGCGCAGACTGACGCCAGGTCACTGCCGAAATTTCTCTATGACGAGGTACCTGACTACTCCTACATCCGCGGCATTCCCTCGCAGCTCGGTCAGTTCGCCGCCATGGCGAGCGGGTTCAGCGGGTCGAACGTCGCGGTCTACGGCGAGGCAGGCGCCGGCGGCCTCGGCGCGCTGGCGCTGGCGCACCGGCTGATCGGCAGCGGGGAGCTCGACGCGGTCTTGGTGGTCGGGGTCGCCGGCCCGCTGTCGGTCTCGAATCTGGCCGCCCTCGACCAGCAGGACAGGCTGGCGGAGAAGGCGCTTCCCGGCTGCGGCCCGTTCGATGCGGGCCGGGCCGGCGTGCTGGCCGGCCAGGGTGCGGCGGCCCTGATGGTCGAGCGCGAGAGCACCGCCCGTTGCCGCGGCGCGGACATCCTCGCCTTCGTCGACTCCTGCGAGGTCCTCGCGGCGGCGACCCGACGTCAGGCACTCGACCTCGCGGTCAGCACGGCGCTGGGCTCGATGCCAGCCCCGGCCGGGCTGTGGTGGGCGAGCGCGTGCGGGTCCGTACCAGCCGACCTGGAGGAATACGAGGTGGTCAGTCACCACCTGGCGGTCCAGGCGACGTCAAGCAAGGGAACGATTGGCACGGCGTTCGAGGCGAGCGCGCTGATAGACATCGCGCTGAGCGCGCACGCGCTGGCCCGGCAGCAGGCACCTCCAGTTGGCCTGCTCGCGGTTCCCGATACTCAGCTGACGGACCTTGACGCGGTGACCGGCGGCTGCCGTCCGGCGGACGGCCTGGCCGGCGTCCTGGTGACGGCACTGAGCCATGGTGACAGCTCCGGCGCCGCGGGAGCGGCCGGGATCAGCAAAGGAACGGGCGGATGAACTCCCGCGATGGAAGGCAGATCGTGATATCCGGTCTCGGCGTGGTGACGCCGATCGGGGCGAGCGTCGAGGAGTTCTGGGCGTCCAACCTGACCGGCCGCTCGGGCCTGCGGACCGAGGACCGCATGGACCTGTCCGAGCTTCCGTGCGGATGGATGGCGGGACTCATCCCCGAGCCGGACAAGGAAGCGGTGCGTGCGCGCTGGGGCGCGGACGGGCGGTCCTGGGGTGACTGCCTGCTGCACGCTGCCGCCGAGCAAGCCGTATCCGACGCCAGGCTCGGCGGGGCACAGGACGGGCCAGCCGGGCTGGTCTGGGCCCGGGTCTGGCCAGGACCCTCCGGATCGGAACCCGCCGATTACGCCAGGCACTTCGCCGACCTCGGCGACCGTCATCAGACCCTGGGTGACGACCCGGTGGCGGTGGCCAGGTACCTGCGCGACAAGCCGTTGCCGCTAGAGACAGTGGACCTGTCGCGCTTTCCTCGTGAGCTGGCGGAAACACTCGGGATGCCGTTGATCGCGACCCGGCTGGAAGCAACCTGTGCTGGGGGCTTGCGCGCGATCGCGGAAGCCGCGCGGTTGCTGCGCTCGGGGAAGGTGGGTATGGCGATTGTGGCGGCCAGCGTCTCCAGGAACACGCCGTACGTCTTGTCCCAGTACGGGCAGCTCATGGCGTTGTCACGATGGACGGGCCCGCCCGCGCAGGCGTCGATGCCGTTCGACAGGCGCCGTTCCGGCATGGTGATCAACGAATCAGCCGGAGCCCTGGTCCTCGAGACCGCGGCGCACGCTGCCTCCCGCGGCCTCGACCAGGTCTACGGGCGGGTCACCGGATGGGGCCTGGCCGTCGGGACCGACCACATGACCGCGCCTAACGTCAGCGCGGTGGAGCGCGTCATGCGCACGGCCCTGGATCGGGCCGGCCTGCGGCCCGGCAACATCGACACCGTTAATGCCCACGGCACCTCCACCAAGCTCAACGACGTCACAGAAGCCCGGGCCATGCGCAGGCTCTTCGGCGAGCGGATGGCCGACCTGCCGGTCTGCGCGGTCAAGTCGCTGACCGGCCACGGCTCGGCGGCCTCCGGCGTGGTGGAGACGGCGGTCGCGGCGCTGACCATGTGCAGCGGGATCGTACCGCCGGTCGTGACCTGCACAGAGCCGGATCCGGCCTGTGGTGTGAGCACCTCGCTGACGCCGGTGGAGATGCCCGTGCGGCGGGTGCTGAAGAATTCGTTCGGGTTCGGCGGGCAGTACGCCTCGATGGTGTTCGAACGGGCGGACAATCCGCGCATCATTCCACCTGTCGCCATGACCGGCGCATAAGCCAGCAGACCATCCCGGAGGCGGATAGCACCAGATGGCCAATCCCGGCATGACACCGCCGGCCGCAGAGCTGCAGAGCCAGACGATCGGCCCGGCCGCAAACGCGGCGGGGTCGATCGTCTGGCTGCACGGCATGGGCCAGGCCGGCCCGGCGATGTACGAGGTGGCCCGCGCGGCGGGGCTGGACCTGCTGCCCGTCCGGCAGGTGTTCCCGACGGCGCCCTACCGTGATGTCGGCATCGTCCGGTCCGGTCCGATCCGGTCGTGGCTGGTCCAGACGGTCTCGAAGCTGGAGACAGCCGATCCGCTTGAGGCCGGCGCGGCCATCGCCGCCGTCCGCTCGGTGGTCGGGCGCGAGGCTGACGTGGTCGGTGCCTGCCGGGTGATCCTGGCCGGCTTCTCCCAGGGTGCGGCCATGACCCTGATGACCGGGTTGACCTATCCCGACCGGCTGGCCGGCCTGGCGGTCTACGCCCCATCCCTGCCGCTCGCGCGGCACTCAGACAAGTCCCGGTTCAAGGCCAACGCCCGTAATCACGTCTGGATCGGCCACGGCGAGCACGACGACGTGATTCCCATGGCCAGAGGGACGGAGATCCGCGATGGCCTGCTCCGCAACGGCTACGACGTCCGCTGGCATTCCTACCCCACCGGACATGACGCCTTTGGCGGCGCGGCCGGTGACCTGCGGCGTTTCGTGACCGAGATCCTCGGGCTCTCGTCATGACCGTGCACTGAGGCGATCGGGACCCCGATGCGCTGGTGCCGGCCTGCTCACTGCTTCGGCGATATGCCCGAGGGCCCCGCTGAGGCTGGTCAGCGCGCCCAGGGCCCGATCGCGAGCTGATCCGGCTTGGCCGGCGCCGTCGGCTATCACGCACAGCTCAGGGGCCACCCGGCTGCGCAGCGACTGCCTGACCAAGCCCACGTTGGCCAGTACGGCGGCGTGGGCAGGCGCGACATCGGGATACGCGGCGAGACCGCTGTCCTGCCGGGTGAGCTGCACCAGGGCGCGGGCCGGAGCCTGGCATGCCGCCGCGGCCACGGGCAAGGCCGCCAGCCGGTCCTGGATGTGCAGGGCCTTCGCCACCCGGGCTCGCGCGGCGATGGGCTTGGCGACGCCCTCGATCGCGGCCGAAGCGACCGCGACCGAACGTACCTGGGACCGGCCGACTTCGGCGGGCCGATCGCGCATCACCACGAGCAGGTCGGTGAGGGCCTCCAAGAGCGCGGCGGCGCGACGGCGTAGCACATCAACGGTGCGGATCGGCAGCAGGAACCACGAAACGCCGATGCCGATCGCCGCTCCGATCGCGATGCCCTCGACGCGCTGTTCCAGCACGGCCGTGCCGCCTTGGCCGAAATAACCGTAGATCAGCGCGAGGGCGGCTGTGACGCAGGCCGCCCAGTATGCATAGTTGGCGGGCCGCAGCCAGACCGCGATCGCCAGTATGCAGAAGATGATGACCACGGCCGTCTTGTCCCCGGCCCCGAAGTAGTCCGCGATCATGGTCGCGCCAGCGGTTCCGACGGCAGCGCCCAGGGCGCGCTGCAGGCCCTTGAGAACGACATCGCCACGACCGGCGTTCCCGCTGCACACGATGAACGCGGTGAGCACGGGCCACTGCCAGTGCTCGGAGTGGAAATGCCGCCCGGCGATGAACGCCAGCCCCACGGCGACCGCCATCTGCATCGCCAGCTTGTCGCTTGGCCGCAGCCGCCCGGGGCTGCGGCCGGCGGGTGCTGGCGGCTCCGGCGCGGCCGGGACCAGGCGCAGGCGCCTGGCGATGGCCACTGTCACTCCGGTCAGGACCGCCGCTGCCAGGGCGATGGCCGCCGACCAGAGAGCTCTGCTCACCGTGCCCTGCGGGGTGAACGGCGTGACCAGAGCGGCGACGAAGGGGAGCGTGACGATCGCGCCGCCCTTCGTCCAGGCTGGCCCGAATCGCCGCACCGCGATGCAACCGCCGAGCGCCAGGGCGAAGAGCACGTCGCCGACGTGGTCGGTGCGGGCCATTTTCTGCCCGACGTAACTGGCGGCGGCGGCAGCAGCAGGGAACAGCAGCAGGACAAGCCATCGCCATCGGGGCGGCCGCTCGATCTCCCCCCTGGCCAGCATGACGGTGATCGCCACCGCCAGCACCACCAGGTCGACGTGCTGATGTTCCCAGTGCTCGACCGCCAGCGCCACGCCGTAGCAGGCCAGGGTCGCGGCCATGACGAGCGCGCAGCGAGCCAGGGCAGCCGGCTGGAACAAGCTGCTGTGTGAAGGCCATATATTAAGCTTTGCAGACTTATTCGTTAGCATGAAAACGCTCACACTTCTAGAGAACGCGTGCGTCGCCGTTCTCAGATGCTACGTGATAGCTTACTAAATATGAACCTCAAGGAGGGTGAGACCCTGGCTGAGATCGCAGTCGACGTGCGCCGGGGGGTGTCCCGCCTCGCCATGCGTCTGCGCGCTGAGCGGTCCGACCGTGGCATGTCAGGGACGAAGCTCATGATCCTTGCGCATCTGCACACCAACGGCCCGTCCACGCCGACGGCGATCGCGGCCGCGCAACGGCAGCAGCCGCAGTCCCTGACCCGTTCGCTGGCCGAGCTATGCGAGTCCGGCTACGTGCTGCGAAGCCAGAACGACTCGGATCGGCGCAGCACGGTGCTTTCGCTGACCCAGGCAGGACGTGGTGCGCTCCAGCAGGACATGGCCGATCGCGATGCCTGGCTGGTGACCGTGCTCGCGAAGCTATCGGATCTTGAACTTGAAATCTTGCGTCTGGGGGCCAAGATCATGGACCAGCTAGCATGACCGTCACCGAACATACGGAAGCACGCCGCGCCGCGCCGCGGTGGACGGAGCACGCCCTGTGGTGGCACATCTACCCACTCGGATTTCTCGGTGCCGGGCCGTCGGCGGGCGGCTCCCCGGGCCGGACCCTGGATGCCATCACCGACTGGCTCGGCTATGCCGTGGACCTCGGGGTATCCGGCCTGGCCCTGGGGCCGATATTCGCGTCAAGCACGCACGGTTACGACACGCTTGACTACTTCCGCATCGACGAGCGCCTCGGCGGCGAGCAAGGCTTTGACCGGCTGCTGACCGCGGCCGGCCGCCGGGGACTGCGCGTGCTGCTCGACGGTGTTTTCAACCATGTCGGAGTCGACTACCCGCAGTTCAAGCGGACGGTCGCCGGCCTGGCCACGCCGCGGGAGGCGAACTGGTTCGTCCCCCTGGCGCCCGCTGGCGAAGGGCGGCGGGGCCAGGCCTATCGGACCTTCGAGGGCCATGCCGGGCTGATAACGCTCAACCACGAGGAGCCGGAGGTCGGGGACTTTGTCACCAGGGTGATGCAGCACTGGCTGCGCAGGGGGATAAGCGGCTGGCGGCTTGACGCGGCTTATGCCGTCCCAACCGCGTTCTGGTCCTCTGTGCTGCCACGCGTGCGCGCGGAATACCCGGAAGCCTATATCCTCGGCGAGGTCATTCACGGTGATTACAGCGCCTTCGTGCGCGACAGCACGGTGGACGCCGTGACGCAGTACGAACTGTGGAAGGCCGTGTGGAGCAGCCTTAACGACGAGAACTTCTGGGAACTGGCCTGGGCGCTCAAGCGCCATGACGAGATGACGAAAACGTTCATCCCGCTGACGTTCGTCGGCAACCACGACGTTACCCGGATTGCCAGCAGGCTGACTGACGGGCGTCATCTTGGCCATGCTCTGGCGATCTTGTTTACCTTGGCCGGTACGCCTTCCGTCTACTACGGCGATGAGCAGGGGTTCCTCGGCATCAAGACGGACGGGCCCGGCGGCGACGACGACATCCGCCCGGCCTTCCCCGCCGAGGGGCCTGCCGCCCTGTCGTCATCGGGGTGGCCGATCTACCGGCTGCACCAGCGGCTGATCGGCTTTCGCAGGCGGCACTCGTGGCTGCACGGGGCCGCCGCATCGACCGTGCGCCTGTCGAACTCTTTCTTCGCCTATCAGTGCCGTGCCGGGAAGAACCAGGTGCTGGTCGCCCTGAACGTCGCCGACAAGCCCGAGACAATCGAGGTACCTCGCAGCTGCCGCGAACTTGTGGCCACGCCAGGAGTCTCGGTCAGCTCCGGGGTCCTGACCGTGCCGGGGCACGAGTGGGCCATTTACAGCTCGGATTAGTCAGCTCCCGGATTTGCCTGCATAGGGGGCAGAGAGCATCGATGGGAAGACACAAGGACCCGCTGGCCGACCAGGCGCCTTACCGGGAGCTCGCCGTGGCGATGACCGCCCTGCGCCGCCGATCCGGCCTGACCTACCGAAGCATGGCCGCCTTGATTGACGAGCCCGGCTGCTCCGCCGTGACCCTGAGCAGGGCCGACCGTGGTGACCGGCTGCCGCGGCGGCCGGTGGTGGCCGCCTACGCCCGGGCGTGCGGGGCGACGCCCGCGGAGCTACGCAACGTCCATCAGCTGTGGGAGCGGGCGAGCATGAACAGGCCGAATCCGGCTCCGTCACCAGCCACCGCCGCCATCCCGGCGCCCCCGGCGCCACCCCGGCGGCAGCGCAGGCCCGACCTTTTCCTTGAGCCAGCCGATCTGCTGGCGGAGATGCACCGGGTTCGCCTCAAGGCCGGCCAGCCGTCATTGCGCGAACTGGAAAGACGAGCGCGGTGGATGGGCTCTGACCCGCTCCCCAAGAGCACGGTGTCCGACATCCTCGCCGGGGTCCGGCTGCCTAACCGGCAGCAGCTGATGATCTATCTCCGTTGCTGCGGACTCCCCGAGCCGGAGCTAGGAGACTGGTCCACCGCGCACGACCGGGTCTGCCAGGAACTCCAGGACCAGGATGCTTTCCGCTGATCGAGGTCGTCAGGCGAGGACCGTGGTCTGCAGGTCGCGCAGGGAATCCGTCAGCGCGAGCTCACCACGGCGCATCACAAGCGACGGGAAGGCGCGGACGTATGGATCGTCGATGACTGTGCCCGTCAGCCTGGTCAGGACAGCCTTGCCTCCCGTCTCGACGAAGATGCGGCATCCGTCCGCGTGCACCTTGCGCAGGGCGCTGGCAAAGTCCACGGGCAAGACGAAATGCCGTGCGATCAGCTCGGCCAGCGAGTCGTCCGGCCGGTAGTACCGGCCAAGAATGGGCGAGAGCACCGGGTAGCGCATGGGCCGCTGCTCGAGGGTGCGGACATAGCTGGCCAAGGGCTCAACGGCTGGTGCCAGCAGGGGAGTGTGAAACGGGAACGCCGCGTTCAGCGTCTTCGCGGGCATTGACAAGGTGTCCGCGATGGCGAGTACGCGCTCGATCGCGGCAGCCGGCCCGCTGACCACGGTCTGCCGGTCTGAGTTGACGGTGGCGATGGCGAGCATCGGGTCCTCGAGCAGCCCGACCAGGCGGGCGGCCTGGTCGGGTCCGGTGCCAAGTGCCACCATGCGCCCGTCAACCTGGCCAAGTTGCTCGATGACCTGCACCCGGCGGATCGTCAGGCGGGCGCCGTCGGCGACGGTGAAGGCCCCGGCGGCGGCGATGGCGACGACTTCACCGAGGCTGTGGCCGAGCAGCGCGGCGGGAGTGACCCCCGTCGAGATCAGGATCTCGAAGGCCGCCAGGCCGCTGCCGTAGATCGCCAGCTGGGATACCCAGGAATCCTCGGCCAGCAACTCACCGATCTGCAGGAGCGGCCCGTCCAGGACGATGTCGCCCAGGCGCCGGCCGAACATCTCGCTGGTGACCCCGTCGATGCGGCCGAAGACCTCGCGGACCTGCGGATGGCGGGCGGCGGCGGCCCGCAGGGCCGCCGCGTCGAATCCCCCCTGGCCGGGGAACATGAAGGCGACGGGGGACGTCGTGCTGACCGGGACAGCCATGAGGCTCCTCACTCAGGTCAGATCGGGATATTGCCATGGGTGCCACGGGGATTACCCGTCCTGTCCAGCGCCTCGGCCAGCCGCCGCCGGGTGTCAGAAGGATCGATCACTTCGTCGATGGCGCCCATAGCCACTGCGCGTTCGACACCGCCGGCATTACGCTCCTGCTCGGCCACGAGAAGGTCGAACATTGCGGCCCGCTCATCCTCGGGCGCCTGCGCCAGCGGCCGCCGGTGCAGGATTCTGACGGCCGCCGGCGCCCCCATCACCGCGACCTCGGCGCCCGGCCAGGCGAAGCACCGGGTCGCGCCCAGCGACCGGGAATTCATCGCTATATAAGCGCCCCCATAGGACTTCCGCATAACAACGGTGAAACGGGGCACCGTAGCCTCCGCGAATGCGTAGAGCAATTTCGCTCCCCGGCGGATCATCCCCTCCCACTCCTGACGGACGCCGGGTAGATAACCAGGTACGTCAACCAGGACGACGAGCGGTATCCCGAAACAGTCGCATGTGCGCACAAAGCGAGCGGCCTTCTCTGCCGCCAGGGAATTCAGGCACCCGCCGAGGCGTAGCGGGTTATTCGCGACGATGCCGACCGTGCGGCCGCCGAGCCGGCCGAGGACCGTCACGATGTTGGGCGCCCAGTCTCTGTGCAGTTCTTCGCCGGGCCCGTCGAGAAGTTCGGCGACGACCGGGCGGACGTCGTACGCACGCTGCGGACGGTCGGGCAAGATGGACCGCAGCCTCGGCCGATCACCCACCTGACCGGCATCGACCGTCCCTGGCCTGCTCATCAGGTCGATCAGCGTCCGGGCCCGGGCAAAAGCATCAGCCTCATCGTCGGCCACCACATGGGCCAGCCCAGATTTGCGGCCATGCACCGCTGAGCCGCCGAGTGATTCAGCCGAGACGTGCTCGCCCGTCACCGACGCCACCACATCCGGGCCGGTAATGAACATGCGCGCGGTCGACGCCATGATGACGATGTCGGTAAGCGCCGGGCCGTAGGCGGCGCCGCCGGCGGCCGGGCCAAGCACGACCGACAGCTGCGGGATCCGGCCCGATGCCCGGATCATGGCCTCGAAGACCAGTCCGACGGCTTCCAGGGCGGCGACGCCCTCGGCCAGCCGCGCGCCGCCGGAGTGCCAGATGCCGACGACGGGCAGGCCTGCGGCCAGGGCTGTGTCGATGGCCCGCACGATGTGCTCGCACCCGACGCGGCCCATGGCACCGCCCTGCGTGGCAGGGTCGGTGCAGAACGCCACCGCCCTCGTGCCGAGCACGGTCCCGTCGGCGGCCTGAACGCCCGAACCGTCCGGCGGGTGCAGCCAGCGCAGGGTGCCATGATCAAAGAACTGCCGCAATCGGTATTCGGGACTGCG
>JBEKGC010000027.1:0-28622 GCA_050013055.1 Streptosporangiaceae bacterium
GTGACGATCTGCTGGTGCGGGCCGACGATGGGAGCCCGGGAAGCCCAGCCGAGCAGCAGCGGATCGAAGGCCCCGCAGAGCATCGGTGGCGGCAGCGCGGCGGCCGCTCGCGGCCGGTTCGCCGGCAGCTCGGCCAGGCCGTCAGCTCGCGGGATGGCGCCGGACCTGGCGAGGCCGAGCCGGGCATCCCGCAGCCCGATGGCCGCCCACCGGGCGAGGTCACGGTCGGCGGCCGGGGCGTGCCCGGCCAGGTACCGTCTGGCCAGTTCGCCGAGTGCCGCCTCGCGGCTCATCGCCGCCGGCGGCGGGCCCAGCCAGTCTCGGACCAGCACGAACGCCTGCTCCCTTCCGGTTACTTGACCGCGCACGATCAGGCCCCGGATGCTGGCCAGCATCAGAATGTGCACCATCGCCTGGGCTTCGGTCCTGACCCCGGCCGCCGCGACCCGCTCGCGGAGCTGGGACCTGGTCAGCGGGCCGTCGGCGGCCAGCGCGGCCTGGACGGTGGCCACCGCCCGTTCGGCATCCTCCGGCGGCACGCCTTCCTGCGCCAGCCGCCGGGAGTTCCCCGTGCGCAGCTGCGGGGTGGTCAGCGGATGCAGCCACCAGTAGTCCTCGGTGCAGACCAGATGCAGGGTGCCGCGGTTCAGCCAGGTGACGATCAGTGAACGCCGCTGGGTGAGGCCGGAGTCGACGTCCGCGGCGGACAATCCCGCTGAGCGCGCCCGGACCGTGAGGCGCGCGCCTCGCAGGTCTTGCGCCTGGATCGCCAGCAGCCGTCCGGCGACCTCCTCGGCGCTGCCCGCCGGGTCGCCACCGAGCAGTTGCGCCGCGCATCGCTCCGCGGTCACCGTTAGCTCACCGGGCCTCGCGGCCGCCTGCGGTCCTGAAGGGCTCATCGGGGGTGACGCTACCCCTGGGAGCGGGAAGCCGGGTAGCTATTACCCCCGCCGGGGCCGCGGCTGCTACCCCCGCCGATGAGCTGACGCTGGTTGGCCATAATCTCTGATATTCTTATTTTTCGGACTAAAATAGCGGCAAATGCGGCTGGACACAGTGCCGTTATTTAAATCCGTGGTGAGCGAATCCGTTAGCAAGATCAGCTTGGCCTCCGGTGCCTGATGGCATATTTGTGCAGTGCTGACCCTTGTGAGTTGCACTGAGGTAATGGAGCCCCCAAATGATCTCCGAACATCAGCTAACCGTCCGGGGCCTGCGTATCCGCGCCCAGTCAGCAGGCGAGGGCGTCCCGCTCCTCCTCCACTCCGGCGTCTGGAACGAGATGCATCAGTGGGGGTCGCTGCTGGAGCACCTGGACGGCTTCCGGGTGATCACCTACGACGCCCCGGGCGTCGGCCTCTCCCAGGTGCCGTCCTCCCCGATGACGATGCGGGCCCTGGCGGACATCGGCGCGGGCGTCCTGGATCAGCTGGGCGTGGGCTGCGCCCATGTCCTGGGCGTGTCGTTCGGCGGCGCGGTCGCCCAGCAGATGGCCCTGTCCCACCCCGGGCGGGTAGACAGGCTGATCCTGGCGTCCACCTCGTTCGGCGCGTTCGCCATGCCAGGTAACCTGTCGGCGATGCTGCATATGATGCATCCGCGCGGCTACCATCCTGACCGGCTCGCCCGGAATGCGGGGGCCATGTTCGGCGGGCGGATGCGGACGGAGCCGGAGTTCGCCTCGGGCCTGAACATGACCAAGCCGGACAGCCTGTTCGCCGCGCTGTACCGCCTGTCCGCCCTCGCCGGGTGGACCAGCCTGCACCGCCTGTCCTCGATCCCGCACGACACGCTGGTCCTGTGCGGGGACGACGACCCGGTGACGCCGCACGTGAATCACCGGGTGATGGCCAGGCTGATCCCGTCGGCGCGGCTGCACACGGTGGTCGGCGGGGGGCATCTCGTCCTGCTCGACAGCGCGCACGAGATCGGCCCGGTGATCACCGCGTTCCTGCACGGCGCGGATGAGCGTGAGGATCTGCGGGCGGCCTGAGATCTTGCCGCGGCGGCCCGGCCATCTGGTACGCCGCGGGGATCAGCCGCGGAGCCAGCTCACCCCCCGGTGGTGTCGGAGGGCCCGGTGGCGGCCGCGGGCGAAGCCTTGGCCGCAAGCTCCTGCAGGAGCACGGCCGCGGGCACCGGCTGGCCGGTGGGCGTATCAACCGGTGACGGTTCCAACGGGACAAGCAAGTCGTTCGCGTTCCCCTCCCCGTCGTGCAGCCAGAGGGCCATCACGTGCAGACCGGGAACATGGAGCAGCCGGAGTTCGAAGTCGCCCCGGCTCACCTCCGGGTTTTCCTGGGCCACCTGGATGGCTTCGGCCGTGGAGGTGACGAAGCGGCCTTCGTTGAAGGCGGAGAAGACATATCCGTGGCCTGGCCCGGCGGCCACGGTATCGGCGGCGGCGAGGGCGTTATCCCCCTCTTGCACGAGATAGCGCCATCGGCCCGGTGTGGCTGCCTCGAGCCCGCGGCCCGCCGCCAGGTCGGCCAGGCCGAGGGTAAACACCTGGTGCGGCTGGGTCAGCTGGAGCGGCCCGCTGGCGTTCCGCAAGGCCGGCAATCTGAAGGTTCCACTGTCAGCAAACGCCCGGAAGGTGGTGTGGACCGCGTCGGCGGCCTCCGCGGGCGGTGCAGGAACGCGAAGGGGCATCAAGACTCCTCAGTACCTCGTGTAGTAGGTGTGGGTCCATGTGCCTGAGCCCTGGTACGCCGTCTGCAACGCGGCGTAACTGACATCGGAACGGCCGTATATCGGGTCGTCGACGGTGACGAAGTCAGTGCCGCCGGCGCCGTATTGACCCATGATGCACAGAAAATGGGCGCCGCCGCCTGACCAGGCGACGCGAATCCCGAGCGGCCGGGCGTAGGTCACCTCGGTCTCGATCTGGGCCATGGTGGCCACGCCGGTCACCATCTGGTTGAGACGTCCCACCGCGCTGAGCGCGCTGTCGAGATAACCGTAGACATTGCATGGCCCCGGGCCCCCGCCGCCGCAGCAGTCGCTGCGCCCGGTCTGGTTGTTGGCGACCAGGCATTGCGTCCAGGTACTGGCGGGCTGATAGAAAAGCGCGACGCTGGTGGCCGTGGCCGCCCAGCACCAGTTCGACTGCTGCTGGTGCTGCATGGAGAAGTACATCTCGTCTTCCCACCAGGTGGTGTCGACGTGGAGATCGGTCCCCACGGCGAAAACGTCGAGGTGGTCGGGGTAGCGGGCCAGGGCGTTGATCGAGCTGTTCGGGGCGGCGACTCCGCCGGCGATCCGGAACCAGCCCGCCCACCCGCTGCTGGCGTCCCACCAGGTGCTGTAGATGCCGTGGTCGGACCCTACCGCGAAGACGTCGAGATGAGTGGGGTAGCGCGCCACCACGCTGATGGAGGTGCCGGGGGCGGCCACGCCGCCGCTGACGTTGAACCAGCTGCCCGCCCAGCCTCCGTTGGCGTCCCACCAGATGCTGTAGATGCGCTGATCGGTGCCGACAGCGAAGAGGTCCAGATGGGTGGGAGTGCGGTCAATGGCCGCGATGGAGGTATTCGGGGCGGCGACTCCGCCGGCGATCCGGAACCAGCCGGCCCACCCGCTGCTGGCGTCCCACCAGGTGGTGTAGATGCCGTGGTCGGACCCTACGGCGAAAAGGTCGATGTGGTCGGGGTTTCTGGTCACGGCGGTGATGGAGGTGCCGGGGGCGGCCACGCCGCCGCTGACGTTGAACCAGCTGCCCGCCCAGCCTCCGCTGGCGTCCCACCAGATGCTGTAGATTTTCATGTCCGAGCCCACCGCGAACAGGTCGAGATGGTTGGGGTTGCGGGCAATGGCCGCGACCGAGGTGCCGGGAGCGGCGGTAAGGTCCGAGACACGGAACCAGCTGCCCGCCCAGCCCCCGGTGGCGTCCCACCAGATGCTGTAGATCTTCATGTCCGAGCCCACCGCGAACAGGTCGAGATGGTTGGGGTTGCGGGCGACCACCGTGATCGTGGTCCCGGGGGCCGCGACGCCGCCCGCGACCCTGAACCAGTCCGCCCAGCCCGTGGCGGCCGTGGAGATGTCCCACCACGAGCTGTAAATCCCGTTATCGCTGCCCACGCAGAAGACGTCTAGATGCTGCGGGTACCTGGCAATCGAGGTAATAGAGGTGGCAGGCGCCGCGACGCCGCCACTCACGCCGACCCAAGCGGGAGCCCAGCCCATGGTGTGTACCTCCGGCATTTTGTCGTCTGACCGACCTTGACCCCCCCCGCGTTGCCGCAGGTAGAGGCGGCCGCCAGGTCCGCCCACCCGTCGGGAAGGCGCCCCCGTCACGTCTACAGAGAGCCATCCTGTCCCGTCTGATACATGATCACCATCTATTCCGAACGGCCAGGCGGCCAGCCCGCCACTGGCCGGGAATCGCCCCGGGGCCGGTACGGTTTTCCCATGGCCCCGGCACCGACCTGGCGTCCCACCGCCCGGCTGCTGGTGTTCGACGCGCTCGACCGGGTGCTGTTGTTCAGCGCGGACGACCCTAGGGGCAGGGTGTGGTTCACTCCGGGCGGCGCGATCCAGCGTGGCGAGACGCTGGCTGGCGCCGCGGTCAGGGAGCTGGCCGAGGAGACCGGTTACCTCCACGCCGAAGCCGGCCTCGGTCCTGTCGTGGCCACGTGCGCCGGGCTCTGGTCCACCGCCGATGGCCGGGTCTTTTTCGGGGCCGACTCGTTCTTCCTGGTCCGGGTGGCGGACCCGGTCATCAGGACGGACGGGCAGGAGCCGCTGGAACGATCGGTCATCACCGGCCACCGCTGGTGGACGCCCAGCGACCTGCGGGAGGCCACCGAGGTGGTCCTGCCCTGCGGGCTGCCCGGTCTGGTCGCCAGCCTGCTCAGCGAGGGCATCCCCGAACGGCCGCGGCGCCTGCCCTGGCGAGCTGGAAAAGGCCTTAACAAACCGTTACCGGAACTCCCCGCTTACAGTTGACGCTGGGCCAGCTCCCTGCCTGGCTACCAGCTGAGCGGGCCGCATAGGCCTGGTTTTGCTACGACATCGGTTCCAGTTAAAACTAGCATAGTCAAATATGATTTCGATTTGAACAGGCTATTGAAAAACTGGTATGGGTATTGGAGTATTGACGTTAACTGAATCCTCGATACTTCCACCGGTGGGGCTTATCAAGCGACTAGTGCCTCCTGATGGCGTTGAGTTTGCAAAGTGGTGCCTTGCCATGCGGGGGAGGGGTAGCATCAGATGCCAGCAGCCGAGATGACTACGAGCTCCGGGCGAAGATCGACGATAGAGACGGCTAGGACTGGGCGATCAGGACTGGACCGGTTCGCGCACCGGACCGGTGTCTTGTCAGCCGCCCAGGGGGGGCAACGAATGAATATCTTTCTCAGTTATTCAGATGACGACTGGCCGGTCGCCAGACTTATTACCGAATGGCTAGACCGCCAGGGACACGAAATTTTCAACTGGCACCAACCGGGTTTAAGGGGAGGGCGATTCAGGCCGGAGATTGAAGCGGCTATCAGCCGCGCAGACGTATTCCTGGTGCTGCTTTCACCTGGCTTTCTGCGATCGGACTGGTGCGGCCGAGAAGTAGACATGGCACTGGAGCGTGAACAAGCGCTACGCGAGCGCAACCCCAGCACGACCTTTATCGTGGTGCTGAAGGTGACAGCGGTAGCTCCCGTGACCGCAGGGGTGCTTGCCAGCTATGACCTGTTGGACATGACAGGTGCAGACTACGTGGAAGCGGCGTTTGGCCTCCTGGCCGAGAGGCTTGCACGTATTCACCTCGTGCGGCAACAGCCTGGATCCTCCGTCGTCAACGGGCGGGAGAAGGAGCTAGTCCCACCGAGTTCCGGTGCGGAACCAGTACCGAATATCGCTAAGCCGCCAGTCTTTCGCAATCGCGAGGACGAGCTGTACAAGGTCCTGCTGGGCTTGACTAATGCCGGGGGGCCGCACTTTTGGCTCGTGGTGTCGCCACCGCAGCTCGGGAAGACCTGGTTCCTCGAGCGGATCGGCGTTGATAATTCCCTGGTCTCCCCTGTGCCCTGGGTAATTAGCTCGGTTAACTTGCGCGGGAGCCCACCCGGCCTGTGCCGTGATGGCGCCGCGCTGCTCGGGCGTCTTTTCGATTACACCCCGTCAGCGGAGGACGAAGAAACCCTCTTCAGCATTGCGCAAGCAATCATCAGTACCGGGCGACCGCATCTCTGCCTGCTTGACAGCGCCGAGCTGCTGACCGGAGAAACCGTCAGCTCGTTGCGGGATTCACTGAGTCAGATCTACCACCTGGTGCAAGATGCCGGAGTAGCAGGTCTTCGCCTCGCTTTCATTGCCGCTAGCAGGCGCGATGCTGACTGGAAAGGGGTCACTCCAGCGCCGCGGCTAGCTCCGCTTCCGCTGACCGAGTTCCACACCGATGTGGTGGAACAAGCCCTGCACGACCTAGCGAACGAGATGGGGCTGCCGATTCCCCCGTCGCTTATCAGGGTCAACGCGGCCCAGGTCCACCGCCTGACTGAAGGGCTGCCCGCGCTGCTGGTCCGCTGCTTGCAGTGGATAAGGGCGAACCAGTGGGTCGCCATGGACCGTCGCCTGGCCGACCCGAGGCGGTTCGACGAACTCGCGGTGCCCTATATCAAAGACGAGCTGCTGACGTCGGCGAGCCTGCTCCCAGCGAGCCTCACCGATAGCCAGGCGCACATGGAAGCGCTGGTCCAGGCGTACCGGGTCCTGACCCTCTATCGCCTTTTCACGCAATCCCATCTCCGTCATTATCTCGAGTCCGACGACGAGTTCCGTGCTGCCTTGACCGCGGCCAGGTGGGTCTTGCCCGACCTATGGCGGGCCATCGGCGAAACTGCCTTGCTGAAACGGCCGCTGAACGAACCATGGCAGGAGATCCACGCGGCGATCCGCCGCTTGCTTTATCGTTATTTCTACCGGACGGAAAGCGAGCGTGCGCAAGCCCATAGCGAGGCCCGCCTCTTCATTGAACTCTGGGCCGACGGACAGATTGGGACCGAGCAGGTCATAGGCATGGTGGAGTGCTTGTGGCATGAATCGGTCGCGGTTGGCTCTAGGGACCCGGCCGAGATGGAGCGAAGACTGGCCGAGTCGGCCCGGAAACTGTCGAGTTCCCTGCGCGAGTCGTCTGCCTTTACCCTGCCTGAGCTGAGAACATTCGTGGTGGAGCGGATGGCGGACGACGAGGAGCTGCAGGCAGCCCTGAGGGCCGTACCCGGGCTTTTCGGTCGGCTGGTCGCGATTGTGGAGAGGCCGGTGGAAACGTGACATGACTGAGGAAAATCTATTCCCCGCCTATATCCCGCGGGACGAGGAGCAGCAGATCCTCGAAGAAGCCGCGAAGGTAGCTGCGGACCGGCAGAGCCGGGCCGTCCTGCTGTACGGCCCGGGTGGCGTCGGCAAGACGTCAATGGTGCGCAAGTTGGCCGACAGTAGTGCCGCTGATCCGCTGACTGTCTGGGTCGATCCAGTCGATGTCGACGATAGCGACTACTGGATCTTGTCGAATCTGGAACAGCATGTCATCGAGCAGATAGACCCCGATCACAGGTATTTCGGACCTTATCGTGACTATCTGTCCCGGCTGCCTACGTACACTCGTCCGCGCGTTGGCTACGACACCGTGGTCAGCCACTTGGTCCGGATTAAGCAGGTCTTCGCCGAATGCTACCAGCGGTTCACCAGCGAGAGCGGCAAGACGGTAGTGATGGTCTTGGATACCATCGAGGCAATTCGCGGTCTCTACCTCCTGGTGACCTTGACCCAGTGGATGAAGCCGCTGCCGTCCACCCTCTTTATCCTCTCCGGCCGTCCGCCGTCCGAGAAAGATAAGGAAGACCGAGTCGCGCAGGAGCTCGAGGACCCGCACCGCCCGATCCCAGTGCGGGAAGTCCGGCTTCGCGAATTTACTGCCGCCAGCGCACGGGAGTACCTGACCGGAAGCGCTGTCGCGGTGGGCCTTACCGCCGACGAGCAGGAGAAGCTGGTCTACCTGACCCGTGGTCATCCACTCTGGCTAGCCTTTACCGTTGACTATCTCCGCGGCGAGGGGCTGCCGTTTGAAGCGGCCGAGAATTCCCTGGACAGTATCAAGGCTGCGCTGCCTTACGGTGCGGAGATCACGCCGGCTGGACAGATCCTGAATGAGGCGTTCAAGCGCCGCCTGGTGGCGCCCTACCATGAGACCGATTTCTGGCACGAGACGTTCAAGCGTCTGGCGGTGGTCAGGGAAAGCATCAGTAAGCCGATCTGGTGGCAGCTCATGGCCGACCGGCCGCGGCCTGGCGATGCGGCGGATAGGGACATGGCCTGGGCCACGCTGTTGAGTATCCCCTGGATCAGACCTCGGGCCAACCGTCGTTATGTGACGCTGCATGATGCGGTCGCGGAAGAACTCGCCCAGCGAATCATACCGCTGCATGATCAGGGCAAGCGATGGCGGGAAGATCTCTGGTGGCGGGCCGAGGAGATTTACCGCGGGCGCAGCGATGCCCGTGACGCGGAACTAGCCGGTGCCGTGGCCCGGCTGGACGAGGCGCTGAATTCGCTGCCCGCCCGGCTGGAGCCGAGCGACGAGTCCAGTCCGGCCGCCGAGGAGGAAGCCAGGATCATCCGGGAGGCCGAGGTCCTAGAACCGCAACGCCGCGAACTGTCCCAGGTCAAAGCCGTCCAGTTCTACTACGGACTGTTGTGCGACTTTCCCAGGGGATGCGAGCAGTTCCTGAACGCGCTGGAGGGGGCCAAGGAGCAGCATGACGTCTTGTTCGAGAATCTGCTCGCTTCCGAAATCCAGCGGGTCTTGCCCGGGGTAGCGCAGGTCTACCTGCCCGGCGATGTCGTGGGTGAGCAGATAGCGGACTTCCATACCTGGCTGGCTGGTGACGGCCGGGCCGCCCACATCGACCTCAGCCTGAGCCTGGCCGATCACCTCGTCAAGGCCGAGCGGCCGGACACGGCGCTCACCTTGCTCGCTAACGTGCCGGAAGGCAACGCCAGCCCCAGTCAGCGTTACCGGCTGAACAATCTGCGCGGCAATTCATGCATACGAATCCCTGGCCGGGTTGGTGAGGGTCTTGCGCACTTCGAAGATGCCCTGAACAACGCAGTTTCCCTCGAATCTGAGGACAAGCTGAGGCTCATCGCTAAGGCCTACAAGGAGCTTGGCTTCTACTATCGCAACGCGGGCAGGTGGCGAGAAGCCGGCGGCGCCTATCAGCAGGCGCGTGACGCCATCTCGGAATCCCTGCTGGCCGGAGCCTCGGATGAGGGCCGCGAGGAGATGGCCTCGATCCAGACCAACTGGGCCTATGTCAAGGGTCTGACCGGGGCTTACCGTGATGGCGCCAGCCTGGTAGAAAGCGCGATCAGCGTCCGGGGACGGTTGGGAAACCGCCAGGAAGAAGGCAACTCCTGGAGTGTGTGCGGCGAGGTGTACCGGTACGAAAGACGGTTCCAGAAGGCATGGGAGGCCTACAGCCAGGCGGAGCGTATTTTCCTGGAACTCCGGAATTGGGCGTGGCTTGGCCTGGTTTACCAGGAGCAGGCCATCTGCCTGTTCCAGGCCGCGGCCCAGGACGGGATCGAGCTGGTAGAAAATCCCGGGCAACGGGCGCAGCGGTTGATTACAGTAGCGCTGGATCTGTGCCGTGACTTGGCGGTCCGTGGTTACCCATCCGCCCTCAACCGGGCCGGGCGCATCTTCGGAGTAACCGACCCCGACGCCGGGCTGGCCTATCTGAAGGATGGCGTCGAGTGGGGCGAGAAGTTGTCCGACGGATGGTTCTGGTTTGCCAACCTGATCGAGTTCGCTGAGCTATGCTATCGAGCCTGGGTGAAGACGGGTCAGCAGGCCTACCGCGACCTCATCAACAGCCGGGAACCTGAGATCTTGCGGGTCATGCTGGACTATGATTTTCCCGACCTCAAGGGCCGGTGGGAGCTCCTGCAGGGACATTTCGGCATCCATCAGGCGCTGGAGACCGGGGACGACAGCACACTAAGTGTGGCGCTAGATAACTACAAAAGAGGCTTCGCCCTGATCGCGCAGGGATACGTTGGTTCCTCGGGTTCCGCCGCGGTGGCGGGTGAGTTCAAGACTTTCGGGGAACTTGTCTGGAAGCTATCTCCCGAGACTCGGGCCCAATGGCAAAGAGAGCTTCGCCGCGCATGGAGCCAAGAACACCCTGGATCGACGCTCTTGCTAGCTCGCCTAGAACAGCTGTACTGACTGATGGACTACGCTAGCTCCACCGTCCAGAAAGGCGTGGCACATGACACCGGCACCGCAGGTGCATCGGGCGATCGCATTGTCGAGTTTCGATCTGCCCGATGCACAGGAGCTGCTGCTCCATGACTGCGAGGATTGTGCCTGTCCGGTTAGCGATAGCCGAAGCCTGCAAGACCGAAGCTCTATCCCGTCGATGGCGTTTCCAGATACGCGTTCGTGGGTCCGGAGCGCCGACGTTTTCGAGATGCGACTCGACCCGGATCACCGGCTTCTGTTCAATCCAGCCGGCCGGGGCGGGATAGTGGTGGTGGACGAACCGGCATACCGTATCTTCCGCTGCTTTGCCCAGCCCGCCACCCGCTGGGATGCGGAAGCTGTTGCCCCTAGCGCAAGCGCCGACGTCCAGGTGGTGCTCGACCGCCTCAGCCACCATGATCTCATTCACCCGGCCGGGTGCCCGCCGCAACCTGAATTTAACGGCGGCAAGATGCTGACAGCATGGCTGCATGTGACCAATGCGTGCAACCTGCGCTGCCCTTACTGTTATGTGAACAAGTCCGCCGAGGGTATGGACGAGCCCGTGGGGCGCGCTGCGGTAGAGGCGATAGTCCGGTCTGCCGTAGAGCACGGCTTCCCGAGCATCAAGCTGAAGTACGCAGGCGGTGAGGCGAGCCTGAATCACCATATGATGCTGAGCATTCATGCCCAGGCTCGGCGGCTCGCGGCTCAGGCTGGCCTGACGTTGCATGCCACGATGCTGAGTAATGGCGTAGCCATCCCACCCGCCTTGATAAGGACGCTCAAGGCCGAAGGCATCCGAGTGATGATCTCGCTGGACGGCCTCGGTGATCGGCATGACGCGCAGCGTCCTTTCGTTAACGGCAAGCCGTCTTTTAAATTTGTCGAGAAGACAATTGCTCAACTGATAGAGCAAGCTTATCCGCCGCACCTGTCTATTACCGTCACTAACCGCAACGCCGGCGGCTTGGCGGAGGTAGTCAAGTTTGCGCTGGAACGAGATCTAACATTCAGCATCAACTTCTTCCGCGACAACGACTGTGCGGCCGGGTTCCCGGACCTGCAGTATGACGAGCAGACGATGATCGCGTCCCTGCTCGAGGCGTTCAAAGTTGTCGAAGATTTTCTGCCCAAGTGGAGCGTGCTGGGCACGATACTGGATCGTGGTCAATTGCTCGAGCCGCGGCAACGTTCCTGCGGGGTCGGCCAGGACTATGTTGTCATTGACCAGCGCGGCCGGGTTGCGAAGTGCCACATGGAGATAGAGCAGACCTTGGGCGACGTCTTTACAGACGACCCTTTGCAGCTCGTCCGGCGAGATCAATTGACCGTACTTAATCCGCCGGTTGAGGAAAAGGAAGGCTGCCGCGACTGCAGCTGGCGTTACTGGTGCTCGGGCGGATGCGCGGTAGCCACCTTCAAGGCGACCGGCAGATACGATATCAAGTCGCCGAACTGTAACATCTACAAGGCTATCTACCCGGAAGCGCTAAAGCTTGAGGGGCTGCGGGTACTAAAGTACGCGACGCCGGCCTGACCGCGACCGCGCGGCGGTGACACTAAACCGGCTCACCGCTCCTCGGAGAGGTCACTCACCGGCCCGCTGACAGCACAAGGTGACCTGGGTCTCGGGCGGCAGCCCGGCGCTGGACGGATCGTAGGACACGCTGTTCTCCTCGCGGACGGCAAACCCGGCCGCGGTGACGACATCGCGCAGCGCGTCGCGAGGGTAGCCCGCCACCCTGATCTCAGCGCCGAGAAAGGGGGTCGGCATGTCATCGACGTCGGCCTCTACCATTCCCATGACCAGCCGCCCGTGCGGAACGAGGATTTCGCCGAACCGGGCCAGCGCCGCCGGGATCTGGCTGCGCGAGAGCATGAGCAGGGAGAAAAATGCCGTTATTCCGGCAAATTTGCCGATCCCGGGGTCGAGATCCATGATGTCCATTTCGGTAAAGCTGGCCTGCGGCACGTTTTTCCTGGCCAGGCTCACCATTACCGGGGAGATATCGATACCCGTGACCCGCATGCCCGCTTCGGTGAGCTGCCTGGCGGTGGGCAGACCGGTCCCGCATCCTGCGTCCAGGATCCGCGCTCCGGGAGCTAGCTGGCCGATCAGCCAGGAGGCCGCCGCCACCTGCCCTTCCTTATGCGGGAAGGCTTCGTCATAACGCTCGCCAATCTGGTCGAATGCGGCAGCTTGCGCCTGGCGGCGGCCGGTCCTGACCGTTCCAGTTCCGTCATCATGCGACATGATTCATTTCCCCTGAATGACTCGCTTTTTCTCATTATGTACCGGCCGGCGTCCGCCGTGCTCACATTATTATGGCCTGTGGTGCCTTCCCGGAACGCCGGTGGCGGCATTACCGGCGGCAGTTGCCGCATTCGGCGTAAAGCGCCTGTTTCCCCGACGGCTAAAGGCCGCGGCCGACGTCGGGTAGCACCAGCCCGAGAGGTGACACTTGGTGAGCCGGTATGGACACCACGCGGATCGCCGCATTCCCGCACCTGACGACCCTGCCGAGGAGTCGCTGGGTCGGCAGATCGTTCCCCTGGCCTGCCTTCGCCAGGTACGCGAGGCTGCGGGTCAGGTACCCCTGCAGTCCCGGGTTCAGGTGGGTGGCCCAGCCGGGAACCGTTTCGCCGCGCAGCCAGCAGTAGCAGCCCAGGGCGTAACCGAATTCCTGCTCGCTGAGGTAGCCAAGGCGTTTGTACCCGTCGTTGCGGGAGGCGTTGAGGGTTCGCTCGTCGAGGTAGCCGACCGGGAGTACGCTCCAGTTGCGGTTATCCCTGGTGTACCGCAGGGCGGCGTTAGCCGTGAAGATACCGAGCCCGAAGTAAACCGTCAGCAAGTCGGTGAGGCGTTCGGAATCGGGACGATCAGCGGTGATCCGGCCCTCGCCGTGCAGCCGGACATGGCCCAGTTCGTGCGCGATGATTGCCGTCAGGTGAGCCCGGTCGGCGGATTCACTCTGATCGAGATCGATGACCGGCTGGCCATCGAGCATGCGGAAGTGCCCGACCGCGTATTTCCGGCCTGATCCGCGGGTTCCTGCCTTGTTCCTGGCGGCCGAGGCGTCGAACAAGTTGACCTTTATCTCAGCCAAACTGACCTGCATGAGCGCACAGACGCGGCTGACGAGCGCAGCTATCGGCTCGGGTGCTGCGGTGCCGGGGGGAGGACGGAGAAAATCTGTGGGCCGCACGATGTCGCGACGCAGGACGTCTTGCCCGAACTCGCGGCCGCACCAGCTCATCGAGGCCTCGATCCACTCCTGTTCTGAGCGGCTGACGGGGCACTCAAGGGTGGTATCGGGCCACCACGGCTTGGCCTTGGGCGCCTCTTCCATGGCCCGTCTCC
Source organism: Streptosporangiaceae bacterium (assembly GCA_050013055.1). GTDB lineage: Bacteria > Actinomycetota > Actinomycetes > Streptosporangiales > Streptosporangiaceae > Palsa-504. The sequence goes on from JBEKGC010000027.1 coordinate 13,614, forward strand.
CTCGCTGTCGTACGTTGAGCACGGCTCAGCCCCAGCACGCCAGCAACGGCGCGCCAGCAACGGCGCGGTCACGTTCCTGGCATCCGTGGTTTGTCCTGATCGTAACGAATAACCCGAGCTAGACGGGTCCGCTCTGGCCGTATCAAGGACCTTCGGCTCTGGGCAGGCGGCATCGGTGGCGGCAGCCTGGCGCCATGACGGACCTCGGGGGCCGGGACGTTCATCCCCGGGCTGAGCGCCCGGCGCGGCCGGCCGCGGATCTGCCGCCTGGCTACCCGCAGGAGTACCTGCGGGAGGTCACGCTGCGCGACGGTCGCAGCGTCCTCATCCGCCCCATCCAGCCCGGTGACGCGCCCGCGTTGGCCAAAGCGATCGAGTCCGCCGACGCCGAGACGATCCGCCGCCGGTACCTCGGCGGCCACCCGCAGGTCACGCCCGAACTCCTGGATTTCCTCACGACCGTCGACTACGCGAGCCGGTTCGCGCTCATCGCCGTCGAACCCGCCAGCCGGCGCGGTGTCGCGATCGCCCGCTACGAGCCAGCTAAGCAGGACGGCGCCGCGGACGTCGCCATCGCGGTCACCCCGGACTGGCGTCACGCCGGCCTGGCCACCGAACTGCTCCGCATGCTCGCCCAGGCCGCCCGCGAACGCGGCATACATACCTTTACCGGGACCTACCTCGCCGAGAACCGTCCGGTCACGGCCCTGATCAACGGGTCGGAGGAGTTCGCGAACCGGGTCACCTCGCACGGCATCGCCGAGTTCTCCGTGGCGCTTCGGCCCCCCGATCGAGCGCCCTAGGCCCCTAGGCCTCCCAGTTCACGCGGACGACCTGGCCGGCCAGGGCGGCTACCGTGCCGTCGTCTTCCAGGGCCGGCTGGCTCTGCCCGTCGACGGTGATCCGCGATCCTCCGCACCCGCTCTGGGCCGACCAGACCACGACGACGGGACGGCTGTGCTTGGACACCGAGAAGGCCAGCTGGTAGTCCGCGAAGTCGGCCGGGCACGAGATCGCTACCTCCGGCTCGGCCTGCGCCCGGTCGAGCGCCCGGGCGAGCCGGGCGATAAACGCCTGTGACGTCACGACGGCGTGCACCGTGTGCGGTTTGGCGCCGTAGACCGCGACGGTCATGCTCAGCAGGTGGTAACGCGCCGGGTCGACGTATTCGGCGGCGGTGCGGGGTGGGTACCAGGTCGCCTGGGCGTCGGCCCGCAGCATCGATCCGCCGGACCCGGCGGGCACCACGGTGAGCACGAGCTGAGCCGCGAAGATGCCCGCGGGCACCGATCGGGCCAGGTAGCTGACCTCCGTGAACCACGCACCGCCGGGGCCGGATCCCTGTCCTGTGCCGCCACCGCCCAGGCCGGCCGGCACCCGCGCCGCGAAGAAGGCGGTGCTGACGGCGGCCGCGCCAGCGCGAACAGCTGGTACCGGTCGAGCGAGGTGGTTCCGGCGGCGTACCAGCCCGCGGCCTCGGTCAGGGCCGGTGGCAGCGGGGCGGACGGCAGCATGCGCGCGCCGGGCGGTAGCCGCAGCCGGGACAGCGGGGCCACGTCTGGTGGTTCCGCGGGTACGCCGCTCCCGCGGCTACAGGGTCTTGCCGATGAGAAGGACCGGTCCGTGCTGGGCGCCGTCGCCCGGCGACTCGGGGGTGATCTCCATCGTGCGGAACGTCTGGGTAGGGTCGACTCCAGTCGTCATCGTGATGGTGGCCGTTCCCGACTTGCCGACGATGAACGAACCGCCGGTGGCCAAGACCAGGTGGCCCTGGGGGCCGGGAGCGGCCCACCAGCACTCGTAAAATTCGTCGCCGGGGAGCGGCTTGAGGCCTTGCACGGTGAGATCGAACGTCCAGCTCTCGCCGGCCTGCCGGGCCGTCGCGGTAGCGGTGGCGGTGCCGACGCCGAATACCTTGGCCGCAGCGGTGGCATGAAGCAGAATCACGGCTGGGGCGGTCCGGCCCGAGCCAAGGCTGAGCGGGATGACGACGGCGGCCGCGATGATGGCGGCGGCGACGGCCACGGCCGCCGCCAGCCGGCCTCGGTGACGTCGCCACCCAGAAAGCTGGGTGACTATCGGCCTGGGCTGCGGCTCGGCCGGCGGCTGGAGGTGTGGCCTGGGCTGGATCCTGGTTCCCTCCTCGGCCGGCGGCTGGAGGTGCGGCCTGGGCTGGATCCTGGTCTCTTCTTCGACCGGAGGCTGGCTTTCTGGCATCGGGCTGGCCAGGGCGGCAACCATCGCGGCGACCGTCCGTTCCTCGAGGTCGGGTGGCGGCCCGACGTGAGGGGGAAGGTTCTTGATGATCCGGCCGACCTCGCCGTACTCGTCGGTGATGGTTTGGCAGTAGCGGCACGTGCTGAGATGGCGGTTGAACTCGGCCCGCTTGTCCCGTGGCAGATTGCCGAACACGAAGTCGAAGGCCTCGGGATGGGCCAGCTCGATATCCCGCTCAGAGAGCATTGTCGCCTCCCCGTAGGCTGGCCAGCTCGGTGCGCAGCGTGCCGGCCGCTTTGGCCGTTCTGGATTTGACGGTGCCGATCGGGATGCCGAGACGTTCGGCTACCTCGGATTGGGTGAAGCCGTCTCGGACCAAGCGCATCACGTCAGCGTAGATCGACGGGAGCTTGTCGAGCGCCTGGTCGACGGTGAGGACGGTAAGCGCCTGGTCCACGGTGTCGTACTGGGGCGGCAGCTGGAAGTCCTCGACGGGCAGAAACGGCCGGGATGAGGGACGCCGGGCGATGTCGTAGGCCGTCGAGCGGGCCATGGTGAACAGCCAGCCTCGTACCGGGCCACGGCTGGCATCGTAGTTCCGTGCCTGCTGGCAAAACTTGATAAAGGTCTCTTGCACCATATCTTCAGCTAGCCCCTGATCGCGAAGCACGTGGACGCCGAACCTGAACAGCTCCATGCGGTATTTGCGGTAGAGCCTTCGTGCCGCGTCCTCGTCGTTCCTGGCCGCGATGTTGGCGATCAGGCCTATCTCGTGCGGCCCGGTGCGCGCACCGCTGTCACTCCATGACACAACTGATCCCCACCCATGTTTACGTGATTCCCGGCCGATCGGTTCCCTCCTGCGGACCGGCTGTGCCCCAGGTTCGGGGTATGAATGACCTGCCCAGAAAAAAAGTTGCTAATCGGGCGAACCGGCCCGGTCCCCGGCCCCGTAAGTGAAGCGCTACGGCACAGCGCGACGGCGGGGAGGACCGGGATGGCGGGCGCTAACGACAGATCGCCGGGTACGGGACGGCTCGGGGCGGATCAAGCTCAGGGACTGGCCTCCTGCGCCGGGCGGCCCGGCGCGTCAGTCCTGGCTGTTTCCTCTTTTGCTGCCCGGCATCCCGGCCAGCGGTCGCCGAAAAGATTTGTCAGCAATTTCCCGGCGATGCGAACCGTCCCGCTCATTGTGCTCGTAGTCCTGTCAAATCCACCGGCGTTAGCTGCCAGCTATGACCATGACTGTCCAGTGCCTGTGGATTCCTATTCACTCCTAGCAGGGGAGATTGGCCATGCAGAAAAGAAACTTCCGCGTCCTGTCTGCTATGACAGCGGGCAGCCTGGCTTTGGCTTTGGCCGTAGCCGGTTTCACGGAGAGCTCAGGCCCGGGTCGGCCGGCCACGCATGGAGCGGTGCTCGCCGCCCAGACGGAATCGTCCTCGGCGGTGAATCTCGACGCCTGCCCGATCCTGCACACCGGATACCCGCAGGGCGGATGCGTGGCCCAGCTGCAGACCGAGCTGGACACCCTGGGCGATCAGCTGACCGTTGACGGCATCTTCGGCTCGGTTGGCTCGCAGACCTACGACGCGGTCATCGCGTTCCAGCAGGCGCACGGCCTGCAGCCGGACGGCATGGTCGGCCCGGCCACCAAGCAGGCTCTCGACGCCGCGCTCTCGGTGCCTACCCCCGTCCTCACGCCCTCGACGGTAGCCCCGGTCTCTGCTCCCACCGCCGCCGCGTCGGGTAGCACAGGTGTCAGCGGGACGTCCACGAGCACTGGTACCAGCCTCGGTCCGGTGACCTTTAATTGCGGGTACTTCGAATGCAGCGCATACCTTTCGAGGTCGGTGACCAAGGCGGCATACGAAAAGTCGAGCGTGGGCCTGGGCGGATTCGCCGCAGCGGCGACGCTTATCTGTGGCGCACTGGCGGTCCCTCCGCTCACCCCTGTTGGAGCTGCTTGCGCTGCCGCAGCAGCTTTCCAAGGTCCCTGGATCAACCAAGAAATCGGTGATGCGGCCACCCAGCACGGCGCGGCGGGAGCCTGCCTCAAAGTCACCTACACGAAGCCAACACGCTCAATCCCGCCCGTCATCACCTGGTGGTCAACCAACAATGGGCAGTTTTGCCAGAATTAAGCGACAAGCCTCGTTACTTGCTGAGCCGGAATTTAGTTCGGCGGTGGTGCCGCGGTCACGCCGCTAGGGCGGCGTGACCGCGGCATTCCCGGCTTACCCGGGCCGATCGGATTCCAGCATTATTTCCGGCAGCGCGCTGACATCGCCCGGGGCTACGGCGCGGGGTTCACCACGAGTGCGCTGCCGCCGCCGAGGCGGACGGGCTCGGCGATGGTTTCGACCCGCCCGCGGCCGAGGATCTGCACCGCCGTCGCGTCGCCCGGATAGTAATCGAGGGGGAGTATCGGCCCGGTGGCCTCGGTGAATTTCTCGCCGAATTGACTGGTCAGCTGATGCGCCAGCGCGCTGTCGTAGAAGGCGGGTTCGGCCAGCGAGGTGGCCGAGTTGGTCTGGCTCACCCGGGGAGCCGCGAGCGCGGCGGGCAGCGACATGCCAAAGTCGACATGGTTCAAGACGATCTGGAGGATGGTCGTGATGATCGTGGATCCGCCGGCCGCGCCGACGCTGAAGACCGGTGTCCCGTCGCGGAGCGCGATGACCGGTCCCATGCTGGAGCGTGGCTGCTTGCCGCCGGCGGGCAGGTTCGGGTCGTAGGCCCCGGGTGAGGGCGGGGCGAAGTCGAAGTCGGTCATCTCGTTGTTGAGCAGGAAGCCGTAGCCGGGAACGGTCTCGCCGCTGCCGCCGAAGAAGTTGATGGTGTTGGTGTAGGCGACGATGTTGCCCCACTTGTCCTCGGTGACGATGTTGTTGGTGTGCAGCCCTTCCGATGACACCGCCTGCGAGGCGGCCTGGGTCGGGCAGCCCTGGTAGGGCGGGTAAGGGTCACCGGGGGCTACCGGCGAGACCAGCGCCTGATTCCCGATCAGGCAGCGCCTGGTCGCGGCGAAGGCCGGGCTCAGCAGCCCGGACAGCGGCACGCTGACGTAGCGCGGATCGCCGACGTAGGCGTTGCGGTCGGCGTAGGCCAGCCGGGAGGCCTCCAGGTAGTGGAAAAGCGCCGTCGCCCTGGGCTCGGCCGAGAGGTCGTACCCGGACAGGATGTTCAGCGCCTCGCCGACGGTGGACCCGCTGCTCGACGGCGGCGCCATGCTGTAGATATCAAGACCTCGGTACCGAACGTAGGTTGGTGCTTGCACCCGGGCCTGGTATGCGCTCAGGTCGCTGGCCGTCATGATGCCGGGCAGCGCGACCAGGGTGTTTCCCTGGGTCACCACGGGGTGATCGTCGGCTTGGACGATGGCCCGGCCCAGCGGCCCGTCGTAGAGGTAGGACGGGCCGTAGCGGGCCAGCAGCTGGTAGGTCCGGGCCAGGTCCGGATTGCGGAGCAGGGTGCCCACGGGCAGCGGGTTGCCCGCCGGAGTCAGCAGCAGGGACCGGCTGGCCGGGTAAGCCTGCAACTCGGGCAGGTCTGACTCGGTGAGCTGGACGAAATCCGGGTTGACGCGGAACCCGCGCTCCGCCACCCGGATGGCCGGCTGGAGGTCCGCGGCCAGGGGCTGACGGCCGTACAGGCTGACGGCCTTGGCCCAGGTGGCCACGTTGGCGGGGACGCCGGTGGCCAGCGGCTGGTCCGAGGCGTAGTCGTAGCCGAGCGGCTGACCGGTCTTCGGGTCGGTGAACATCGTCGCCGTGCAGGCGGCGGGACATGTCTCGCGGCCGTCGATGGTCACCACCTGGTGGGTTTTGGCCAGGTAGATCACCATGAAGCCGCCGCCGCCCGGGCCCGCCACGAACGGGATGGTCACGCCGAGGGCGCTGGCCGTGGCCACGGCGGCGTCGATCGCGTTGCCGCCTTGTTTGAGCACGTCGATACCCGCCTGGCTGGCGTCGGTGTCCATCGAGGCGACTCCGCCTCCGGTGCCGACCGCTACTGGTTCCTTGGCCGGGCCGGGCGGAGCCTGGCCGGCCGCGGTGGTGGCCTGGGCGGGAAGAGCCAGGAGGACGGCGGTAACCGCTGCCATGGCGGAAGCTGCTGCCAAGCGACGCATGAGCACCTCGACCGGAGTCGCGCTGATGTGACGATCCCTGTTCGTAGTGCTCCGTACCGATCGTCTCTAAACCGCTTTGTCCGGGCCTCCGGCCTCTCGCCTTGTCCGGCCCCCCGGAGCGTCGCCAGGTTTACCTGTCCCGGTTGGTGAACGCGTGTTCCCTGATCTCGCGGAGAACGTCGTCGAGGTTCCGCAGGGCCGTGGCGATGGCCTGGCCGGCGGCCTCGTGGGGCAGGTCCGGGGCACCTTGCAGGCTGAGGCCGACGTTGTACAACTGGGTGGTGACCAAGTCGAGAAGTTCCTGGCTCAGGTGGGCCTGCGTGGCCGTGACCGAGGCCAGGGCGAGGTCGGCGAGGTCGGCGAGCCTGCGGGCCTCGGTGACGTCGCGGATGACGGTGAGGGTGAAGTGCCCGGTTGCGGTCGCTACCGGGCTGAGGCTGATCTCGACCGGGAATGTGGTCCCGTCTTTGCGCAGCGCGACCAGCCGGGCCCCGGCACCCATCGGCCGGGCCACGGGTGCTTCGGCGTAGGCGGCCCGGTGGCCGCGGTGGGCACCCTGAAGGTCGGCAGGCACCAGGGTCTCGACCGGGCGGCCGGTCAGCTCGGCGTGTTCGTAGCCAAACATCTCCTCGAGCCGCAGGTTAGTCAGGGCGAGCAAGCCGCTGTCGTCGGTCAGTGCCACCCCGTCCTGAAGCGCATCGACCAGCGTCCACACCACGGCCCGGGTGGTGGCGGCCGCAGTCCCGGCCGGCCTGGTGGGTGGCAGCGGGATTGCCGTCGCTGGCGCCTTGGCGGCGGTGGCCGCCGCCAGGGACGGGTAGATGGAGACCATGCGATCTAGCCCGTTGAGGCTGAGCATGCGCCGGACAACCTGCGCGGTCACTACTATCCGCAGCTCCGTGCCGCTGATGACGGCCCGGTGATGGGCCCGGGCCAGCGCCTCGGCGCCCGCTTGATCACATGAGATGGTCGCGGTCAGGTCCGCGATCAGCGCATTGGCGCCACGGCTGACGACCGACAGCAGCTCGTCGCGGATCGGCCCGGCATTAGACACGTCAATACGTTCGGGAAGCACGATGACGGCCCAGCCGCCGGTCCACCGCACCGGATAGATGTCCTTACACACACCAGGGATCCCGTCCGGCTACGAATGGCCGTGCCGCCAGTGCCCGAAGCGACGCGGTCCCCGCACCATGTGCTCCGGCTTGGTGCGGGTGGTTTACGGATACTACCTCCGCTTTCGACCTTACTCCGGTCACTGTGGCTATGGATAGCCGCAGCCGTGCGCAAGCCTCCCTTGGCCGGCGGGCCGGCCAAGGGAGGCCGGTGAGGATCTTTGACTGCCCGCACCCCGGGCCGGTGGACCGCGGGGCGATGGCCCTAAGCTGAGCGCATGGCCAGGTACTTCGACATCCATCCGGCCAACCCGCAGCGGCGTTCCATCGTGCAGGTCGCCGAGATCGTGCGCGCGGGCGGCGTGATTGCCTACCCGACCGACTCCTGCTACGCGCTCGGCTGCCAGCTCGGCAGCAAGGACGGCATCGCCAGGATCCGGTCGATCCGGCACCTGGATGACCGGCACCACCTCACGCTGGTGTGCCAGGACTTCGCCCAGCTCGGCCAGTTCGTGTACGTGGACAACCCGGTGTTCCGGGCCATCAAGGCGGCGACCCCGGGCAGTTATACCTTCATCCTGCCCGCGACCAGGGAAGTGCCGCGCCGGCTGCAGCACCCGGGGAAGAAGACCGTCGGGGTGCGGATCCCGCGCCACGTGGTGACCCAGGCCCTGCTGGCCGAGCTCGGCGAGCCGCTCGTCTCGAGCACGCTGCTGCTGCCCGGCCAGGACGAGCCGATGACCGAGGGGTGGCAGATCGCCGAGGAACTCGACCACGCCGTGGACGCGGTGATCGACTCCGGTGACTGCGGTACCGAGCCGACCACGGTCATTGACTTCTCCCAGCCCGAGCCCGAGATCGTCCGCCGCGGGGCCGGCGACCCGTCCGGTTTCGAGTGAGCCGAGGTCCGGCGCGGTCGATGGCCGTCACGGTCGTGGCCGCTCTTTGATCCCCGCCGCGAGCAGGTCGACGACCTCGGCGATGCGGGCCGCCCGCAGCTCAGGTCGGCGGGTGGTCGCATTGATCCAGCGGAGGTAGGCCTTGCGGTAGAACTGCGCCAGCGTGTCGAAGAAGGCGGCCGCCGCCGGGTTGGCCGCGAGCGCCGCGGCGATGTCGTCGGCCTGGTCGGCGCGTTGCGGGCCTTCCGGGGCCAGCTCAACGGTCACCTCGTCGCCGATCGCGATGCCCAGGTCGAGCAGCCGCTTCGGGGCCAGCGTCAGCACCCACCCGGTGCCGCCGGGCATCAGCCTGGCGCGGATCCGGCGGCCGTCGATCGTGCCGCCGACGGGATGGTCGGCCTTGGCCCCCCACGCCATATCTGGATCGAACGGCATCGCGATGACCGCGCTTTCTTGAGCGTCGGCGGCGATGACGGCGCGGAAACGCTGTGAGCTCACGACTCATATGGTGGCACGACGGTGTGACGGACGGGACGCTGCTTGACCTCGTCAGGCCAGCCGAGCGGTGATGATTAATGCTGCGTTACCGGCCCGCGCACTATCGATATGGTGAATTTCCTCCTGGCCAGACCACGCCAATAGCCCGTTCGATAGCGCCCAGCATTATGCCCGCTGGGCGGCCGGCCGCTACTTGGCCGCGGAGTCGAGCGCTTCTGGATGGGCCCGGCGGTAGTGCTCGGTCAGGACCTCACTGAGGTTACCAGGGTGGTACGCGACGGTGCGGTGGCAGATTTGGCAACGGGTGACCGGAAGATGGGTGACGGTCACGGGAAAGCGGCGGGAATGTGACGTGTTCATTAGCCTCTATTATGCCTCAGCCTGAGGATGTGCGCAGCACCGCCGGCGCCGTGACGGCGTTCGACGGGTAGTAATAGCCAGCGAACCAGATGTCGCCTGGCGCCAGCACGGCGTGCCCGGTCAGCGCATTCACCCCGGCCGGATCCGGCTGCGACGTCCAGCTCGTGCCGTCGTAGTGGGTCAGCGAGACGACGCCGGCCACCCACACGTCGGTGGGCGACAGCGCGGCGATGGCCGTGTTGCCCGACGCGAGCGTGGTCGCCACGGTCCAGGCCGTACCGTTCCAGCGCAGCACCGAGCCATCGGCCGCGATGGCCCACGCGTCGGTGGGCGACACGGCGTCCACGTCCAGCAGCCCGCTGTTGTCCGGTGCCGTCAGCTGCGCCCACGACGACCCGTTGTAGTGCATGATCACGGAGGTGAACTGACGGTTGTGGTAGCCGGGCGTCACGGTCTGCCCGACCACCCAGATGTCGCTGGCCGACGTGCCCGAGATCGCGTTGATGGAGAGGTCGTTGCTGGTGGAGACCGGGGTGGCGATCTGGCTCCAGGCGCTGCCGTTCCAGTTAAGCGCGGTGGCGACCGCTGCGCCCGTGACCGCGGAGCTACCCACCCCGACCGCCCAGGCGTCGGTGGGCGAGAACACCTGGACGTGCTCCATCTCGTCGTAGGTCACGCTGGCCGGCACGGTCAGCTGCGACCACGACGTGCCGTTCCAGCGATACGCGAGCGCCTCGGTGACCCAGCCGGTGGAGGTGGGGATAGTGCCTTCGCCGATGGTGATCACGTCGCTGGCCGAGTCGCCGCTTACTCCGGTGAGCGCACAGTCGGCCTCGAACACGCTGCAAGGTCCGGACGGCAGCGCGCTCGTCGACCACGTGCTGCCGTTCCAGTGGTTGATTTGCGGGGTGCCTGAGTCCTGGCCGACGGCCCATGCATTGGTTGCGCTGACGGCCGTGATGGCATTGAGCGGCGCATAGGGAACATTGTCCACCGCCGTGTAAGGCGGGTGGGCCACGCTCCAGGTGGTGGCGGCCTTGGCCGTGCTGGGGATGGCGGCGAGGGCGAGGGCGGCGGTGGCCACAACCGCGTTTCTGACGGTGACGCTGGGTCTCATGGGAACTCCCTGCACATGGACGCCGGCGGGATTAGCGGGACCGGTACTAAGAACCACGTAAAAAGGCGCCGCCGCGTTCAACTCAGCCGCGAAATTTTTACCAAGTCGCGCACGATGGGCCGGCCTTCGGCGCGTCAAGGGCGGCCCGCACCAGGTCCGCGGCAGAATGTCGCGTCCGGCTGTCGCCATCAGCCGGCGCTATGACGTGGGCCGGATCAATCGGCTGCCGCTGCGTTAGGCTGATTTCATGTCTGATCACTACCGCGCGCCCGGCTGGTTCACGCGTAACGTTTTCAACCGGCTGGTGGCGTTCCTGACCCGCCGGGGCGTCAGCGTTCTCGGTTCGCGGGTCCTTGCGGTGAAGGGCCGGACCAGCGGGCAGTGGCGTACCACCCCGGTGAACCTGCTCACCCACGACGGCGGCCGTTACCTGGTGTCGCCGCGCGGCGAAACCCAGTGGGTGCGTAACCTGCGGGCGGCCGGCTCCGGCGAGCTGCGGCTGGGCCAGCGGGCCGAGAGTTTCGCCGGCCGGGAGCTCGCCGACGACGAGAAAGTACCGATCCTGCGTGCCTACCTCAAGAGGTGGAAGGCTGAGGTCGGGATCTTCTTCGAGGGCATCGGTCCGGACTCGACCGACGATCAGATCCGCGCCATCGCGCCCAGGCACCCGGCGTTCGCGGTGCTCCCGGCCAAGTAGGCCGTTCTCGCTCCGTCTTCAGCGGCGCTCGCCCGCGGCCAGGAACCGCCGCGCCGCGCCTCCGCCCGCCGAGCGGTCGGCCAGGCCTGCCCGCCGACGGCCAGGCCAGGGCCTCGGACTTTCTGTGCATAAGCCTGTGGATGGCTTGTGCAGAACGACACCTATCTTCTGTGCACGTCGGGGAATGCTGGGGATCCCGGCCCAAGCTTCTCTTTAAAACAGGGCTCTGAGCTGCTAGGACACTATCCACACCCTGTGCATAAATAAGCATATAATTTGTCCACACGCCACGCCGTAATGGCCGATAAATAAGTCAAATGTTTATCGTAGGTATATCTATCTGTGATTCGGAGTCGGGACCGTGAAACCTTAAACCAGAACGGTGAGGCTGGGCGCTTGCCCGGGGAGGGTGAGCGCGATGGTGGTACACACGCCGTGGCAAGCCGAGGGCCGGCGGACGGTACCGCGCAAGCCACGTCGCGGGATGCCAGCACGCGTCACAGTGAAGGCGCGTTGCCGGTAAGGCCTGGAGAGTCCAGGACGCGCAATCGCCGCCGGTCCGTCTTCCCGCCGCCGGGTGCCTGCTCTGAGGCAGGTCGCTCGCAGCTGGGTGACGCTCACCGCTGGCTCAACGAGAGGCCTGACATGAAGATGAGGATCCGGCCAGACGACGCCAACATGCTCCAGATGAACGACTGGCTCGCGGAGCTGCGGGAGGACGGGTGGGCCGAGCTAGCTGCCGATGCCGGCGATGCCGCCCACGGCGATCCTCCGCCGGCCGCCCCGGACGATGCGGCTCAGCGCACCGCGCCGGCGAGCCCGGCCAGACCAGCCCCGGCGAGCCTTGTTGCCCCAGCCCCGGCGAGCCTTGTTGCCCCAGCCCCGGCGAGCCTTGTTGCCCCAGCCCCGGCGAGCCTTGTTGCCTCAGCCCCGGCGAGCCTTGTTGCCTCAGCCCCGGCGAGCTCTGTTGCCCCAGCCCCGGCCAGCCCGGCCAGCCCAGCCCCAGCGAGCTCTGTTGCCCCAGCCCCGGCTCGGACCGAGGCTGCCCCCCACCCGCAGGCTCCGCGCCCGCAGGCTCCCCACGTCCAGCCTGCTCACGCCAGGCCTGCGGTGGGCGCGCTGATCGGTAATCAGCTCCGGACGCCAATCATGTGGTGCGAGATGGGCTCCTGTATATCCTGGCACGCCGATCCGGCCGCGCTGGGCGAGGGCGACCTGCGCGCCCGGGCCATCATCGCGGGCTGGCGCATCGACGCTTTCGGCCGGCTGGCCTGCCCGCGCTGCCAGCAGGCCGACGCGGCCTTCCGGGCGTCCCACCCGGTCGTCGTGTGGGACCGTTACACCGCCATGGCCAGGACCGCCCGGATAGTCGCCGAGCGCGCCCCGTCCGTCTCCGAGCGCCCGTCCGTCTCCGAGCGCCCGTCCGTCTCCGAGCGCCCGTCCGTCTCCGAGCGCCCGTCCGTCTCCGAGCGCCCGTCCGTCTCCGCCCGGCCGCCTGCATCTCGGCGGGCACGACACGGGTTAAGGCCCGCACCTGGCGAGCTTCACAGCGGCCCCTGGATGGTACTTGGGGAGCCGGTGGGTACAGATGGGGGTACTGATGATCCAGGAATACGCCGGGGAGGCTTACCCGGGCCGGTGGCCGCACGCTGGCAGCCGCTCTGTCCGCCCTCGTGGCGAGGAATTGGACCAGGCGGTCGCGGCCCGGCATCCGGCCCAGCTCGAGGGCATGATCGGCAGCCGCTGGCTGGGGCTGGCCGCGGAGATGGCGGGCCTGACCACAGACAGCAGCTGGCCATCGCCGGATCCCGCCGTGAGGGGGCCGGTTAGCTTGCCCCGGGTCGCCACGCGCACGCTCAGCGCGGAGATGGGATCGGTCCGCGCGGCGCGAGACTTCGCGGTCGCCACGTTGCACCGCTGGGGCATCACCGAGCGCAGCCAGGATATCGCGATCGTGGTATCCGAACTGCTCACCAACGCATTGCGGCACGGCCTGCAGGAAGCCGGCGAAAGCCGGCCCCGGGAGACCAGCGAGAGCCGGGCCAGGCGACCGATCCGGTTCGGCCTGCTGGGTCCTGGGTCCTGGGTGCTGTGCGCCGTCGCCGACCCGAGCCGGGCGGCTCCCGTGCTGCAGGCGCGCGATTCTTTCGCCGAGACCGGTCGCGGCTTGCACATCATCTGTGCCCTGAGCGACCAGTGGGGCTTTACCCCCAGCGACACAGGCAAAGTCGTGTGGGCGATGTTCTGCCCGCGGTTAACTGGCGGCAGCCTGAATGGTCCACGGGGTCAATGCTGTTGCTAGTGCCACCGCAGGTCACGTTCGCCCCGCTTCCAGTCACCCTCACAGCCCCGAACCTGGCGACAACGATGGGCCGTTGTTGTCGCTGGGACGACAACGATGGGCCGTTGTTGTCGTTCGCGAGCGGGAGCAGGGCGGTATGGGTGTGCAGGGTGGGGCACGCGTGAACGGGACTACCGGCGGCGGGCCGCCGGAGCTGGAGATCCCCGCGGGCACGGGCTGGCGGGAGGGTGAGCGCTGGAACGCCGAGATCGCCTGGGAGTTCCTGCGGGCCCACTCCAGCTGGGACGACAAGCGGCTGCGCTTCGAGTTGCACCGCTACCTGGGCTGGCCCGGGCAGGTGCTGTCCTACCAGCTCGGCGAGCGGATCTGGCGGCAGGCCAGGGACGAGGCCAGGGCCAGGGGCGGAGACACCTTCAGCCTCAAGGACTTCCACACCAAGGCGCTCAGCCTGGGCGCCATGGGCCTGGACCCGCTGCTTGAGGCGCTGGCCCGCCTCTAGGAGAGAGGGATATCGAGCTGCCCCCGGTCACCCTGGTAGCGTGGCTGCTCACGCTGGCCGCGGTCGCTGTCTTGGGCCGGGGCGTCGACCACACCGGAGCCTGGCACGTGTCCTCTTCAGTTCCCGTCATCGACCTCGCGCCGTGGTTCAGCGGCGATGACCGGGCCCGCGCCGCGGTGGCCGCCGAGGTGGACGCCGCGCTGCGGAGCGTGGGCTTCTTCTTGATCAGCGGTCATGGCGTGCCGGATGAGCTGCGTGCGCAGGTACGGGCCGCGGCCCGGGCGTTTTTCGCGCTCCCGGCCGGGGTCAAGCAGCGGTACGCGGTCACGGTCGGCGGCCGGGGCTGGCTGCCGCCTGGCGCCGAGGCGAACGGTTACGCCGAGGGCACGGCGACCCCGCCGGACATGAAGGAGTCGTTCGCGGTCGGTGCCGACGCACCGACCGGTGATGCCGAGGTCGACGGGTTCTGGTTCCAGCCCAACGTCTACCCGGCCGAGGTGCCGGCTCTGGCGCCCGCGGTGGTCGCCTACCTGACCCGGATGCGCGCGCTCGCGGACGAACTGCTTGTGCTGTGCGCCGCCGCGGTGGGCCTGGAACCCGGCTTCTTCACCCGGCACACCGGGCACGCCACGCACACGATGAACATCAACTGGTACCCGCCGATGGCCGTGGCCGGGCCGCCGGAACCCGGCCAGTTCCGCATCGGCCCGCACACGGACTTCGGCACCGTGACCATCTTGGACCGTGAGCCTGGCCGCGGCGGCCTGCAGGTGTGGACCGAGCAAGACGGCTGGGAGGACGCGCCGTACCGTCCGGGCACCTTCACCATCAACACCGGTGACCTGCTTGCCCGGTGGAGCGGCGGCCGGTGGAAGTCCAACCGGCACCGCGTCCTGCCGCCGCAGGCCGAGGCGCCGGATGAGGACCTGGTCTCGCTTGTCTACTTTTACGAGGCCGACCACGACGCGGTGATCGAGTCGCTGAAACCGCCGCTCGCCCCGCCGAACGACTATCCGCCCGTCGTCTGCGCCCAGTTCATCAAGAAGCGACTGGACGCCATCACGATCGGCTAGCCGGCCGTCAGCCGTGCACGTAGTCACCGGGGGCGTCGCCGACCGGCGGGTAGCGGGTGCTGCCCAGGCTGGGCGGGGTGATGAGGTCCCCGGCGCGGGC